>NZ_FYBH01000395.1 GCF_900185595.1 Calothrix rhizosoleniae SC01
CTGGGGAGAAGCTGACGCTTATTATAACCTCACTGCTATGTCCTCTCAAAGTTTTGAGGAGTTTGCCATCAACACTCCACAATTTGATTGTGTTGTCCCAACTAGCAGAAGCAATGGTTTTGCCATCTGGGGAGAAGCTGACGCTTATAACCTCACTGCTATGTCCTCTCAAAGTTTTGAGAAGTTTGCCATCAACACTCCACAATTTGATGGTGTTGTCGAAACTAGCAGAAGCAATGGTTTTGCCATCTGGGGAGAAGCTAACGCTATAAACCTCACTGTTATGTCCTTTCAAGGTTTTCAGTTCAATATCTTTTACTCCATAAATGGCTTGGTGTAATGTTGTCACAACTTGGGTTCTGGTGTCTGGTTTAACCCAAAATTGGGGTGTGCGTTGTAATTTATCCCCCGCATTTAAACTTTCTATCAGTGCTTCTCTATCAAAATTTGCTGCCAAAGACTGTTCGCTTTCACTCCTCATCAGGTTGATTTCGGCATTAATACTATTTTTATATGACTCCACCCCAAATCCCACCGCGACTGCTGTTACCGCTACCAACCCCGCAGCAGCAATATAAGCATCTCGCAATTGCTTCCTTAAAACCCGAGTTAACTTTGCTTCCGCTTCCTGGCGTTGTTGTCTCTCCCGTTTCAGTTCCGCCAGTAATTCCGCACCCCGTTGCTGACGAATAAAAGCCACCAAATAATCATGCACCAATTGATAACAATCGGCAGGGGATTGGGGAATTAAAAATACTATCCCCGATGTGACTAAAATCTCTAAAACTAAATCTAATTTATCTACCTCCGCAGCCAAAGCCTCTGCCAATTCCGCCTTAGTTTTCAGGGGACGGGTATTGTTTTCATCGGTGAGTAAATATAAAACTAATTGCGCTACCCTTTCATTTTCTTCCCCGCAGTCTTGCACCACTGCTGTTAAAAATCGATCAACCAGTTTTTCTTTCGGCCCAGATTCCTGATACCCTGCCAGGGTGGTAATTTTCTCCGTTTCCAATTGCGTCCCCACCACCTGCAACTCAATGGGACGCACTTCCCCCACATCTCCCGCCAAATCCCGCACCAACTCATCAATCAACGCGGGTTCTAAAGCAGCAGAATTTTCCGTGAGGCTATAGATAACTGTTTTCGCCTCCTCTGGGGAAAAATTACCAAAATAGTAGCGAATATCTTTGTTGAGAATATCATTATTTGTCGCCTGTAAATTACTCAAGCGATCGCATTCCAATAAATAATGTAAATAATCTGACCGTAGGGATAAAATTACTTTCACATAGGGAATATCTATACTATCTAAACATTGGTGTAAAAATTCCCAAAACTCTCGCCTATCCCCTGGTTGGGGACAGTTAAAGAAAAACTCCTCAAATTGGTCAAATATGAGAATTGTCAACAAATTTTTAGCTGCATTGTGGCGTAACTGTGCCAGTATTTCCCCTAATAAATCATCTCCTGTGGTAGAGACAAGCTGATTCCTGACTTCCCCCAGCCAATCTGTATAAACCCTCACCACCACTGGTAAAGGTTGACGACCCTCCATCATGGTAATTTGCTGCAAAGCAGGTACTAAACCCGCCATTAATAGAGAGCTTTTCCCCACCCCCGAAGGCCCGTGAATGACAATCAATTTATGATCGGCACGGCTGAGGCGTTCAACTAAACGCTCCACATCTCTCTGTCGTCCAGAAGCCTTGATTTCTTGGGCAATATCCCCTGTGGTCATCTCCCCTCCCGGCTCCCGAAAATCCAATCCTACTGATGCAAGTGGCACCAAAGCCGGGTGAATAACTGGTCGTTGCGATCGCAATCTACCGGCACCAATAAAAGCCCGCAAGCCATATTGTTGCTCTACTGCAAACTTTTCTTGCTTCATATGAAAGGCTTGCAGATATTCACTTAACTGAAAGTATAAATTTTGCAGAGATTCTAAAATCCGGATATAAAGCTGGGGATAATAATCTGGTATGGTTGCTTGTTTAGCTATTGTTAATTTTTCCAGTGCTGATGGTATTTGCTCGAGATGCTGCTGGGCTTGGGAGATTAAAAACAAGTACCAGCTCTGATAAATTTTAGTTAATAATACATGGCGATTTGCGATCGCATTGACACCATTTTCATTTTCTTGTATTAATCTTTGATTAATATCTAAGGCAATTTCCCCATATTCCTTGGCTTGATGCCAATTTTCCCTTCCTAAAGCCACCTCAGCCAAAAACCCATAGGCATAGGCCAACCTGGTATTATTTGCATATGTTTGGTGTAACTCAATAGCTCGGTGAGCAACCTGCTCCAACTTATCCCACTGTCGCAGTTGCAAAAGGGTTTCCCCCAAAGAACTAATAAACTGAGCGACTAAATCTAAGGAATTGATCTGCTCTAATATATCTACACATTGCTGATAATAATCCCGCGCTTGAGTACAAGCCTCTTCATAGTCCCCACGATGCTGTACCGCATACCTGCGCCACCATAACCCCAAATGGAAGAGAATACAGGCTCGCCTTTCTTCTCTCCCTCTTTCACTCCTTCCCTCTAACTCTCCTACCTGCCAAAATGATAAACTTTCCTCCCATAATTGACGGGCTCGCACCATATCATGATTAATATAGCTATCCCGTCCTAAAATAAATTTCACCGATGCTTGCAACTCTGGTTGATGACAGCCACGATTTTCTAATTCCCTAACTGCTGTCTCTATTTCCCAAGGTTTACCAATATCTGTGGGGGAAATAAATACATTAGTACTATTTGCAAAAATTCCATTAAATACCCGTTCTGTTTGCTGGTGGAGAAATTCAATTAACTCATCAGTGGCGATCACAAATTGAATTGGTGCCCCGGCATAACTATAACAATCTGGTGCTAACCTGACAAATTTTTGCAGCACAAAATCATTAATCCATAATACCAAGGGGAAGGGGAAAGTCTGAGAGAAATCATCCCGCACCTGGTTCATGGAAATTAACAAATCATCCAGCGACCTTACCAACTCAAAACCAGATACTATGACTACATCCGGTGGTGGAGAACCTATTTCCCCTTGCAACGTTGTATAAAGATTGGTTGCAGAACTACCCAGACTCACTTCTTGAACCTGCAATCCCGAACCCTGTTGTCGCAACTGTGATGATATCTGCGGTTTAATAACATCATAGTTGCAACGAACCACAATCAGGGAGAATCTTCCCAGAGAAAGCCTAATTGCTCGCACTAGTTTAGCAAGCGATCGCTGGTTTTGCATGGGAATATCTGACTGGTGGTTCGACTCACTCATGGCTGAAATTCCTTTGTTTCCCCTAAAACTGGATTAATCGCAAACCAGCGTCCCTGCTTGTCGTGATATTCAAATACAAACAGGCTGCGAAGTAAAGTTTGGTAATTTGCTTCACCAGTAACCCGTTGTGTACGAGTAACTTCTTGTAGTAACTCCCATTCATCATTTGTAATTGCCGTAACTAAACTTTCTCGGTAATCACGGATAGCATCTTCCAGACATTCCCTTGATATAGGCGGGTCTTGAGATTGCAGACAACTGTATAGTATCCCCAACAAGTTCCTAACATGACCACCACTGATACTGCATAATCTATCTAAGGTTGCAGTATTATCAAATACCTCTGCAATTAAATTCAAACGTTGCTCCGGCTCCACAGTGGGAAAAGCTCTAGCCAACACCATCTGTCTTAATTGTGCCATACCTTGCTGATGTTCCCTGCCATTCCGGAACCGTACTGGTACCATCGGCAAGACTTTTGGTGCAACCCCACCCCCCAGGCGATTTTTCAACGCCTCCACCTCATTAGAAAACATCAACACCAAAGGAATGGTATATACTAAATGGCAATTGAGCTTACGTAACTGTTCACCTCGATCCACAAACAAATATTCAGGTTGCGATCGCTCAGTGGTTCTTGCCCTAGGATCGACCCGATCCAAATTATCCACAATCACCACCAGTCCTTTCTTTCCTCTCTTGGCTAACTCCTGCTTGCCAAGCTCCAGAACTTCTTCATTAATCCACTGTAAAATATTGTTAGTTTGCGGTTCCAAATACTGCCTTAACTTACTTCTCAGATTGGGACTATCCTTGGTTTTAGCGGTAATCTTAGCAATCTTCAAAGGTAAGGAAATCTCAGCTTCAGCCTTTACCTCTATAGGTGTCTGTAAAAAATCGATAATTTCATTCAGTAATTTTCCCAAATACCCTGGTCTCAGCTTAATCCCAACATCTGCTAAACTTTCACTTACCTGACGGGTAATAGCCAGCATGATATCAGTCACATCCACATCAGCCATATCCAAATCTTGGGTAGACTCAAAATAAACCACATGAAAACCTTGTCGTTTGACCTCCGCTTCCAGTCTTCTTAATTCAGTAGATTTACCACAACCAATGTGTCCTGTAAACAACTGACAGGTAGGCTTATGGGGCGATAGCCTAGTAATAGTTCGTTGTAATTGGTCAATGACATTAGCTCCTCGCACGGAAGCAAAATCGATGTAATATCGCCTATCTAACAGATTATCGAATATTAAAGTTCTACTGGGGTCACAATTGTTAAAAAATTCCTGTAAATCCAGCTTGGGCTTCATTTTAATTTGTAATTTTTAACACTTACCAGTATAGCGCTACGCGCAAGATAATAAGTTTACTGATCATAGGTTTGGTGCTTCAACAATGTCTTAACGTGTATGCGTAGTGCTATAAAAAACTTTAACAAAATTTCCCTACTCATGACCTGCCAAAATATGGTGTTAAGCAGGGGGCAGGGGGCAGGGAGCAGGGGGGGAAGAATATTCTACTTAGGTAATTGGCGGTGCAAATTATTTTTCATCGGGACTGCCTCCTAACTTGAAAATAGGGGTTAGGTGATAGGGAAGAAGTATTTTCATCCTTGATGGTGAAATTTTTTCATCTGGACTGCCTTATTCAATTAATCTACAAATAAATTATAAATCTTCCCTACCTCTAAACTCCTTCTTTTGACTTTTGACTCTTGATATCCGGTTCAGATAGGACTAACTCTACCTCTTCAGGAGGATTACGCTTAGAAAATCCCCAGGCTAGTATAAGAGCGATCGCTGTAATCATAATCCATTGTGGGGGAACAAATGTATTATTTACAACCTTGAGTAATAATCGCAAACCCACAAAAGATACAGTGATATAACCTGCATCCTCCAGATTCTCAAACTCATCTAACCAACGGATAAATAAACCAGCCATAAACCGCAGAGTCAAAACACCAATAGTAGTCCCAGCAATTACTAACCATTTT
This sequence comes from Calothrix rhizosoleniae SC01, assembly GCF_900185595.1. Classification (GTDB taxonomy): domain Bacteria; phylum Cyanobacteriota; class Cyanobacteriia; order Cyanobacteriales; family Nostocaceae; genus Calothrix_A; species Calothrix_A rhizosoleniae. Next base: position 5,298 of record NZ_FYBH01000395.1, read on the forward strand.
TCATCGGAAACAGCCACCGCAGTGGTGACACTATCCAAAGAAAATGCTAAATCGGTCAGGGCAATTACTGGTATTACCTGTAACAATGATGTAAAGCGAGGTCCATGATGGTGATGTCCGTCAGTTTCGTTTTCCTCTGAGGTAAAATGTTGAAACACCAGCCATAATAGGTAAGCCGCTCCCAGTAAATCGAATTGCCAGAACTTTTCTACCCAAGTAGCAGTCAGCAGAAGAGAAATCCGGAATACATAGGCAACTACCAAACCTAAATTAAGTGCTTGTTCTTCTAATTTTTTGTCATCTAATCCTTGAGCGATCGCAGCCAGAGCGATCGCATTATCAGCAGAAAGTACTGCTTCCAAGAAAATCAAAATCAGCAGTACTATAGGAGCTTCAATACTAAGTTGAAAATTCAGGTACTCGAAAATGTTATCTAGCATTCAGGTTTCTCAAGGAATGCACACTGAAGTTAACAGGTACAGAAAATTTTATCTAAAAAAAGCAAGAAATTGCTATTCTTATCTAGCTTAACCTGTTGCTAGGCAATTCTGTGGATACTTTGACTTTGTTTATATTAGACTTCTTGCAGAAGAGTAGGGTGGGCAGTGCCCATCCTACTGGTGAAATTATTTTCATTAATCACCCAATCCACTGATCATATCTAAATTTGTTAAGTTTTCTAGAAAAATCCGGAGTTTATGATTGCTGATTTGAAGCCACATATACCAGCTACGAAGAGGCTGGGGAGCAGTGAGCAGGGAGCAGGGGAAGAGGGAAAGAGGGAAAGAGGGAAAGAGGGAAAGATAAAAAATCTTAACTCCCAACCACCAACTAACAACTAACAACCACCAACCACCAACCATCCCTCCATCCCTCCATCACTCTCCTACTCCCCACACTCACTCCCCTAACCCCTAACACCTAACCCCTATTTTTCGTGAAGACATTGTGTTGTTGATTTATTGGCTTTGGATACACATGAAACTGACAGAGCATAAATAAATTGACACACTAAAGCTACATATATAACAACAAAGTAGAGGAACTATATGGAAATTGGTATTCCTAAAGAAACAAAAGATTTGGAATTTCGGGTTGGGTTAAGTCCTTCTAGCGTCAGGGTGCTCAAGGAAAACGGTCATAAAATCTTTGTTGAAACCCAAGCTGGTAATGGTGCTGGTTTTACAGATGATGATTATCAGAATGCAGGAGCGAAAATTGTCCCTACGACGGAAGCCGCTTGGGAGCGTGATTTAATCATCAAAGTCAAAGAACCATTAGTAAATGAGTATAAATATCTGCAAAAAGAACAAATATTATTTACTTATTTACACTTAGCAGCGGATCGAAAATTAACCGAGCATTTAATTGATTGTGGGGTAACAGCGATCGCTTACGAAACGGTGGAGCAACCAGGAGCGAATAAATTACCATTGCTGACCCCCATGAGTATTATTGCTGGGCGTTTGTCAGTGCAATTTGGAGCTAGATTCCTAGAACGCCAGCAAGGGGGAAAGGGCGTACTTTTGGGCGGTGTTCCAGGAGTCAGACCTGGTCAAGTCACAATTTTAGGTGGTGGAGTTGTGGGAACGGAAGCCGCTAAAATTGCCGTGGGAATGGGTGCTGCTGTGCAAATTTTAGATGTGAATGTAGAGCGGCTAGCATATTTAGAAACTCTTTTTGGCTCTAGGGTAGAACTAATTTACAGCAACTCTGCTCATATAGAAACCAGTGTCAAGGCAGCAGATTTAGTCATTGGTGCGGTGTTAGTAACGGGACGTAGAGCACCCATATTAGTATCCCGTGAACTAGTTAAACAAATGTGTCCTGGTTCAGTAATTGTGGATGTAGCTGTAGATCAAGGAGGCTGTATCGAAACATTGCGCCCCACTTCCCATACAAATCCTACCTACATTGAAGAAGGGGTAGTACATTATGGCGTTCCCAACATGCCAGGAGCTGTACCTTGGACAGCAACCCAAGCATTAAATAACAGTACCTTACCCTATGTAATCCAGCTAGCTAACCAAGGCATGGAAGCACTGGAGAACAACCCTCCATTAGCCAAGGGTTTAAATGTCAATAATCATTGCTTAATTCATCCTGCGGTGCAGCAAGTGTTTCCCGATCTAGTTAACTAGAACAGTTGAGGTAGTGAGGTGATGATGAGATGAGGGGATGATAAGGGACTTCCAAATAAAACAATAATCAATCATTTGGAATGCAGGGGAGCAGGGAGCAGGTAAGCCACTGCGTTGCGCGGGTTCCCCGAGTTGTAGCAAGTGGCGCAACCCGAAGGGGAGCAGGGGGAGTGAAACAAGTAGTTCAAGTCCAGAAATTGGGTAATTTATTTTTTGGTGTTCCCTAAAAACCTCTCTTGTCAAATTCTTTACCTCACTCTATTACTCTTGGATTCCCAGAAATTGCAGAAGTTTTTCTGCATTATCAAAATGACCAACAATTCGTCGTACCGGATGAGGCCAAACTTTGACTAAATTAGGAGTAGCAGATATGTTATTGGCTTCAGCCTGCTCTGGATGAGTTAGAACATCAATCACTTTCAGGGTGTAAGGTTGACCCAAATGTTTTTCCAACAGTTCATGTAAATTTTGTAAAATACGCTCTGTACTAGCACTATTTCCGGCTACAAACAAACGTAATATATACCCTTGAGTTTTTGCAGATTGTTTCTGTAAAGTATTTATCGGTGGATAGTACAAAGATTCTGGTTCAGATCGTTCTATGGGTATAATTAAGTCATGATCTTCCCAGAGTTGGGGAAAGGAAGAACGATAGGTTGTTAATACCATGCGATCGCATAATCCTTCCTGCCAAGGTGCTGGTTGCCATACTAACTCCCCAGTGCCGAAAATCGCGTTTAATACAGCCTGATGCCTGAAAACCCCTGGATAAGCTTCGGCAAAAGTACGTATTTTTTGAGTATGGGGATCTAACCAATGATCTATGGTTGCTGTATAGCAAGGGACTAAAAAATGGGGTGGTTCTGGTAAGTCCAGAATTTCTTGTAAGGTGGCACACAAATGAAAATGCCATCGACCCTGTTTACTAGGATCGATGCAATAAACAATATCTCCGCCAGGGGTAAATAAAGCAATGCCTTTAAATAACTGGGGTAGGGTAGATTTATTTGGATCTAAACGCACAAAATTAACTCAAAATCAAAGAAAGAAGGTAAAAATATTATTCACCTTCTTTCTTTTACCTTACTTAGGGAAAATAAAAAATACATTATCCACAAAAAGCTTGGAGCCATCTACTATTTATTTACACTCGTCCTCGTAAGAATTGAGCCATTTCGTTAGGAGTTGGTGACATTTCCAAAGCAGTTTCTTCTGTAATGCGCCCTTCTTGATAGAGATTGAACAAGGATTGATTCATGGTAATCATGCCGTCAAAACTGGCTTGCTTCATCAATTCACCAATTTCATCATACTTACCATCCTTAATCCATTCTGTAATCGCATCTGTGTTAATGAGAATATCGTGAAAAGCAGCTCTTTTCCCATCTGTAGTTTTACATAAACCTTGAGCAATAACTGCCACTAAAGATTCAGAAACTGCCACCCGCATGGCATCCTGTTCTTCTCCTGAATAAAGGTTGAGGATCCGCTCAATAGTTTTCACAGCACTATTGGTATGCAGGGTTCCCATGACTAAGTGACCTGTTTGTGCGGCTTTAAGAGCAGTATTCACCGTTTCTTTATCCCGCATTTCCCCCACTAGAATCAAATCAGGGTCTTCTCGCAAAGCTGCTTTTAAAGCATTCTCAAACTTCCGGGTATGCATTCCCACTTCCCGTTGTTTCACCAACGACTTTTGACTTTTGTGAACAAATTCAACGGGGTCTTCAATAGTGATGATATGCTTAGGCATCTCCTTATTGATATAGTCAATCATTGCTGCCATAGTTGTCGATTTACCAGAACCAGTGGGACCCGTTACCAAAACTAATCCTTTGTGGTGATGACAAATATCCCTAAAAATAGGAGGTAATCTCAATTGGTCAATGGTCAAAATTTTCAGAGGAATTAATCGCAACACCATAGAGTAGCCTTTGAGAGTATCAAAGATATTGATTCGTACCCTAGCAAAATCAAATTGAGTTGCACCATCAAAATCCTGATGCTCCCGAAAGTCCTTTATTTCAGATTCACTCAATACCTCGTGCAACCAGCCAATAAAAGTTTCTTGATCTGTTTCTGGGTAATCTGTTGTTTCTATTTCCCCTCGATTACGGAAGCGAGGTACTTCACCCACACCTAAGTGAATATCAGAATACCCCTTATCATAAGCATGTTTTATTAATTGCTCAAAAGTGGGGTGCAAACTTTTACTTTTCACATTCGCCACTTGAGGAATAGGAGGTGAAGCATTGGGACGATGGGTATTAGAAGGTGGAGGAACGTTAATTTTATCGTTCTTATTCTCCCCTACCCATTCATTTTTAGAATACTTGTCATCAAGAGCTGGAGGGGTATTGTTCTGAGAAATACTATCTTTCTTCGCCATATCTGCTTTGTCTTGTGATTGGCGTAGGGTCACACCTGCCATATTTGGTGGTGGTGGTGGTGCAACAGGGACTCGAATGGAATTTGATGAATTTGATGATTCGTTCATAATTTTTTGAATAGGAATTTATTTATGTGAGTAATGAAAAATGATTAGGAAAGTATGTTAAAACTTCAGAAGCTGGAAGTATATGTATCTTTTTAGTTAGTTTATAAAGTGATAAATATAGCTAAAAAAGCTACACTACTTGATATTAAATGGTCTAACACACTAAGCCTCTCCAAGACATCTCGAATATATACTGATATAAAGTGTGATTTTTAATTCTATTGGTCAGCAATATTTGAAACCCTTGTAAAATTCCTTTTTAGGAGTGTGAGTATTGGGGGTTTCAGACTTTTGACTTTTTACGGGAAGTCCTAACACATCTGTATCGGTTGAGGGGTATAACCAATCATGCCCATTTATATCATGTCCGGTTAAAGACTTATCGTTAGGACTGCAAAGGGGCAGGGGGCAGGGAGCAGGGGGAGAAAGAGTTTTGGTGATTTTTGCATAGATGGTAATATCATAAGTAATCAGGCGGACATGATATTACCAAGTATTTCAGTGCGTTTTAACGTACTTAGTTTATTAGCCCGCAATTCATTGCAGCGCGGTCTTGAGGGTCTCCCCCATGAGCGACTGCATAAAGAAAGGAATTATTGCGCCTTGTACTTATGCATCGCGGCACAATTATTTTTAATTTTTCCACAAATAAATTTGAGGGCTTGTATCCTTTTCTTTTTCGGTCAGCTCCCAAGGAAGCTAATTGATGTCACCTCAACGCCATCAACCAAAAACATTATTGTCTCTAGCAGCAAAATAAGTTGGGCAAACCGTGGGTATTAGTAGATTTGATGGATGTATCTCAAAGAACACAATATGAACTGCTATGACTGCTATGTAGGTCAAATTTGATCTTTGATTATTGGAGTCTATTGATGTATGGTAGGATACGCGATAGGATTTCGCTTGTTTGGTTAATTAAGTGCAAAACAATACTTGTTCAAGTCAGTAAAAACCGATGAGATGTTCTGAATCTATGGATTCTTGCTCCTAACTAAAGTTGTATAGTTATTTTTTTGCCCAAAGTCACTATACGCACATACACTATATACTATTTATAAAATATCCATCAACCTTAAGTAAAGAAATTGTAAATATCTAAAATATAGTGTATATTATGTATAGTAGTTTAGTAATATAAATTACACAGATATTACAGCCATAAATTATGAACTGTGCTCATGTGTGATACTTAGAAGAAGTTTACAAAGACTTTGCTAGGTTACTAAGCTTCTGCTACCGGGTGTATTTAATCATAATTATTGTCAGTATTATCGATTGACACAAGAGATTTGCCAGGGTTTTTTCTCACCAAGTTATCAACACATCTACTGTAAAGCCGGATTTCATATAGAAAAATTTATTTATTTATCAAATAAGTCTGATAATTTTTTCTATATTTAGAAGTAGGTTTCAATCATAATTAACTTTGAGGCTAACATTTAATAACCTCAAAAACTGGCTGAAAAACAATTTATGAACTAACTAACAGTAGTCAGGAACTAGCAAAATTACCACTCGTCTTTATTCCTTGTAAATATTATCTCTAAACTAATGGATTTAAGCAAGTAAGAAGATTTAAAGAACTAGTTCATTGAGATTACATAGTTTTAATATGTTTTTCCTTACTCTATGTTGTGTAATTACAGCCATGCGAACCATAAATCTGATTAACTGACTTAAGTTGATTTAAATTAAATATTTAACTTTTGATTGATTTTATGGAGTAGGGCTTCGATGGTTCACTGGATCTCAGTCCCTCCACACTAACCTTCTTGATTCCTCTTGAATTAATTTTGAGGAGATAGGTGAGTCTGGAAAATAGACTATTGGGGCTAGGTCTTTAACCTTGACTTAACCAAGAAAGGAGGTAAAAATTGCGGAAAAGATGTGACAGAAATCGGAAACGTTCTAAGCGACGAGCAATATATTGTCCGATTCACAAGTGCTATATCGATAGTGTTAGTCAAAAATATCAACTATTTGCAGATAATGTCCAACAACTACGACAGCGTGGTATGGGTCGCCAGAATGCTCATATTTTAGTAGCAGCTAAGACAACAGTCTCTCTTAAAGGTGAATGGTTGGAAGCATTTTGGTGCGATCGCTGTCAAAAAACGGAATGGTACTATGTCAAAAGAACTGGCGAACGTACTTATAATTTGTCTGTAGCACCTTCTAGACTTTGGCAACAAGTCACAGGCACAATCGATCCTAGAGGCAATCCGTCCGTGGGAGAATTTACTCGCAAACAATCAAAAAGGCTGAATTACAACAGCAGCAAATCCTTCCATTTTTACGACTAAGTTATTTGTATAGAAAACCAGCTGGAATACCCGATCATGATGGATTATAAAGAGCATTTTGAAGAAATTGATTTTCACAAATACTGGCTTGTCCTTCAACGTCGTTGGCTACCAGCAACAGGGGTTTTTAGCCTGGTTGTTGGCTTTTCATCTTTCTTGGCATTTTCTGCTAAACCTACTTATAAAGCAGAAAGTAACATATTAGTTGAGACAAATAAAACTGCTTCTTTGACAGGTTTAGAGGATTCTAGAGGAAAACTAGAGCCTTTAGCTAGAGAGAATACTCCCTTAGACACTCAGGCTAAAATTGTTACATCTGTTCCGGTTATTGAGGAAACCATTAAATCTCTTGAGCTTAAGGATGAAGAAGGTGAATTGTTAAAAATCCGGGACTTCTTGGAAGAACTCAAGGTTTTACCGATCGCCGGTACAGATATTATTGAAATTTCTTATACTGACAAAGAGCCAGAGTTAGCGGCAAAAGTTGTTAATAAACTTGTGCAAGTATATATTAAAAACAATATTGAGGCTAATCGTGCCCAAGCTGCCTCAACTCGCAAGTTTATACGCCAACAGTTACCCAGTACAGAAACTGCTGTAATCAGAGCAGAATCAGCACTGCGTAGATTTAAGGAAAAATATAAAGTTATTTCTTTAAAAGAAGAAGCATCAGCATCAGTGCTAGCGATCGCTAAAATAGAAGAGCTACTGACTGAAACTCAAGCTAACTTATTTGATATAGATGCTAGGGCACAAAAATTACAACAAGAGATAAATATTGATTCTGAAAAAGCGGTTGCATTTGCTTCCTTGAGCCAAACTCCAGGAATACAAAATGTCCTAGAAGAACTTCAGCAAGCTGAAAGTAAACTTGCTGTGGAACAGACAAAATTACAACCTACGCACCCCACCGTTGTTAATTTGCAAGAACAAGCTACTGCTCTTAGAGGTTTGCTTGAGCAACGGACACAACAAATCAATGGTAATAATCAACCAGTAAAACCAGGAAATTTACAGATTAGGGAGTTGCAACAAGCCCTGATTGGAGATATGGTTCGGATTCAAGCAGAGCGTCTTGGTTTAGAAAAACGTATGGCTGCACTAACCCAAAGTAGGCTAGCTTACAAACAGAGAGCAAATATTCTTCCTCGATTAGAGCAGGCTCATAGAGAACTAGAGCGAAAATTGGAGGCTGCTCAAACTACCTATGAAACTCTATTGACTAGATTGCAAGAAATAAATGTAGCCGAAAATCAAAATATTGGCAATGCTCGTATTGTTTCTCCAGCTTTAGTACCAGATGAGCCTGTTCCTGCTAATAAGAAGCTGGTTATAGGTGGTGGAGCGTTTGCTGGTGCTTTATTAGCTATAACATTAGCCTTCCTGTTAGATTTGACCGACAGATCCTTAAAGACTGTAAAAGAAGCCAGGGAATTGTTCCAGTATACATTACTAGCAGTAATTCCGGCATTGGGTAGTTATGGAAAGAACAAAGTTTCTGCAAAAATAGAGGGTGTATCTATTCCGAAAATCATAGGTAGAGATTTACCACAATTTCCCGTAGGTGATATATATCAAATATTGCAAGCAAATCTGAAATTTCTTTCTGATACGCCACTGCAATCGATCGTGGTTACTAGCTCTGTCCCTAGAGAAGGGAAATCTTCTATTTCCGCTAATTTAGCTACAGCCATGGCGCAAGTTGGTCGTCGAGTACTATTAGTTGATGCAGATATGCGTCGTCCTACTCAGCATCATATCTGGCAGCTAACCAATGCTGTGGGTTTAAGCAATTTGATTGTCGATCAACTCAGTTTGGATACCACTGTGCAGGAAGTTATGCCCAATCTCCATGTTTTGACCTCTGGGGTGATACCACCGAATCCTGTATCTTTATTAGATTCTCAGAGAATGTCTGCATTAATTGATACTTTTAACACAGAGTATGATATAGTAATTTTTGATACTCCTCCTTTAGCCGGAACAGCAGATGCTGGAGTCTTGGGTAAGCTAGCTGATGGAATACTAATGGTGGTTCGCCCAGGAGTAGCGGACTGGAATAGTAGTAATGCAGCGAAGGAATTCTTGAATCAGTCAGGTCAGAACGTGTTAGGTATGGTAGTGAATGACGTGAATGTAAAACGCGAACCGGAGGGATATTTTTATTACAATGAGGAGTCAGCAGAAGGAAGTAAAGAGTCTCAACGTTCTGTAGTTGTGAAATAATATCCATTATGGGAGGGAAGTATTAGTAAGGCAATTTGCCTGATATCAAATCGCCTTGCTAACACCCATATATATGTAAACCATGTAGGAATATGATATGTCATGTCTCATCTACAGGATCTGTTGATATCAGGATTTTTGTGTAACGGTATTAGCCTCTCAATCAACTTAAAAGGTAAATAGCAGGTTTCATGCTCAAATATTTCTCAAAAGTTTGGTACATTTTAAAAGGCTCAAGAAAAAGACTTCCTTTGTTAATCTTGACATTTGCTCTATCATCCATATTAGAAGCTATAGGTATCGGGTTTATAGGAGCATTCTTAAATTTAGCCTCTAACCCAAAATCTATACATAAAATTCCTTTCTTAGATTGGTTTTATATGCAGTTGGGTCTAGAATCTACTAGCCAGTTTATTTCTGTATTAGGTCTAATAATCGCTGGTGTATTTTGTATAAAATCCTTATTATACTTTCTTGCTCGAAGCTACATGATCAAATTCAGCTTTGACCAAGAAGCAAAATTAGCCTCAAGATTAATTCGTGCTTATTTAACCGTTCCCTATACATTTTATCTGCGCAAAAATACGGCTGCTTTAATTAAAAATATTACTCATGAAACCATGAGAATTAATCATGATTGTTTACAGCCAAGTTTAACTATAATTGCTAATAGTATTGTTGTTTCTGCGCTTCTATTTATACTTGCTAGAACTGATTTAATTCTTCTATTAATGATAGTATTAATTATTTTACCTACATTTTTAATGTTCTATCAATTGAAAAATAAATTCAAAAGATGGGGTAAAGAATTATCTGAATCTAATCAGGAAATAATTCGTGTTGTTAACCATAGTCTAGGGAGTTTAAAAGAAACCCGTGTGATTGGCTGTGAAGCTTATTTTCAGGATCAGATGGAACACCAAGCTCAAAGGTACTCCACTGCAGGTACTAGAACTGATAGCTCCGGCATTCTGCCACGTATTATAATTGAGGCATCTTTAATTGTATTTGTACTTCTTTTTATATCTGTCTCCCAACTCTTATTTAATCAGAGCTTTCAAGATATTACTTCGGTCATGGCTGTTTTTTCATTAGCTTCAGTACGTTTGATACCTGCAGTTAGTCATACGATACAAGCAATGAGTAAGTTACAAAATAGTAGCTATTCTGTTAATGTTATTTATTCAGATTTAAAAGAAATCGAAAAAGAAGAATATGTTAAAAATATAGTGTTTCAATCCAATTCAATAAGAACTGATTCTTCTAGCATCAACTATGCTAAAAAGCAACCTATTTCTTTTGAGAACCAAATTAAAATTAGAGATATTATTTATTCCTATCCTTATACTTCAGAGCCTGTACTCAATAAAATTTGTTTGACAATTAAAAAGGGTCAATCTATTGGCTTAATTGGCAAATCTGGAGCAGGAAAGACAACATTAGTAGATGTTATTTTAGGTCTTTTATATCCTGAAGGTGGAGAAATTATGGTTGATAATGTCTCTATATATAAAGATATTCGTTCCTGGCAAAATCTCATAGGCTATATTCCTCAGTCTATTTTTCTGATGGATGACACCGTTGAGAAAAATATTGCTTTCGGGGTTCCAGATCATCTAATTGATGGGGAAAAATTGAATAATGCCATCAAATCTGCTCAGCTTGAGGAACTAGTTGAGCAACTCCCCAATGGAATTAAGACTTCGGTGGGTGAACGAGGAGTACGTCTATCCGGTGGACAACGTCAACGGATAGGAATTGCTCGCGCGCTCTATCACGAAAGAGAAATTCTAGTGCTCGATGAGGCTACTTCTGCACTAGATAATGAAACAGAGGGTCTTCTGAATGAAGCGATTAAATCTCTAGCTGGTAAAAAAACTTTGATTATTATCACTCATCGTCTTTCTACTATTGAGCATTGCGATAATGTTTATTTGTTAGAGAAAGGTCGTGTAAGCAAATCAGGTAGTTATCAAGAAGTTGTTATGGGAAACTTAAGCGTTTAAAGATATAACAAAGATGGATAAAAAATAAAAGTAGGTTTTTATCTCCAAAATTAAGGACATTCTAATATCGATCTAAGTGCGATATCCGGAACAAGTAAATCCTGGTATTAGCGGTACAGATAAAACCTTTGTTATCGAAATGTATTCTTATTATGCCAGGTTAAGCTACAAAAAAATCTGGATCATGGATTAAATTACACTTTGCTGCCAATATACCTAAGCTCAATCTAAAATACAAAAAATATCGTATATTTTGGAAATTTAATTATTATGACATACGCTGTAAAAAATATTAGAAAAGTTATTAGAAATAACATGCCATTGGTTATCAAGAACTCTCATGTTTTTTCCAAATGGGTAACAATGAGAGTGAAAAATATAAGAAATACATATAGATTAAAAAATTTAGACTTGTATAATCATATTTTACCTCCTGAAGATGGAAACTTATTAATTTCTAACAGAATAGCTGATGATCAACCTCTGATGATTTCTCGTTTTGGTAATGTAGAATCGGTCTGTGTTTTTGACTATCTTGCTGGTAATTATAGTGAAGAAACTATTAAAAGTATGATTACAAATGCTGGTTTCTTCCCATCAAAACAAGAATATTTAGATAAATATAGTCAACTTTTTTTAGAATCGTCTAAATCCATAGATGTACTGGGGGTTTGGTTCAATTATGGAGAAGCAGAAGTTATCAGAAATTCTTGTCCCCAAGCTTCTTTGGTTGATTTAGATACCCTTGAGCCTTATTATCATGATAACCCCTGGAGTCTTAACCTTAAATCTAAGAAAATTTTAGTTATTCATCCTTTCGCAAATACTATTTTAGAGCAATATAATAATCATAGGCAATTTCTATTTCAAGATGAGAATATTCTTCCTCAATTTGAGTTAAGCACCATGAAAGCGGTTCAATCTATAGGAGGAACTCAAACAGAGTTTAGTTCTTGGTTTGATGCTTATTTTTGGATGTGTGAAAAAATCAAACAATATGATTTTGATATTGCAATTATAGGATGTGGTGCTTATGGCTTACCCTTGGCAGCCTATGTTAAATCTCTGGGTAAAAAAGCCATTCACCTTGGAGGTGTTACTCAGATTCTTTTTGGCATTAAAGGACAGAGATGGGATAGTCGTCCTTTTTTCCAATCTTTGTATAATGAATATTGGGTAAGACCTAAGCCTGAGGAAACTCCACAAGATTATAAGCAGATTGAGAATGGTTGTTATTGGTAGAATTACGTGAACTATAGATCATCTGATTAATTTATTGAATAGCATTGATGGACTTTTGCCTGCTGGCTCCAAAAATGATCGCCTGTGATGCTCCCTGCGTTGCTTTCAATATTGGCGGTATGCCGGATATGATTGAATTTTATAAAAATGGCTATTGAGAGCTGAATCCTATCAAATTGAAGATTTAACTCAAGGAATAGCCTGGGTACTAGAAAACGAAGAGCAGCATCAAAAATTATCACACCAGACTCGAGAAAAAGTAGAACAATAATTTACCTTAGATATCCAAGCATGTCGCTACTTTTATCTGTTCACAAAAATTTTTCAGAAAGGCAATCCCTAAAAAAAACAAAGTAGTTTTATACCAGAAGATGTGTATGAAAAAAATTCCTCTAAAACCAGATCAATAAACAAGTTTGAGCAGTTTGGCAAATATTTTGAAGAATAGAAGCATAAAAATTGAACACTCTATTAATTGGACGTTTGGGAAACAGACTGGAACTGGTAATAGTAATTTTATTACTTTTGAGTATTGAAATTAGTATTTTAGACTTAGGAGCCCTAGGACAACTTATAGTCCTTGCTAATTATGTAATTATTCCTTGCTTAACTATAAGATTAATTCTTATTAATAGTCAGCGAAAAAGACTAATTTATGTTATTACTAGAGACATTCCTCTGATCCTCTTAGTTAGTATTACTATATTCTCATTATTCTGGTCTGCTTCTCCATTGATTACCTTCGATTACCTTAAGAGGTTATTGCTTAATACTCTTTTTGGGGTCTACTTAGCTACGCGCTACAATCCTAGAGAACAAATGTACATATTAACCTGGATGATTGCTATAGCAGCAGTTCTTAGTTTATTAGGTGGACTAACTTTTAATCAGACAGAGTTTTGGAGAGGAGTCTATACCTATAAACAAACTTTGGGTACGGGAATGGCCGTAGGAGCAATAGCTTTTTTACTTACAACCTTCGATAGCCGAAGATATCGTTGGATTACCTTGGCTGGATTTTTCCTGACGGTTGTTCTTCTTTTGCTTAGTCGAAGTAAATTAGCTTTATCAGGCTTTCTAATCAGTATGAGCTTAATGCCCATTTATAAGCTTGTAAAGCAGCACTATAAACTTCGCACATTCCTGTTTACAATTATGTTAATACTGGGATTATTAGCTACCATACTAGTTTTTAATAATCTGGAAACTATAGTAGTTGATGGGATGGGGAAAAATCTTGAATTTAACGGACGCACCCCAATATGGCAAAATGCTATTGAACAGGGTTTAAAGCGACCTTGGTTAGGCTACGGATATCATGGATTTTGGACCTCTCCTGAAGGCGTTGAAGCTATGAAAGGAACATGGCTGTTTGATATTTATTCAAAAGTTAGAGTAACCACTGGCACTTCATTTAAGCCAATTGCTCATAATGGTTTTATAGACATATTTCTACAATTAGGTTTATTAGGCTTATCAGTAATTATAATCAGTTGCTTAATATTTTTTTTCAGGGTATTTTATTTGATATTCAAAACTAAAAAAATAGAATATTTTTGGATGTTTCAAATGTTAGTATTAGCCTTGTTTATACAGGTTGGTGAAGGAAGCATTATACCAGGATTAACTAACTTATGGATATTTTATGTATCAATGTCCCTTTCGTCTGCTGTTGAATACCGTCATCTGAAAAAAATTAACGCACTAAACAAGTCAACACAAAAAATTCAAGTTATTTCATTGCATTAGCGAAGCTTTTCTGAAAGAGGTATAGAATTAACTGCAACGTAGACATGAAATAGCTTTCCGTAGAAGAAAACTCTGACAAGGCTATTTCCGAAAATATAGTTATACTGTCTATTGGCAATTTTGTTTCGTTCATCGAGTATTGTGAGAATGGGTTTTTGATATCATTCATATTTGCAATCTACTAGACTTACTTTTTTAACTGTTGGATGATTTAAATCATTACATGGCAATAAGGTAATTTTCAATCATTACGACTTTAGTCCTGATATATATACCTAAATATAAGCTTAAGGATATCCAATTGATGCCAATTGGTAATATTTTGACTGCAGAAAAACTGGAATTCAAAGAAACAGGCGAGGGGCAATTGACTATACAAATTGGACTGTTATGAATTTATTCATAGTGACTTTATTTTAAGGTAAAGAGGTTAAAAAATCATAATATCGTTGTTCTAATTAATTTCTGTAGTAGGAGATTTTTGCGGATATTGTTGCTAGGGAATAAGATAATCCCAATACGAAATATATGTTTTTGATTTGAAATGACTATAATTATCATGTCTGCATGATAAATGTTTTTATCACTTCATCATATTTTGTATATACTTTTACTACTATTTTGAATAAAGAAATAAAAAAATAATTTTACATTTCATAAAAATAATGAAAACAATGAAAGTAGCAGAAAAAACTAATATGAATATTTTGTTTTTAACAACTATCATTCTCAGTAAACACTGTAATGGAGGTGAAGTTGCATCACAATGTTTTATTGATTCTCTCAGACAAAGTGGACATAATATTTCAGTTGTAGGATACCTCCGAAAAGGGGATATACTAGAGTATAAAAAACAAAAAACCTTAATAGTCGATGAACGGTACACAGAAACTAGTAAGTCAAAATATTATTCTCTTATTTGGCTGGCTTTAAGCTTTTTTAAAAGTCTTCCATACTCCTCTGCAAAATATTACTCTCTTGCCTATATCAATTTAGTCAAAAAGCTACTTACTACTGAAAAATATGACATTATTATCATCGATCATGCTCAGCTAGCATGGATAGAAAATTTTATTCCCGATAAAAGTAAATTGATTTTTATTGCTCATAATATTGAGCATCAAATATACAAAGAACACTTCAAAAAAACAGGTAACTTTGTATTAAATCTAATTTATCGGCGTGAAGCTACTTTAATTAGAGTTTTAGAGGAACATTTGTTGAAGGTAGCTCAACAAATTTGGACACTTACTGAACATGATAGTAAATACTTTGATAGACTTGGGAAATTAGGTAAAACTAAAACATTTGCTATACCACCTAATTTGACACAATCACAAGATAAAACCATTACTAAGTGCTTCGATATAGGTCTGTTAGGTAGTTGGTCATGGAAGGCAAATATAGAAGCACTGCAATGGTTTCTCGAAGTAGTTTATCCTTATTTGCCTACTTACTTGTCAATTCATATTGCAGGTAAAGGTGCCGATTGGCTAGATAGTAAATACTCAAATGTGACCTATCGGGGTGTTGTGCCTGATGCTCAAGAGTTTATGGCTCAAGCAAAGGTTGTTGCTATTCCTACTCTTAGTGGGAGTGGTATACAAATTAAAACTTTAGATGCTATTGCTTCAGGGTCTCTAATCGTAGCTACTCCCATAGCTATGCGAGGAATTTCTGACCCACCACCAACAATTACAGTAACTGAAAATCCAGAGAAGTTTGCCCAACATCTAGTTTCAGCAACTAAATTGTCATTGACTCATCAATATTGTGATGATGCAAAACATTGGTATTGTACCCGAAGAAATCAGTTCCACAATGACATAAATGATGCCATTACAAAAATGTCATTTCTTGAAAATAGTCTAGTTTAAGGCATCTCCTAATGACCAGAATATGAGCAAAATAAGATAATGAAGATATCAATCGTTACACCTGTATATAATGCAGTTAATACCATTGAAAAGACAATACAGAGTGTGATTAATCAAAATCATGATTCTGAATTAGAATATATTGTAATTGATGGTGGATCTAATGATGGAACTATCGAAATAATTAACCGATATTTAGATAAGATAGATATCTTTATTTCGGAGAAAGATAGAGGCACATATGATGCCATGAATAAAGGAATAACTCATGCTAAAGGTGACATAATAGGTATTATTAATGCAGATGATTGGTATAATGATGGAGCATTAAAAATTGTAGAAAATATATTTGCAAAAAAAACAGATATTTCCATCATTTACTCTCCAATTGATAACTATAGTGATGGTAAGTATTTGAGTACTTTTATCCCTGGAGATTTGGATAATTTGGTATTCAAATTTACCCTTAATCATCCGAGCTGTTTTGTTAGAGCTTCAGTCTACGAAAGTATAGGAATGTTTGATTTAAGTTATTCCATTGCCGCTGACTACGACTTCATTTTTCGAGCTTACACATCTGGATATAATTTTCTTTGCGTTAATACCACTCTTGCTTCTTATTCCCTTGATGGAATCAGTGGCCAAAGAAAAAACAGATTGAAAATGATTAAGGAAGGTTGGCGAGTAGCTGCTAATTTTGTTGAACAAAAGCCAGGGAATTTAAAGATTAAGCATCGTATATTCTATATGAACTTGGTGCTGAAAGAATTTTTAATTTCTCCAATTAAAAGTTTTGATCCGTTAATTATTATGAAAATAAAATCTTATTTGAGGCGATATCTCGGTACATTTAGTTCAGATAAATATGGAGCTTGGTAATAATCAATTAGTATCGAAAATAAGATTTATTAACCTAGAAATCATTGTTGTTTACGTCTAAAGCACAGATTTTTTGTTTTAATTTCAGCTTGATCGAAGAGAAAATTATCAATCATTAGTGAGAGTTTATATGACAGATACTATTAGTTTCAAAAAATTTGATGAGGTTTCTTTACTTAAAACTAGATTTCATAAAATCAGAGCTCAGGAACTAATAAATTATATTATTCAGGCTGCAAAAATCAACAAAAAAACAGTTATAGGTAATGTAAATATTCGGTCAATGAACTTCGCTTATGAACTGCCTTGGTATAAAGACTTCCTCAATCAATCCGACTTAGTATTTTGTGATGGCTTTGGAGTTCTCCTAGGAGCTAAAATCTGTGGTTGTTCTGTTAATTCATCTCATCGTATGACCTGCCCAGATTATATAGAGGATTTGGCATTAGCTTGTGAACGGGAAAATATTTCTTTATATTTGTTAGCAGGTAAAACACGTACTGTAGATAAAGCAATTACTAAGCTCAAGGCTATTGCACCAAACTTAAAAATAAAAGGACATCATGGCTATTTTGATAAGTCTGGTGAAGAAAATGAGTATGTGATTAATGAAATCAATAACTTTAAACCAGGTGTTTTGTATGTCGGCTTTGGTATGCCATTACAAGAACGCTGGATTCTCAATAATTTAAACAAAATTGATGCAAAAGTATTTTTGCCCTTGGGAGCCTGTCTTGATTTTTATACTGATACAGTATACAGGGGACCTCGCTGGATGACAAACTATGGTTTGGAATGGTTCACAAGATTAATCACAGAACCTCAACGTCTTTGGGAACGCTATATAGTTGGAAATCCACTATTTTTGTATCGTATTTTGCGGGAAAAGTTAAGAAAAATTTGAATCTAGTTGTTAAGCTGTTGTGCATTTTTAATGTACGACAGTAATGCAAAATGAACAAGAATTTTAGCCATTAACTAATACCAAATTAACGAAGGAAGAAGGATAATTGGTGGGGATTTAAACCCCCACCAATTGTAGACCACCAAATTTTCAATTTTGGTGGGGGACTTAAAGCTTCGGCTTCGCTCAGCTTTAACCCAAAAGCTCGAAGGGAAGCAAGAGGAAAGTACTTTGTTTTAAGAATATGAAACTCTACCTTCTTCCCTCTGACTTATGACTTCTCGCGTAGCGAGTTAATATGCAAATTAAATGTTTAGTAGCTGATATAGTTCCAAATTAAACTAATAATTTATTTTTTAATAAAAATTTACTAGGAGTTTTTCAATGACTAAGAATAAGTTTCTTTTGATTAAATCACAAGCTGGAATGGGTAACAGAATACTTAACCTCTTAGGCTCTATCCTATATTCTCAGATCACACAGAGAACAATAATTGTTGATTGGAGTGATGAGGTGTATTCAGATGATTACTCAAATGTTTTTCCACAATTATTTACACTTAAGAATATTGATCAAGAGACAGAAATACCTGATACTGATTCAGTCTTTCCTTATATTTGGAAAACAAACTTGCACAAAACTATTGGTGCAACTTTAAGAGAAAATAATCTTCCTAATGAGGGTTGGTTTACTAGAAATCCTGTTACTTGGTCTGTGTCTAGAGTGAAATTTTCATGTACCAATCGTCAAGAAGATGTGTTGGTTAATTGGTCTTACTTTTCAGATATTAATCAAATGAGAAAATCACTTATAGGTGAATTTAAATCATTTTCATATTTAGATGAAAAAACTATCCAAAAGCATATTTGCAAAAAACATTTGTTCGTTGACAAAGAAGTAGTAAAAAGAGTGGATTATTTCAAGAATAAATATTTTAATCAGAAAAATATAGGTGTACATATTCGTTGTACAGATCGGCGTAATCCTTTTGATAAATATCTAGAAATTATCGATAATATTGTACGCAATGATTCAGAGATATGTATATTCTTAGCAACAGATAATTATCATGTCCAAAATCACTTGAAAAAAATATATGGGGAGAGAGTTGTTTTCCAACAAAAATGGTTTCCAAAGACGGATTCTACTATTGATAGGCTTCATTTTAATCCAGATTGTCCAGATAAATTGGAAAATGCATTTCAAGCATTAGTACTG
>NZ_FYBH01000312.1 GCF_900185595.1 Calothrix rhizosoleniae SC01
AACTTCTGAGAGTGCTTTTAATTTTTCATCTAATCTAATGACATTTTTAGCAACACTTTCTGGAAGGGGTTTATTATCGCGAGATTCTTCCACTGCATCACGAGCAAGTAATACTTCTAATACTTTATCTATATCAGGATGCGGCAATAGTGATTCTAATGTTGAAATTGCTGATTCATAACGCTTTGCTGCTTGATTAGGTGAGAGGATTAATGGATATTTTAAATGCCACCACCATAGATTAGGTGCAGCAC
The DNA here is from genome assembly GCF_900185595.1 of Calothrix rhizosoleniae SC01. Classification (GTDB taxonomy): domain Bacteria; phylum Cyanobacteriota; class Cyanobacteriia; order Cyanobacteriales; family Nostocaceae; genus Calothrix_A; species Calothrix_A rhizosoleniae. The sequence goes on from NZ_FYBH01000312.1 coordinate 255, forward strand.
TTAAACTATCTTTCCATTGTGCCAATTGGTCATCTTCACTTAATACTTTAGCCTGTAATCTCAGACGAGCATCCAAACTCAACAGTTGGGCATAACTTCCCCCTTGGGGATTTTGATCCATCTGTCTTTTCTTTTCAACTGCATCACGAGCTACAAGTACTGCAACCTTTTGTTCAAATGTTGCTTCAGGCAAAGCCTCCTCTAAAGCATAAATTGCATTTTCGTAAGTTTCAATTGCAATGTCTAATTGAGATTTAGGAGGTGTAACAGGTGTTGATGTCTGTGTAGGAACTTGTCCGTTTGTTTGCATCATATTTATTATTTTTAGATGAATAGGTATTAGCTTTCAAGAATGACGGATAGGCAGTAAATTCGCTTTTGACTGACCGAGAAAGAAAAGGATATAAGCTCCCAAATTTATTTGTGGAAGCTCCCCTGCTTCCTGCCTCTTCCTGACATTTGTTGATAAACAATTTTATTCGCAGACAAAATATGTATTGAATATATGAGTGCCAGCATTAAACAATGCTGGCACATAATAATTATTTGCAAAATATAAAACTACTGATCAAAAATATTTAGCAGCCAACTGCACACATGAGAACATTCCATGTGTTGGGACCAACAATTCCATCACAAGTTAAACCATTTACAGACTGAAAACCCATTACAGCCTGTTGAGTTGCTGGACCGAATTTTCCATCTATAGAACCAACGCTAAAACCTGCTGCTTGTAAAGCTTGTTGTACCCCAAAAACAGACTGGTCTTCGCAGTAGTTCTGTAACAGATAACCTGGATACTCGTATCCCATTTTGACCTCTTTGTATACTGTAATAACTGTTTAAAAAAAATGATAGATAACGTAAATAATGGTGAATATATTTTTATATTTGACCGTAATAGTCAGAAATAAAAAATATAATTGACTATAGTCTATGCAATTCAAATAAGCGGAAATGTCTAAATATAGGAACTGAAAAACTATATTTTATATATTATTACGTTGACCATCAATCAATATTTTTGCATTGCGTATAATCTATAGCATCAGTATTATTACCTGATTATTTAGAGATGTATTAAACTGATAATAATTAACAAATACACAATATAAATAAATAAAAATTGCACTCCTGAACAGAGTTTATATTCATATCATTTAGAACTTCTCTGGTTCAATTATGGGTTGTGATATGGCACTACGCAATTAGGGTACGGACATTGTTGAAGCATCAAACCTATGAACCATAAACTTAGGTGATTTCTGAAAATAATTTTACCAATGAAAAAGGCGCAAGCCTTGCGCTCCTGAGGGAAATTTGTAATCGCCTAGTAATTTTAATTCTGGAAATCTCCTTATTACTTATTACTTGCACGTATCGCTATATCCGTGGTTACGGTGAATCACTGTGAGAGATAAAATGTACAATATAAAATGAAAACAACAAAAAACCTTCTCCCCTATGAACTGGAACCTCCAGACTGAAAAAGATAAGTCGCAAGCAAGTACCAATATACAAAGTGAGGGAGAAACAGAAAACGAAAAGATTTTATGTCCCCATTGTGAGCGCACAGCTACGAATGGAATTAAATGTAAAGGGATGTGTGTAGCTGATAGCGACTATTAAGGATAAACAAATGGATGTGTTGTTCTTAGTCTCTGGAATCCTTTGGTTAACAATCTTGCTAATCCAAGTATATAATGCGATCGCAGGCAATACATACACCCAGTTTCACTCTATTATACTTGAGTGACCAGCAATAACCTGCCATTGGAACTCTTTAATTTGTGCCCAAACCCTTGTGAACCGAAAGCTACCGCCTGTGGGCACACCTTTATAACTACCCGACAACTGCATTTTTACTGATACAATTGCGATTTGTTCTTTAACCTGTATATGCCTTTCTGATGCTTCTAGTTGATCAATTTTAAATATGCCAGTTTTGTGACCAGCAAGATCATCTTTTTTACTGATTAATTGCCCTAAATGATTCGTAAAAATTAAATCTGGAGCCAACAACTCATCTAATACTTCCAAGTTGGAAATAAGCATTGCAGTTCTTAAATTTTCTTCAGCTTCTATTATTTCTTTCTCAATGTCACGTTCCATAATGGCTTTTGATCTTAAGTTTATAATAGGAGCATTAATAACCTCGACTTTTAGAAAAAGTCAAATATTTGCGTTTTTTCACTACTGAATTAAATATACACCATTACGCCGACTATCCCCTGCCCCTGATATCATCCCATTCGCTATTTTTTGAACTCCATGTACACCCCCAAAAACATATTTTTTCTTGCCATAATCGGGATTTTGTATTATTAGGAAGTCTCAAAGTTGCCAAATCATTTAAATCAAATCCTGGCTCAATATCAAACTGATAATTTTCCCAATGACATCGAGGACTGGTAATCGCATCTGTTATGGGCATTTGCCAATCAACTAAATTAGAAATTACTTGTAAAATTGCTGTACGAATTCGATTAGAGCCACCAGAGCCTAAGACAATTTCTGGATGACCATTTTTGAGTAAAATTGTGGGAGACATCATGGAAGAAATACGTTGATTGTCTTGCCACTGATGAAAGCCATTGGGATTTAAATCTGCTTCACCCAACATATTATTCATCATGATCCCCGTCCCTGGAATCATATAACCAGAACCTTCTCCATTCGATGTGGTAACTGAAGCAGCGTTACCTTCCCCATCCATGACACTAATATGAGTTGTACTTCCCCATTTATTCACCACATTATTTAATTTTTGTTGATAAAATTGTAAATTATGATTAGCTGACAATTCTCCTGGGCAAACTTGATGATATTCATTTTCCCTCGCCTGATTGGTTAAGTGCATTACCTCTGCTAGAATTTGTAAATGTTTGCGATCGCCAAATTTAATCCCAGTAAAACTAATGCTAGATAATAGACCTAAACTAAAGGCTATAAGTATACCACCGGCACTGGGAGGGGGATTTGTAATTATGGTATAATCCCTATAATTAATTGTTAAAGGTTTGCGATTTATAACTCGGTAATTTTGTAAGTCTTCCCTAGTTAAATAACCACCATGCTCTCTGCAATCTTGGATAATTTTTTCGGCAATATCCCCTGCATAAAAATATTCTTCTCCCATGGCGACTAAATTCTTCAAACTTGCAGCTAAATCTTTCAATATCAGGATTTCCCCTGACTTTTTTAAATTTCCATTAGGTGCGTATATTATTCTCGCTTCTGGGGAAGCGAAAATAATTGGTTTGAGAAGTTGTAAACAATATGCCTGAAAATCATTAATTTCTAAGCCATGTTCAGCATAATGAATAGCTGGTTCGGCAACCACATTTAATGGTAATTTGCCTAATTTTTTGTGTACCTCAAATACTCCCTTGATATTTCCCGGTACAGCCATAGAACCTAATCCAATATGAAAGGTTTGTACCGCATCACCAAAGTTAACATGGGTGGGATAAAAATCAATCTCATTTGTAGCTTTTTTTTGCTGTGGCGTTTGCGTAAAAAAGTCAAATAAAATATTTTCTTGATTTTTCCTATGGGCTAAAAAAATCCCCCACCAGCAGGAGATGTCAGCATGGGTTCAGTCACAAAAGAGGCTAAAATTGCTGCAACTGCCCCATCAAAAGCATTACCTCCCATCTTGAGAACTTCTATACCTGCTTCAGCAGTTTTTTTATGTCCAGCAGCCACCACGCCACGATTTTTTTGTGCCATTTTTCTATGAATTTTACTATCGATTATAGTTTTTGTTTTTATTAACCTTAATTATTAAATTTTTCTAAATTTATTTTGTCAAATTTTGGGCGAGTAAAGAGATTCTAAAAAGCTTCAATCTTTACAGAAAATTTGAGGATATACAACCGTATAAACCCTTACAAAGTAGAAAGAACAGAATGTAAACAAATTTCATAAAAAACAAACAAATTTAAATAGTTTCTGTTTTTTTATGCGATAAATGTTACATATGGAAGATGCATAATGATGAATGTGCTAAAAAATTGGAAATAGAATCTGGCAACTGACAAAAACAATTGACAGGTCTAAAGCCTTAAAGACATCACGAGAGATTTTAGGTATTTAGCGAGTCACCGGAGAAATATACAGAGCATAGAAAATTATGACTACAAATAGTGCAACCACACCAGTACAAGAACTGAGAAATAGATTACCTGGTTCCCTCCAAAGGTTAGCTGATTTGGCATACAATTACTGGTGGTCATGGAATAGCGATCGCGCAGCCCTATTTCAAAATATTGATCCCCAAGAATGGGAAAAATGTGGGCATAATCCAGTCACTATTTTAAAATCAGCTAAATACGAAAGACTCACCCAATTATTGGAAGATCCCAGCTATTTAAAGCAAATTGCTGCTCTGGAGCAAGAATTTGATGGCTACATGAATCCCAAAGAGACTTGGATGAGTAGGGTTGCACCCCAAGTTACCAAGGAGCATCCCATTGCCTATTTTTGCGCTGAATTTGGCATCCATGAGTCTCTACCTATTTATTCTGGAGGTTTGGGAATTTTGGCAGGGGATCACCTCAAATCTGCTTCGGATTTAGGTTTACCCATGGTCGCTGTCGGTTTATTGTATCGTCAAGGTTACTTCCGCCAACGTTTAGATAGTGAAGGTTGGCAAGAAGATTATTACGTCGATAATAATTTTCATGAGATGCCCATTGAGTTGGTGAAGAATGACCACGGACATCCCTTGTCTATCGAGTTAGAAATTCGCCAAAGGATGGTGAAAGTGCAAATCTGGCGAGCCCAGGTAGGTAGAGTTAGTCTTTACCTCCTAGATACCGAACGCCCAGATAATGATCCCATAGATCGTTGGTTAACTGGACACCTGTATGGTGGTAATCAGGAAACCCGTATCGCCCAAGAAGTAGTATTGGGTATTGGTGGCATTCGTGCCCTCAAAGCTTTAGGTATTCAACCCTCCGTCTATCACCTCAACGAAGGTCATGCAGCATTCTGTACCTTAGAAGTAGCTAAGCAAGAAATTGAGCGTACAGGTGAGTCTTTCTATGACATTGAAGCTGATGTGCGTAAAAAATGCGTATTCACCACCCATACCCCTGTTCCCGCCGGTCATGATGTCTTCTCCTCCGACTTAATGGACTCCTTCTTTGCCCATTACTGGCATCAATTACACCTGTCTCGGGAGCAATTCCTGGCATTGGGAGCCAGAAGATTAGGGGATCCTTGGGAACCGTTTGGGATGACAGTATTAGCACTGCGGATGTGTCGTACCTCTAACGGAGTGAGCGAATTACACGGTCAAGTTTCCCGGAAGATGTGGACAGTGTTATATCCTCGTTGTTCGGAAAACGAAGTTCCCATCGGTTATATAACCAACGGTGTCCATGCTCCTACCTGGACTGCTCCCCTAATGGTGGACTTGTATAACCAGTACCTGGGTGAAGATTGGAAAAATAATGCCGTCGATCCCCAAATGTGGGCAAAAGTGGATAATATTCCTGATCAAGAATTGTGGTCACGGCATCAAATCCTCAAAGAGCGATTAATTGCTTATACCCGTTACAAAGTGAAAAAATCCCGCCAGGAAAGGGGAGAAGAGGAATATAGAATTCAAGCCACCGACTCCCTGTTAGATCCCAAGGTATTAACCATTGGATTTGCTCGGCGTTTCTCTCCCTACAAGCGAGCCTACTTACTGCTCCAGGATTTTGAAAGGTCTTTACGAATTTTTGGTAACAGCCAGCGTCCTGTACAAATTGTATTTGCTGGTAAGGCTCACCCTGCTGACGAAGAAGGAAAACGGATTATCCAACGTTTAGTAGAGTGGTGCCGACACCCAGAACTATTAAATCGAGTCGCATTAATTGAAGACTACGATATTTACACTGGTCAAAAACTGGTACAAGGGGTTGATATTTGGTTGAATAACCCCCGTCGTCCCTTGGAAGCATCTGGCACTAGTGGTCAAAAAGTCTGCTTTAATGGTGGTATTAATTGCAGTGTCCTTGATGGTTGGTGGTGCGAAGGTTATAAATCAGGGGTTAATGGTTGGGCAATTGGTGAAGATGCTCACACCAGCGATCAAGAATTACAGGATCGCATTGATTCTGAATCCTTGTATCACCTCCTAGAACAAGAAATCGTACCCATGTACTATAACCAAGATGCCAATGGTGTATCCCAACGTTGGGTACAAATGATGAAGGCATCAATTAAAACCAATGCCCCATTATTTAATACTGATCGCATGATTGCCGATTACGTTTCCCAGGTTTATGTCCCTGAGATTTCTACCTCTGTGAAACCAATATTGGCAAAGGTAAACGGATAATATCTGGTAAGAATAATGTAGGGATGTAACATTGTTACATCTCTACAAAAATTCTGGATCTAACTTTTTACCAAACATGGCTATCTGGCAAGTTGACTTTTATCGTCGTCCTCAACCAGACAAGGAAGGACAAGTGGTATGGGATTTATTTATTTGCAATGCCAATCGCAGTTTTGAATATCAAGCCACTTGTCCTCAATCCCAAGCTAATTCCAACTGGGTGGCATCCCAACTCCAATTGGCAGCTGGTAAAGTTGGTCATAAATTGCCAGATGTAATTCAAGTATTTCGTCCCCAGTCTGTAAATTTAATAAACCAGGCTGGGGACGAATTAAGTATTAATACAGAAGCTACTCGCCGCACCCCGGCATTAAAGCAGTGGTTACAGGAAAAACAAATTCCCATTAATTTAGAAAAACCACCTCCCGTTCCCTTACCAGAAAATCTCTGGGGAGAAGAATGGCGTTTTGCTAGTATCCCTGCTGGGGATCTAGTAGATGTATTTGCAGAGCGTCCCATTCCCATTGTGGAAATACCAGAATTTTTGTTACCCATCAATTTGGGTTTAGCTTCCACCCAAGGGATTCCTGGTATAGTGATTTATGGTGGTAGGCGATCGCTATCTCTAGCCAGGTGGTTACAATCAGCTAATCCTGTAAGCATTAACTACATTGCAGGGGAACCAGATGGTTTGGTGTTAGAAGCAGGTTTAATAGACAGGTGGGTGATTGCTACTTTTGAGGATCAAGAAGTCAAAACCGCAGCTCAAACTTACCAACAGCGACAACAAAATAGTCAAGGATTACATTTTTTATTAGTGCAGCCTGATGATTCAGGGATGACTTATAGTGGTTTGTGGCTGTTAAAGCCAGAAGATTAATTTGTTAAAATAGATGGGAATACAGGGGGAAAATACTTATTCTGGGCGATTTGACTTTTGCACAAAATTAGGTTTTTAGCGATCGCACTGAGAGCAAGCAAATTCAATTCAAAACAATCTGTCCTCTAACTTCTAAGCAGAGGACAGGGGACAAGAAGTATGGGGGAAGGAAAAATTATACTTAGATAATTAGTGGTGCAAATTATTTTTCATTGGGACTGACTTCCTTGGTAACATTAAAAATATATACAGTAAGTTTCCTCATTCTGAAATAGTTAGACGCGCTCAGAAGAAGTCCCCATGTTGAGTTGGAATGGTAACACATAGCCATCAAATGGAGAAAGCAGTATGGGTAACAAATCTACAGAAAAAAATCCCAAAGTTAGTGCAACATCTGGTATCTGGGGCTGTGCTATTGGTATGCTAGGCGTGTGTATCCCCTTAGTTGCCATCACCGATAGTGGAATTATATTGCCCCTGCTGGTAATTCTGGGTGCTGGCGGTGGAACAGCAGCAGTATGGTTTGCACCCGATAAACGCCAGCAAGAAGAAGTTTCTTTAACTCAGACAGTGAAGACGTTGGAAGAACGGGTGATTAATCTAGAGACAATTTATACCAGTCTTCCAGATACCACAAAACCCTTTTCACTGCCAAAAACAGAAGACCATATTTGAGGTGTGATATGAATACATAATCGGTGCAGATGCTCCCAGACCGATCATATTTAATTATATTTAAAAATAGGGTGAGTATATTCACCCACCCTTAAGCAATTATTTAGTTTGGTTATACCCATCCCACAAAATCAAGATCGATGACGTTAATTTGATGGTAGTACACAAACATTAACTTGCCGGTTCTACCACAAAGCACGAATTGGTTCGTTAGTTTGATTTACATTAGTCATAGGGCTTTCTGCGCTGGTGCTAGTACCTGGTGTTGTTCCAGGAGTGCTGCTGGTGGAAGTATTATTCTGTGCCACACTACTGGAATTAACATTAGCAGGTGTCTCCTTGGTAGCAGTGCTATTAACATTAATATTAGCGGGCAGTACTCGTGAAGCTTTACCGCCAATATCCTTATTCGCGTTTTGTTGACCACCCATAGGGAAAGTAATGCCTAACAAAGTACCTAGCAAAATTGCCAAGCCACCAGCCATTAAAATTAGAGGTGTCCATCTACCCATATTATTTTTCTCCGTTTTCTCCGTTTTCTCCGTTTTCAGCCTTTGGTTTCCAAACTATTTGAGAACCGTGTCCCCAAAATCCCTCAAATTTAGTCACTCTCACATCACCTAAAACCCTAGTTTGACAGGCTAAACGCAGGTCTTTTGTAGGAGAATGGGGAGGTAGGGAACGTCGAGTTTTATCGCGCCAATTTACTGGTGATACTTCGCCTTCTATCTGAACTGCACAAGTACCACAACTACCAATTCCCCGACAATTGATTAATTTAGACTTACCATTATGGAGATCGATACCATTTTCTAGCAAAGTTTTACGTAAATTGGCTCCGCGATCGCACTCAATTTTCTTACATTGAGCTAGTATCTTGGGCATAATATACAAATTCACTCATTGGCTTTTTGTTTTATACTTACCCATACCGATAAAATTGTCTTACAAATCCCAGTCTTATGTCCGCAAATAAAGCACCCCAAATTTGGATCTACGACACCACGCTACGGGATGGCACACAACGGGAAGGGTTGTCGGTGTCGATTGAAGATAAGTTACGTATCGCCCGGAGGCTCGATAGACTGGGAGTCCCTTTCATTGAAGGCGGTTGGCCCGGTGCAAATCCGAAAGATGTACAATTTTTCTGGCAGTTGCAAGAGGAACCCCTGCAACAAGCAGAAATTGTCACTTTCTGCTCCACTAGGCGACCCTACTCCAAGGCAGTAGATGAGACAATGTTACAAGCAATTCTTGCCGCCGGCACCCATTGGGTAACGATTTTTGGCAAGTCTTGGGATTTACACGTCACCGAAGGACTCAAGACCACTCTAGCAGAAAATTTAGAGATGATCCGTGATACCATTGAGTATCTTCAAAGTCAAGGTCGTCGAGTGATTTACGATGCAGAACACTGGTTTGATGGTTATAAACAAAATCCAGAGTATGCTCTGCAAACCTTAGAAGTGGTAGTTGCATCCGGTGCAGAATGGATTGTCCTATGTGACACTAATGGCGGTACTTTACCTCATGAAGTCACTCAAATTGTTGCCGATGTGGCAACATTTCTGCCCCAAAATACTCAACTGGGAATCCACACCCACAATGATGGTGAGCTGGCGGTGGCTAATGCTTTAGCCGCAGTCATAGCAGGAGCAAATATGGTACAAGGCACAATCAATGGCTATGGAGAACGTTGTGGCAACGCTAACCTCTGCTCTTTAATCCCCAATTTACAGTTAAAATTGGGTTATGATTGTATGGGTACAGAACAAATATCACAACTAACAGAAGCCAGTCGATTCATCAGTGAAGTTGTGAACCTTGCTCCTGACGAACATTCACCTTTTGTGGGACGTTCGGCGTTTGCCCATAAGGGTGGTATTCATGTATCAGCAGTAGAAAGAAATCCTTTAACCTACGAACATATTCAACCAGAGCAAGTAGGTAATTGTCGTCGGATCGTAATTTCTGAGCAATCAGGAGTTAGTAATGTGTTGGCTAAGGCTCGTTCCTTTGGTATGGAACTAGATAAACACCACCCAACCACCCGCAAAATTTTAGAGCGTCTCAAAGAATTAGAAAGTGAAGGATATCAGTTTGAAGCTGCGGAAGCCAGTTTTGAATTATTAATGCGGGAAGCCTTAGGTAGTCGTCAACGCTTTTTTGAAATTAAGGGTTTCCAAGTTCATTGCGATTTGGCAAAGGGGAAGGAAAATACTAATGCCTTAGCCACGGTGAAAATAACTGTCAATGGTCAACATATTTTAGAGGCTGCGGAAGCAATTGGTCCAGTGGCTGCTTTAGATAAGGCATTACGTAAAGCTTTAGTCAATTTCTATCCCCAAATAGCTGCTTTTGAGTTGGCAGACTATAAAGTGCGAATTCTCAACGGACATACGGGAACGGCTGCTACTACTAGAGTTTTGCTCGAGTCCCGCAATAACCAACAGCGTTGGACAACGGTAGGAGTATCAAATAATATTTTGGAGGCTTCCTATCAAGCGGTAGTAGAAGGTTTGGAATATGGATTGTTATTGAGTTTAATAGAGATACAATCTAGGGTGGACACTACACACTGATGGTGGATTTTTGACCGCCACAAAAAACGAGTCATCAGTCTAGCTGTACTGGCAGATGAACAGCAAAATTGGCGACCAAACCGTTACGAGTATTCCCTGGGTGGATGTCATGTAAGGTTAGAATTTTCCATCGTTAAACTATTAGACTATGAAGCACAATGGCAAAGCTTGGAGCAAACAAAAAACCCTTTCGGTATAGTTGTCATGGCACATTTGCAAACCAAAGCCACCAACCAGAACCTGGAAAGTAGGTTACAGTGGAAGCTAAGAATAGTAAGAATATTGTTTGCAAAAGGTTATAAACGCGAACAAATAATTGGGTTATTTCGGTTTATTGACTGGGTAATGATGTTACCAGAAGAATTAGCAAATAACTTTAAAACAGAATTAAGACGCGAGGAGGAAGCAGGTATAATGCGTTATGTAACTAGTATTGAGCGGTTAGCAAAACAATAAGGAATACAAGAGGGAATACAAGAGGGAAAAATACAGACCGCGTGTGAAAGCGTAATTGAAGTTCTAGAAGCACGTTTTGGGAAAGTACCAAATGCGATTCTCGAAAGGTAAATGGTATCAATGATGTATCTGTGCTTAAAGCATTACTTAGAGATACGATTGCAATTCCTTCACTTGACACATTTTCACAGCGACTCCCTTAGAGTACCGCAAAAATATTAGAATTTTCGTTGAAAGTTTAATGATGTCCTATTTAGTTAAAGAGCCAAGTTTGCTTTGCGAGTCTTTCTGCAAAAAGTATTTCCTTATCTAGCTCACTCAACCTAAACGGCTATTTTTAGTAATTACAAACGAGCATTAAAAATGTGATTTGCAGTTAGATTGAAAGTAGGAAAAATTGGAGAAAGAATTTGGTCGTTATTTCTAAATTGAGTTATTTGATATTCTCCATCAATGAGTTGATAAACTGAGATAGTTGGTTGTTTTGGATCGCCAATAAATCGTTTACCACCAAAAGCCTCATAGTCAACTATCCAATATTCTTTGATTCCCATTTCTTCATAATCAGCAGACTTTTTTGAGTAATCATCTCGCCAGTTTGTACTGACAACCTCAACAATTAATCTCACAGAATCAGCTTGTTCAATAATTGACTCACTTTCCCATCTTGTTTCGCTTACAAGATTTTCTTCATCTAAAACAATGATATCGGGTTCGTATCCAGATTTTCCAGCTAAAGTTTTGACAATTGATTCTCTGGGAATAAACCAAATATCCTCTTTATTTAAGTTTCTAATGGCTATATTGAGATGATTAATGGTAAAACCAGTTACCCTTGAATGCTTACCTCTCGGTTTTGCCATTTCCAATATTACCCCATTATGTAATTCATAACGTACCTGAGAATCTTCTGGATACCACTCGATAAATTCGTCAAATGTTATCGGTTTAGTTAATGCTTGACTCATGTATTTTCAGGCTGCAATATATGAAAAGTAAACTTATTACTTATTACTTATTACTTGTTACTTATTACTTGCGCCTAGCGCTATATTTTATGGCTGAACAGCTTTTACCACAGCTAAGGTATCAATATATTGACGAAACTGCACAACTTTGCCAGCTTTGAGCCTCCAAATTGAAGCGGTGGGAGCTTGCATACTTTTGCCAGTTGTATCATACGTACCACTATCAACCCCAAGGGTAATTACAATATCACCAGCATCAATAAATTCATCAACATGGGCACTAAAATTAGACCACTCGGAACCAATTTTAGCGAATACACCATTTACAATAGCCTCATGTCCTGTAAAAGTTCCTCCATAGGGAATGCCTTCGGATTCTATCCATTCTATATCCTCCGCAAGTATTTCTAGGACTGCATCAATATCTCCGGCTGCAAATGATTTATATAGATTCTTGATAATATCAACGTTATTCATGTATTTACAACTAAATACCGATCAACACCAAGATTAATTCATATCATAGATAAAGTCCGCAAGGGCGGACTCAGAAAATTGCAACAATATTTAATCCAATTATCCAATTATTGGTTCATATGACTGGCTGAGGCTTCGATGGAAGTTTTTGGAGTATTGGGTATTACTTCTGTTGGCTGTTGTTCTACAGAAAATTCCACAATCTGGTTCGGATTAGCTGGTATAGATGTTTCCGTAGGTTTGTTTTCTGAAGGGGATTTTTTGGGTAAATTTGCAGTTGCAGTTCCTGGTAATGAGGGTTGTTTTTGTACGTAAGCGATGTACTCAATAATTTGCCCTATTTTCTTCGTCTGCTGGATATCTCCTTGTTCCTGGTATTTCTTCTGGGCGTGCTTCAGAAATTGATTTGCTTGTTGGAGTTCACCTTGATTATATAAGGTAACTCCCAAATTATAGTAGGCAGTGGTATCATTGGGCAGACGGCGAATTGCTTCTTTGTAAGTAGCGATCGCATCCTTTGTTTGTTCTTGGACTACCAATAAACTACCCAAATTATTGTAAGCCACAGCATTTTCCGGATTGGTTTTGATCACTTGGCGATAAGCTGTGATTGCTTGCTCAAGTTCTCCTTGCTGTTGGAGAGCGATCGCTAAATTAAAATAAGCTTTATCATTATTCTGATCAAGGTTGGCTGCTTCTTTGTAAGCTGCGATCGCTTCTGATGTCCGTCCTTGTTCATATAAAACCACACCCAAATTATATTGAGCAGATGCCATTGTCGGATCGGTAACTAAGGCTTGGCGATAAGCACTAATAGCAGCTTCTGGCTTTCCTTGTTTTTGCAGTAATACTCCCAAATTATAGTAAGCTTGCACCAAATTTGGGTTCAGTCTAATGGCTTCACTATACTCTTGTGCAGCTAAATCTAGACGATTTTGCTGCAACATAATGTTACCCAAGTAATTATGCGCTTTCCCCAACTGAGAATCTTTTTCTAAAGCTTGACGAAAAGCATATTCTGCTGCTGGTAAATCATTGCGGTTATAGCGCATTACTCCCTGTTGAAATAGGCTAGCTGCTTCCAGGCTTTGGGAAACTACCTCTTCTTGGGCTAACAGCTTGCTATGGGGTAATTCCATTATTGTTGATGCTGTTAGTATGACACAGGCAGAGGAACACAAAATCCCTATTTTCTTAAATACGTGTAAACACTTTTTTGCAAGTTTATTATGATACATACTTTACACCTCGGTTATTAAATAAATCGATCTTAATCTAAGACTACCCAACATGCCAGTCTAATTTTCTTTCTTACATATTTAATTTGTGAATCTGTTGAACAGAATAATATTAGGTTGATGGGATGGCTGTCATCACAACTTTGGATTTTAGATTTTGGATTTTGGATTGACCTCATGTCTAAAATTAGCATATTGTGATAATTAATACTTGATGTGTAGATATAAGGCTGGAGTTGTAGAATAAAAAATTAAAAATTTTGATGAACTAAAGTTTTTGCCTACATTAAATGGTAGGTTTGTTTCCAGTTTGGATACTAGTACAGCTCGGCGTAAGGGACTTCCAAATAAAAAAAATAATCAATCACTTGAAATGCAGGGGAGCAGGGAGCAGGTAAGCCACTGACCCTTGCCTTATCCAAACGATAATTTTGTACGCCGACCTACTTACTTGTTAATTGTGCGTAGCGCTCTTAGTGGAGGTCAAGATTGTGAAAAAGTTGATTAACCAACCCCTGAACTTTATACGCGATAGTTTAGAGGGAATGGCGATCGCCCATCAGGATATAATTAAAGTTAATTTTGACCCCACTTTTGTCTATCGGACTCAAAGTCCTACCCAGGGTAAAGTAGCAATTATTTCTGGTGGAGGGAGCGGACACGAACCTATGCACCCTGGTTTTGTAGGTATGGGAATGTTAGATGCAGCCTGTCCCGGAGAGGTATTTACTTCCCCTACCCCCGACCAAATGCTAGCAGCAGCACAGAAAGTTGATGGAGGGGCTGGTATCCTTTATATCGTCAAAAATTACAGTGGCGATGTGATGAACTTCGAGATGGCAACGGAGTTAGCTCGTTGTGAAGGGATGCGGGTGTTGAATATCTTAATTGATGATGATGTTGCCGTCAAAGACAGTCTTTACACTCAAGGAAGAAGGGGCGTAGGAACCACAGTGTTAGCGGAAAAAATTTGTGGTGCCGCAGCAGAGTATGGTTATAATTTGACCCAAATAGCAGATTTATGTCGGCGGGTGAATTTGTACGGACGAAGTATGGGCATGGCACTCACTTCCTGTATTGTACCCGCCAAAGGTACACCTACCTTTGCTTTGGGTGAAGAAGAAATAGAAATTGGTATTGGCATTCATGGAGAGCCTGGAAGGGAACGTTTAAGCTTGAAATCAGCCAATGAAATTGCAGAGATATTGGCACTATCTATAATTGAAGATTCCGACTATAGTCGCACCGTGCGGGAATGGGATGAAGATAAAGGAGAATGGGTAGATGTGGAGCTGATAGATCCGCCATTACAAAGAGGAGATAATGTATTAGCCTTTGTTAATGGTATGGGTGGTACTCCTCTGAGCGAACTATATATTATTTATCATCAATTAGCAGAAATTTGTCATCAAAAAGGGTTGACAATTGTACGCAATCTAGTTGGTTCCTATATTACTTCTTTGGATATGCAAGGTTGTTCCATTACCTTACTGAAATTGGATGATGAAATGGTACGACTGTGGGATGCGCCTGTAAATACTACTGCACTGCGATGGGGCTAGTTATAGCGCTACGTGCAAGTAATAAGTAATAAGTAATTTTTAAACTCATTCTTTAGGCTGTGATTATGAATCAAACGCAAATTATCCAATGGATGCAAAAATTTGCTGATACAATCGAAAAAAATAAAGATTATTTAACAGAATTAGATGCAGCGATCGGTGACGCAGATCATGGAATAAATATGGATCGCGGTTTCAAAAAGGTGATGGAGAAACTACCAACACTAGCTAATCAGGATATTGGCAACATTTTGAAAACAGTCAGCATGACCTTAATTTCCAGTATTGGTGGTGCTAGTGGTCCTCTGTACGGTACTTTCTTTCTACGGGGAAGTACCGCAGTCATGGGAAAGCAGGAATTAACCCCAGAAGATACCTTGAAATTATTACAAGCAGGCTTGGAAGGGGTAATACAACGAGGTAAAGCACAATTAGGTGATAAAACGATGGTAGATGTTCTATCCCCGGCTGTAGAGGCATTTGAACAGGCTGTAGATGATGAGAAAACAACAGAGGAAGCTATGGAAAATGCGATCGCAGCAGCAGAAGAAGGGATGAAAGGCACCATACCCATAATTGCTAAAAAGGGACGAGCTAGTTATCTGGGAGAACGCAGCATGGGACATCAAGATCCTGGAGCAACTTCTACCTATCTGATGTTAAGAAGTCTATTGGAGAGTGTTAGGGAAGAAGTAATAAGTAATAAGTAATAAGTAATAAGTAATAAGTTTACTGCTCATAGGTTTGGGCCTTCAATAAGGTTCTTGCCCTAATTACGTAGAGTCTGCTGAATAACTGAAAAATATTGATTTATCAATGCTTTGAGGCTATTTTATTGAGGAAGGGCGTGCAAGGAAATTCGGATTTTAGGTTTAAAATCCTTGCATCTGTGATTTTTTCTGGCAAAAAGAATAGAAATAAAGAGGCTGGAACTACTCCCTACTCCCTACTCCCTACCCCCACCAAAAGGCTTTTATGCCTAACGGCACGCTCCGCGAACAGCAAGCCCTACGTAGTGGTATAGCAATAGACACGTCCAAAATCTAAAATCCAAAATCCCATCTCTTTGCGGCGAGGATAATAATTATTACAATAAAGCTAAGATATTTTGACCTGTGGAGTTTGGGATTGTGGGCTTATTTGATGATTTTAGTCGGTTTCTGGAAAACCGTTTAGAGGAATTTCTGCGTAATAATCCGCATTTGGAATTAGAAGCACTGTTGGAACAACTAGCAGAGCAGGAAGAAGATACTTTAAAGCTGATTGCAGACTTAAAAGTACAAGAAGTGCGATCGCAAGATGAAATTCTTTCCACAGCCCAGGAAATCCAAAGATGGCACATCCGGGTGCAAAAAGCACAAGCCTCCAATCGCCCAGATTTAGCTGCTGCAGCACAAGAGAGGGAAGCTGCACTCCTACGTCAAGGAAATACCCTTTGGGGACATATGCAAGGCTTGAAAGAACGTATTGCTCAAGCACAAGAATTATTAAGAAAAATCCAAGTGCGACGACAGGAAGTACAAGCTAAAGCCACAGCAGCCCAAGCAGCACGGGCTCAAGCTCAAGCTCAACAACAACGCATTGAAACTTCTGGTTGGTCAAATGCCACTAGTAGTTACGCTAGTAGCTATGATGATCTAGAAGAGAAGTTTCGCCGTTGGGAAACTGACGCTGAGTTAGAACAGATGAAGCGGGACATGGGAAAATAATGATTAATGATGGGAGAATATTATGCAAGAGTCTTTGATTTATCAAGATATTTTGCACAAAGGCGAGCGGCAGGAAGCTTTAAAATATACCTTACGCCTTTTAAATCGACGCTTCAGTGAAATAGATGCTTCAATAATTGAGCGCGTGCGAGTATTGTCTACGGAACAGTTGGAGGCTTTGGGGGAGGAATTTTTCAGTTTTTCTAATAAATCTGATTTAGAAGCTTGACTTAAGGAAAATACAAGCAGCTAAATAAAAACAGTTATATAAAATCCTGCAAATTAATTATTATTCAAATAAATTTCACCACACCATAAGTGCGGTGTGGTGAAATTTATTTTTATTACACGTCGTAGTCTAATGTCATATCCCGTGTTAAGATTACCTTACCATTGGGGTTAAAAACGTAAAGAGCAATAGCTTTTTCGTTTGCAGGATTGTAGATTACTTGATAGCTATACTGACCATTTTTGAAGCTATAAATATAAGCTTGTTCTTCCCGTGAAGTTTTGGGATTTTTCAAGGTCAATTTAGAACGAGTTTTTGTATTTTCGCCTTCGTAGATATAAGTTCCAGACTGATTAGTATAAAGTCTAACAACCCACTCTTGGTTAGCATCAATAAAGGTTCCTTGAGGACGACCATAGCCCTTAACCATATTCCGACTTAGGATAAGATTACCATTGGGATTGAAAACGTAAAGAAAGATAGATTTAGGTCTGGAAGGATTATAGATTACTTGATAGCGATATTTGCCATTTTTGAAGGTATATTTATAAGCTTGTTCTTCCCGTGAAATTGTAGGATTTTTCAAGGTCAAGGAACTACCATTTTTGGTGTTTACAGCTTCGTAGGAATAAGCCCCAAATTGATCTAGGTACAAGCGAACTTCCCATTCTTGGTTGACATCGGCAAAAGTCCCTGTTGCCCGGACGAAGTCTGTAGGCATAGCAGAAGCATTGTTTGTAGTGAAAGCAACTTCTGTAATTGCGGGTGTTCCCAAACCGAGAATAGATGCTAAGGCAATGGCTTTGATATTCATAATATTTTGACCCTGTGATTTAATGTATCTCTTTCTATAAATGTCTTCCATGCGAAGCATCTGGTTTTCGTATTTTCACTGGCAAAAAAAGACACTATGTTAACTGTCTATAAATAAGTACTAATAAAAACTTATTCTGACGTGACATTGCAGTTAAAAAACAAGGACAAAATAAAATTCGTCACATGGTGGTATATTATTCTGAATTTAGTATGGGCGCTTACTGATACAGTGCGATAAGTCTTCTTGCTTGACGCAGAGCGTATCACACGTCAAGAAGAGACGGGGAGACGCACCAGACACCGATGTGGTGGGGCTTGAACCGCCCACCAATCGGGAGCCATCAAATCGCAGATTTTGATGGGGGGACTCAGACCCTTGGGACTTATCGCCCCGGACACTGGGCTTGGGACACATCCTGCTCCGCGTCCCCGCGTCATCCGGTTGACAATCAAGACAGTCAGCACAATAATCTGTTATTTTCACTACAAAATTAGATGCGTTTACCCTGATTTATCTGCAAGTCCCTTATGGGATAATAAGCTAGAATACTTAGAGTTTCAGAGTATAGAATTAGAGGTAAGGTAAACAGTCGCTACTAAGAATGTTTATCCCTCATAATCAAGATTTAAAATCAGTAAGTTGTGCCAATGATATCAACAACATCAGCATCTACCCTTACCATTAGTAACATTGGTGGCAGAGTTTGTGAATATATTTGGAACTGGCAAGGGAAACAGTTCAAAATCGCTTATGAAACCAGAGGGTCAGGGCAACCAGTATTATTATTACCTGCCTTTAGTAGCGTTTCTACCCGTGGAGAAATGGCAGGAATTGCAGGAATGCTTTCATCTCAATTTCAAGTATTGGCATTTGATTGGTTAGGTTTTGGTGAGTCAGAACGTCCCAATTTAGATTACAATCCTGCTCTTTACCAACAATTACTGGAGGACTTTGTCAAATCTATCTTTAATGTTCCAATTATCATCATTGCAGCAGGTCATGCAACAGGCTATGCTACCAAATTAGCATCAAAAATTCCCAATCTTGTTACTAAAATAATTTTAATCGCTCCTACTTGGCGTGGTCCTTTGCGGGTAATGGGCGTACCATCACAGATAAGAAGCATGGTAAAGCAGATGGTTTACTCTCCAGGTATGGGGCAAATACTCTATCAGTTAAATACTACCTCTGGTTTCTTACGCTTTATGTATAGCCGACATGTCTATGTAAATGAAAGTAAATTAACTCCAGAATTTATTACCCAAAAAAGACAAATTACCCAACAACCAGGAGCAAGATTTGCCCCTGCGGCTTTTGTAACTGGAGGAATAGATCCTGTAGAAGAACGTACAGATTTAACTACTGATTTACAATCTTTATCTATTCCCAAATTAGTAATTATTTCTGAACAAGCCCCCCCTGCATCATTGGCAGAAATGCAAGCAATAGCTGCATTACCAGGGGTAGAGAAAGTTTGTCTTACTGGAACTTTGGGCATACATGAAGAATATTCAGCCAATGTAGGTACAACAATTCTGAGTTTTCTGAGCTCACCCCACGGATAAATCATGGGGGCAACAACTCACTGCCTGAGTTTCGTTTCATTTCATGGGTTTGGGATGTTTCCGCTTGCCCAAAGGTAACCGAAATAGAGCAAAAGATAGAGAATGTTCATCAGGATTAGTATGCTTTTGCCCCATTGCGATCGCGTCCGTCTAAAAATGAAGTAACTCGCTACCAAAACCAAAACCGTTTCAAGCCCTGCCCCCCACACTCCATAATGCTGCGGATCCCAGTAGGAAACGGGGCTTTCAAAGCGAAACTCACTGAAAGGCCAGAAATGACGGTGACCATCATCATGATGAAGTGGTAAGTCTTGGAGACAATGAAGAATGGTGCTAGCACAAAAGGCAGCAATGGCAGAACGTTTGTAATAAAGAGCAAGACTTAAGCCAATGAGGGCCAGGGGAATGGAGTTGAACAGGTCGAAGATGTTTTGCCAGTGAGGTAAAAAGTAGAGAGTGCCCCAGATTTCGCTGTCAGGTCGCCCTTGGATGATGCGAGTCCAAATGTAGAACCAAAACATGGCAGCATCAGGCACAAATGCCCCTAACATGATGGGTGAAGTCCACTTGGGGCGATGGCGGTGTCCGAGGATACCCAAATTAAGGATAATGTGACCTGGTGTTTGCATAAAGGGCGATGTAATGGGATAGTTGAGCACGTGTGAGTATTGTCTACGGAACAGTTGGAGGCTTTGGGGGAGGAATTTTTCAGTTTTTCTAATAAATCTGATTTAGAGGCTTGGCTTAAGGAAAATACAAGCAGCTAAATAAAAACAGTTATATACAAAAAATCATTCTTTTTTAGCGGTCACCATGAAGGAACGTCGCATTCCAGGTATTGAACGGGGTGTGATTTGGACAGAATAACGTCCATAATTTGCTCTCATTTCTCCAGGTTGGATAACTGACGCATTCCACCCATAACAAGCAAATAATTCTTCTGGTTCGTCTGTGCCAAAACGCCAATTTTTACTAATTAATCCATTCTGACGTTGAGAGCCTATCTCCCACGATTTTACACTTATTAAATCTACACCCAAATAACTTCCTTTGACACTGAAATCAGAAATTGTTTGCAGTAATGTATTTACCTCTTTTTCATCCAGATACATCAATAAACCTTCCATTAACCAAACTGTAGGTTCATTAGATTTATATCCCTGATTTTTTAATAAATGCACCCAAGGTTTTTGCAAATCTGTGGCGATGGTCTGACGATGACATTTAGATGGAATATCCTTAAGAATTTCTTCTTTGCGAGACATGATTTCTGGTAAATCAATCTCGTATATACATATTTCAGGTGGTAAGGGCAGGCGATACGCCCTAGTATCATACCCCACCCCTAGAATTACAATTTGACGTACCTCTGGTATTACAGATACCAGAAAATCATCGAAAAATTTAGTTCGCACTGCCACAAATTGGATGCGAAGGGTATTTGATTTCGGGTCTTTACCGTCTTGTTTGTCCCAATTATCCCTCAAAGACTGCATTTCCTTAAACCCAACTAACTGAGCAGCAAAAGGATCTTCAAAAAGTCGGTCAGTCCTTTCCGATTCAATAGCACGTTTAGCTGCCATTACTACTGCGGTACGACAGACATCATTTTTGATTTCTGGTATTTTTTCGGCTTTTGCTGCCAGTTCATTTTCCATAATTTACAATTTACTGCTTAATAACGGGCGCAATTATCATTGTCACAAAAAATCGGGATAAGCAATATTACATCAAAGTGCGATCGCCTCTTACACCTGGATGGTCTAGCCAAGTTAAGCATTTCATCGACACGATTTGTAATACCGAAGGCGTTAGGTGGCAAACCCTTTGAAGGATCAAAAATACCAACAGTAAAGTTCCTGTTTAATAAACTTTGCCTCTATACTAAATACCTTTAACTCTGTTAATTGTGGTATCAAAACCTTTTTAATAGGTTCAAAAAAACACACATCAAAGAATCAAAATAAATATGACCCACAAAATCGATGGAATAATCTTGATTAATTCAATGACTATCTCTTTAGGCATAGGTTGTCTACTCTGTAAGAAGCATTAAATTTAAGCTGGGGCAATGTGCGCAAGATAGCTCAATTGAGAGGTTTTTTAGCACGCTTCGGAGAGGAGATCCAGGTATCAAGACCTTGTGTCCATCTACTCCTCCCTAATAATCTTCCCAAACCTCAGTTTTCAGCTCATGCATACTCTTACAAGCCCCCTTCCTTCATTTGTGGGTTTTCTCCTTTGCTCCCTGCTGCCTTCCCCTCTGCTTCTTCGGTGACTTGGATGGAAGCGGAGTGCCATCCCATGGACAATATTTCCAGGATATATGTGCAGGTTTGCCGTTAGGACATAATCTTGGAACAAACAATGAATTGAGAGGAAATTCTATTACAGAATTGGGTTTGGTGGTATCAATTTTTCCGTCGAAAGAAATAATAAGTTTTCCTGCTTCATATGGTGAAACGATCTTTTTTCCAGACGAATCAACATTCTTAAATGTAAAGAACCACATTCCTTTACCAAGTTGACCTGCAAATTTTGACAAGAATGGTTTCATCTCTGTTAAGAAACGGCTGACATCGGCACTTTTCGTCGCTGATGCTAATTTTACAGATGTACCTTTAGAGTCGGTGTATGTAACTTTTAGCCCTCTTTGAACTTCAGCTTCAGAAGCAAACTTAAAATTACCGTTAGGTACAATCTCTGCTTTGACAACTGCAACTACAAGTACTGGTTGGGGAGGTAATCCCAACTGTTCTAATGGCAAATACCACGCCATATTTATAGAATTACTGTCTTGTTCAAATAGAATTGTTTCTTTGACTAACTCTTCAGTAGGTATTTCTGAAGCTGAACGTCTTTCTATAGCACTTGCTGGGACTGCACCCAGTCCAAATAGGGTGAATGTCGCGATTGCCAGACTCAAACTCTTACTTTTAGACATCTGCTCCCATCACCTACTTGCTTGTTGAAAATACTGGTATTATACAGACTTTCTCTGTATGGGGAGTAAAGCTCCAAAGTGAGATGAACTCTTTGAAAGTGCGATCGCCCTCCTACCTACCCCATCTTCACCTTTGGTACGACAGCGACAACCCAGACCCAAATATTTATTTACACGTGTCCTCGGACAGCGCGTATCTCGCCATATCCCCTCAATGTCCGCCTGATTACTTATGAGATTGCCATCCATGCAAAAATCACCCAAACTCTTTCTCCTCCTGCTTCCTGACCCCTGTCCCCTTGCAGCCCTAATGATAAGTATTTAACCGGACACGATATTACAGGAGTCTTACCCAAAAAAGTTTTTTCCTCATCCACAATCTCAAAATCCAAAATCCAAAATAGTGTTATTCCTCGGCTTTTAACTCTAAGGAATCATCCTCTGTAGAGGAAGTGGTTAAAGGAAGAGAAGCAGAGGTTAGGGATGGTGAATTTAACTGGATTTGTTCAGTAGATGGTTCTAGAGTTGCACCCATACTATGGTGCAAATAGGAGCCAAATATTTTTTCATAATTAGAAGCAATCGCTAAAAAAGCACCACCTAAAATACAAATGGGTAGCGGTAAAGAAAATTGTTTTACCCAATCAAATAGTTGAGCCAGGGCAAAAAGTACTACAAAACAAGCAATCCAAACCCTCATGTTCTTGCTCTCATTAAAATTCACAATTAGCCGATTTTATGCGGTTGGATCATATTGTATAGCAGTCGCCATTATGTTTAGGACGTTTTTCAGTTGTTAGTTGTTAGTTGTTAGTTGTTAGTTGGTGGTTGACAGTTTTTGAGTAGAACAATATTGTCCTAACCGATATGTCCATTGCTATATCAATCTTGCATCAATCTCATTGACACCTCCCACATTCCCCACACTCCCCACACTCCCCACACCTCCCACTCCCTATTAATTGATGCCCTAGGGTGAGATTATGTGATAATATCCCGTTCTATCCATATTTATACCTTCCCAGCCGTGCAATCAACTGATAACATCAACGAAATAGCTGATGCCTTGCAACAGCCAGCAGATTTAAATTTTGAGTTACCCGATCCAGAAGATGAAGATATTCCGGAGCTGGAGTTTCTCCAACAAGTGGATATTGCATGGCAAGTGTGCGATCGCTTTGATTTGCAAACGGAAATCTGGCGAGGTAGAATTTTACGGGCTGTCCGTGATCGAGAAAAGGTGGGAGGTGATGGACGAGGTACAGGTTTCCTTGGTTGGTTGAAGGAACGGGAAATTAGTAAAAGTCAGGCTTATGGTTGGATTCAACTGGCTAATAGTGCCGATACTTTGTTAGAAGAAGGTAAACTCCAACCAAGTGCCATTAAGAATTTCAGTAAGCGGGCTTTTGTGGAAACTGCTAAGGCTGTACCAGAGGTACAGGTAATGGTAAGTGAAGCTGCTGGAAAAGGCGATCGCATCACCAGAAGGGAAGTAAGACAAATCAATGATGAATGGACGGCGATGACTTCGGATTTGTTACCACAGGAAGTGAAAGCTAAAGCTGCCGATAACACCCTTCCTACCCGTTATATTGCCCCATTGGTTAAAGAGCTGGAAAAGCTGCCAGAGTCCCATCAGGAGTCTTTACAGGGGGAATTAGAAATCAATCCTGATGTGGATACCCTCAAACAAGTCACCACAGAAGCTCGTAACTTAGCTAAGTATCTCAAAGCTTCAGCTCAAGTACAAGCTCTAGATAAACAAAGGGTAGATATTGAATCTGCCCTCATAGAAGCACAAAGGGTTGGTTGCTTAAATATAGCTGCGGATTTGGTCAATCAAGCCTCCCAGATGGAACAGATGATTGCTAAGTTATACATGACCTGGAAGCGTATTAGTAATTTAGCAGATAGGTTATATGTTGATACTGGAGCCAGTACACCCAATTTGCGATCGCTCCTCGATTCCGTAGAACCCCTAGGTGGAGAAGTGATGGAATTACAAATAAGTGATGCGAGCGATCGCTCAATCCGTTTACAAATTCAAGAAACTGAATAATTGCTGAACCGGATGACACTGGGCTTGGGACACATCCCGCTCCGCATCCCCGTGTCCCTGCTTCATCCGGTTCATGTATAGGGTTTCTCCCCTGCTCCCTGCCCCCTGCCTTATCCAAACGATAATTTTTTACGCCTACCTAATTATTCTGGGGGTATCTTTGGTTTCCTCACAAATTCCTCAAGTTCTTCTGCTATGGGTAAGGTTAGAGTGGAATAAAGTCATTGTGATTACAAATGATTATTGATTCCCCAATATAAACAAGGGGGTAACCTAATGAATCAAGTCCTAGTTACTGTTATAGATAGAAGCAGAGCAAGGTTCCTGATTTTAGAAGGGGCACAATTTCCTGAACATGAGTCTGGTCCAAATTTGCTCGAACAAAAAAATATATTGAATCCTATTCAGAAACTACAGGGTAAGGAATTGTGGGCAAATGTAAAACCTGGACGCAATCAAGGTTCAGGAGGTAAGGCTCATGCCTATAATGATCGCCGTGAAAATCATGTGGTAGAGTTTGAACGCCGTTTCGCTCAGATGATTACCCGTGAAATTTTAGATTTCACTCAAAGCCTAAATATTCAACAAGTTTTGCTTGTAGCTGAACCAAAGATTTTAGGTATTGTTCGCCAAGAGGTAATTCCTGTACTACCAAAAAATCTACAAATCCAAGATTTACCTAAAGATTTGTGTAACCATAAACCTTTAGAAATTCATGAGCATCTAGCTAGTTATAACCTCTTGCCAGTACGCACAATCATCTCCAACTAATGCTCCTTGAGGACGGAGAGAACGTCAAAGAATATCTCCGAATAAAAGACCCCGATTAATAACCGGGGACAGGAGATTATTCGCAATTTGATCTGTGCAAGAACGCATGAATGTACATAAGATACAAATTCTGTGACCATGAAAGTTGCCAAAATGCCTAAAAAATAATTAGTATGCTATAAATAAATAAAACCCCAGCTTATAGCCAGGGTACTGCTCTACGCCTCAGCAAATAGCTGATTAGCTCCATCTTAGACTGATTAAGTCTGTAAAACTGCCAAAATGCCCCGTTTTTGCCAGGATGAAAGAAGGAAAAAGTGAAAAAGTATCAGAATTATCTGATAACTTGTCTAAAGGCGAACAAACAAAAATTAAAATCCTCCAACAAGCAGCTGAACTGTTTAACCAAAAGGGTTATGCTGGTTCTTCCATGTCTGATATCATGCGAGTAACTGGATTAAAAAAGGGAGGTATTTACAATCACTTTCAAAGCAAAGATGAATTAGCACTACAGGCTTTTGATTATGCGAATGCTTGTATTCAGGAACATTATAGAATTGCTTTGAAGGGTAAACGTCATGCAATTGAACGTCTACATGCCATTGTTAATGCTTTTCGCAGTTATGCAGTCAATCCGCCAATTAAGGGAGGATGCCCCATACTCAATACTGCTATTGAAAGTGATGATGCTCATTCCGCATTGCGCGATCGCACTCAACAAGCAATGGATTCTTGGCGGCGCATGATTTGTCGTATTATTGAAATTGGCATTAAAAAAGGCGAACTGTGTCCAGATATTAATCCTGATGAAATGACAACTATTATGATCGCCACCGTTGAAGGTGCTGTAATGATGAGTAAGCTCTATGGAGATTCAATTCATTTGGAAAGAGTATTGAATCATCTCAGCCAATATCTAGAAAATCATCGGCTGTAAACAATCACAATTTTTTTTGCCTATTTTCAGACCGCTTGATCTTTTTTTGAATTTCAAAATAGAGGATAAAGTATCAATGTTGACCTTTTATTACAATCCCCTTTCCCCTAACGCTCGTCGGGTGTGGTTGACTTTATTGGAAAAAAGGATTGACTTTGAGCCAGTGGTAATGAAGTTGGATGGGGATCAAATGCAGCCGGAATTTTTGCAGGTAAATCCTTTTCATCACATTCCCGCCATTGTTGATGATGGTTTGCGAGTCATAGAGTCTCTGGCAATTATGGACTATTTAGAAGCCAAGTATCCCCAGCCATCACTGTTACCAAAAGAACCAGAAGCATTAGCAAAGGTACGCATGGCGCAGATGTTGACAGCAAATGAGCTATCTCCCCAAATTGTCCCCTTGATTTATACCAGTGAAGAATCCCCGAAAGTTATACAAGCAAAGCAAAATATAGATCAAGTATTAAAATTTTTCTCGGAACTCTTGGGAGATAATGCTTACATAGGTGGCGATCGCTTAACTTTAGGAGATATTGTTGCTGGCAATGGTGTGATATTACTAACCTATTTGGAAATTGATTTAAGTAATTATCCTACAATTAAAAGTTGGTGCGATCGCTTAATGGGGCGGGAGTCGTGGCAAAAAACAGCAATGAGTACAGAAGATTTTCAGCTATTCAGGCGGCGAGTGCGAGTATTAATTAGACAACGAATGCAAAGTATGAAAGAGAAGTAATATGATGTCCGCCTGATTACTTGTGATATTACCATCTATGCAAAAATCACCAAAACTCTTTCTCCCCCCGCTCCCTGCTCCCTACTCCCTTTAGCTTGGGTCTGATTATACCAGCCCAAGCCTTATCTCTAAGTTATCTTACTTAAGATTCGATTGTGCCTTACTCACTAGCTTTCCATTCTTAAATTTGATAGTGATGTGAGAATCATCAAAGTTTTGCCAGAGAAAGGTTGCTGTCGTTTCAGTACGGTTAATTTCAATACCCCGACCCAAAATTGCTTGCACATCCGTCAAGGACATTCCTAGTTTTAACTGTTCGTAATCTACACGGTTAACATGCTGAAGTTCTACCTTAGAGCGTGTTTCTTTCTGCTCAATCACAGAAATACCTTTATTGATGCCAATCTGCAAACCGTGTCCAAATAATACTCCCAATCCAAAAACTACATTGAATAAGCTTTTGAAAGGAGTACGTTTTTCATTACTAGAGGAAGAATGCTGAGTCATTGTTTATGTCTCTCTTTAATTCAGTATCCTCATCGTGACAGCGGGATTTTCCCATGCAAGTAGAGACAGCAAGCTTTATAAGCTTATACACTGTTACAAGTATATATACATAGATGATTGATTGAAATGTGTTAAAAATAACTTTAATTTGATGGACTTTTAATGGAAATATCAATGACTTTGGCTTCAATACTTGATAAATAAGATACATCTATTTTTAGTTGCATAAGCAGTAATAACTAGCTTGGGATATTGCTCACTTTTCCCAAGCTAGTCCCACAAATGGTTTACAATGACCTTTTAAATGCCTGGGAAGCTCCCAAGCTTGTCAAAATAACTTCTTATAAGTATTAGTTATGCCTTGCATAGATATTAATCTATGAAAATATGTACAGGAGAAAAACACTTACAGAATTCATGTCATTTTGTTGAAGTCTTATTAGAGCTTGCTTATGCTGATATAGATACACAGATGCACGACTCTGAGCTAAAAGAAGTTCAAGTAAAATGGATTTATGATGACACTTTAGAAATTACCGGAACCAGTTTTGATAAAAAGAAGAAACCTAAAGAGGGTACGACATTAAACGCTTTATTAGAATTAGTTAAAAAACATAAATCCAATTTTCCTGAAAGTCATATACGAAATTCTATTAATTTATTAAATTCAATTCCTTATGATGTAAATCAACAAACTTGCTCTAGAAATGCGAGAGAAATGTATCTTATGGAAGAGGACGATTTACCTACTAAATCTCAAGGTATCAGGAAGTTCACACTTAGGTTGAAAGGTAAAGACGAGGGAATACAAGGTAATCTTCAATATATTAAAGAAAAGATAGAAAACAAATATAGTGATTTTGAATATCATATTGAAGATAAAAATCAAACTCCCGCCCGAAATAATCAGAATATAGAAAAACTCTTATGTTCTTTAGACTGTGAAACCCAGAAGAGAACGTTTCAAGATAGGACTCGTGATCATGATAATAGAAGAGGGGTTTTTCTTGTTAAGGCAGAGAAAATAATTCAGCCTTGGTTCCTATGGCGTTTAACAAAATTGATAGGAGATTTTGAGAATGCACAAATAATTAAAACTCAAATTGACTCTACTATGCGATTTAGATTTGATAATTTTTGGCAAAATTTTGCTCATAATATAGGGATAAAAGGTAATGTAGACCGTCAAGTGATAATTGAAAAATTGACTGATTATCATAAAACAAAGTCTGTAGTTATTGTTGTTAAGCGTTTTGAAGACTTGCCTGATAATCAATTTGAGGAGTTATCTAATTTCTGGTCTGATTTATTTAGAAGTATTAGTGATATATCCAGAACAAATGTTCAAAAGAAAAGGCTCTGGTTCGTTTTATTTTTAGTCAGCAATGAGAAAAATTATACTAATAACAATAATCAAGAAGCTCAAGAATATCCTGTTCCACTGGAATTAAGAGAGATTCAAACAGCAGAAGTAGAAAATTGGTTGACTGAAAATGAAGATGCTTTTCAAGCAAGCAATTATGATTTAGACGTGGGATACGAAATGCTTGATTATCATCTAACACATCCTCACAGTTTAATCGATGATATTTGTCGGAATGTATTTAAGTTAAATAATGGTATTGCAGATGTTGAACACTATTGGAAACAATTTGCATGATGAGCAATAATCAAAACCCAGATTATAAATATACAGCAGCAAAAAAGTACCAGACTGATGATGGTAATGAAGACCCTTTGAAGCAAATTTATTGTCCCTACCCCTATCTACCTAGTGATGATTTAAAAGAAGCGGTTAATTTAGCGATCGCACTGGAACGCCCGTTACTTTTGGAAGGTGATCCTGGCTGTGGTAAAACTCGTTTAGCTGGAGCGGTTGCTTATGAATTTACCAAAAAATATTTACGAAACCAAGAAGATAAAAATCAGGAAGATAAAAATAATAAACAACAATGGTGGGATTATTATATATGGAATATAAAATCTACAACCCGTGCTCGTGATGGACTTTATAGATATGATGCTGTTGCTAGATTACGGGATGCTCAATTGATGGGAACTGATCCAGACAAATTGAAAGATTTTTTAGATGAAGAGGCTGAGAAATTAAAGGAGCGGTTGAAGTCTAAGAAAAATTATAGAAAATTTGAACCGTTAGCTAAGGCATTAGGTGCAGAGAAACAACATGATTATCGTCCTATTTTATTAATTGATGAGATTGATAAAGCAGATAGTGATTTTAGTAATAATTTACTACTTGAATTAGAAGATTTTAGGTTTACAATTCCTGAAACTGGAGAGTCATTTACAACTCCTGAACAGAAACCGATTATTTTTATTACTAGCAATCGGGAGAAACCTTTACCAGAGGCTTTCTTGCGTCGCTGTATTTACTTTTATGTTGATTTTCCTGATGAAAAGCTACTCAGAAATATAATTGATAAGCGATTTGGTACCCTCAGAGGTAAGAAAAAAGAAGTAGGAGACAAAGCAATAAATATTTTTTATAAAATTCGTACATTGCTGGAAAATAATCCTGGAAGTAAGCCACCAGGAACTAGCGAATTTATAGATTTTTTCTATGCTATTTCCAAGAAGGAGAATGCACTGGAAGACTTGGATAACTTATTTAATAGAACACCATTGTTGGGAATGCTGATTAAAACCAAGCAAGACCGGGATTTAATATCAGAATCATTAATAAAGTCAGTAGGACTTACGTAAAAGTAACGTCACTGCGTCATTACGTTTGCGTAGCATGTCCGGAACGGACGAACGACAGCGACGTAATCGCAAAAATCCTGGGATTGCTTCCCTACACTTCGTTTCGGTCGCAATGACAAATCTTCGTTGCGTAAGTCCTGGTCAGAATCAGAATAAGTAAAATAATCCTCTCCTGAAGCTTATTAATCATCGCTTTATGAATAATTATCAAGATACTTCTACTTTCTTCGATGATGATTACCCACACTTATTAAAAACTGGAATTACTCTCACCTTAGAACAGTATGAATCTTTATTATTAGATTTATTCCAAGAATTGCGTCAAGCTGAAATGGCTTTAACCCTAGAACAATATGAGTTATTACAAATTGCAGTTGAAAAAGGGTATGGTTTAAGCGGATGGCAAGATTTAAAACGGTTATGTCAGTTACTGTGGGTAAAACCCCATGCTGATTATGATATTAATATTTTTAATCGTGTTTTTGACCGTTATTTCCAGCAGCATCGTGCTAAAACACCTGAGAAAACTCCTGATACTGAAAAAACTCCTGTTCCTGGAAAAACTCCTGATGCTGAAAAACCATTATCAAATCTTCCCCAAATTCCACCCAGAAATTTTGACAACCCATTATCTCAACAACCGAATACAGTACAATTTGCAACTGCATTCAAGGGTTCACCACCTCCCCAACAATTGAAATTTGAACAGTCTAATTTTGTCTTTAATCCCAAGGATTTCCCCATCAATTTACACGATGTTCAAAGAATTTGGCGTTTATTAAAAAAACCAGTACGGATTGGTTGGGAAGATGAATTAGACATTGAAGCAACCGTTGAGCGGATTGAAAGGGAAGGTTTTTTAGCTGATGTGGAGATGCATCCAAGAATGACTCGTAAAGCCGAATTATTGCTGCTAATTGATGATAATTCGGCAATGATACCATTTTTCCCAGCATTTGAGCCTTTTATTGCAGCAATTAACTCACATCGAGTCACTCCCGCTCGCATATATCGGTTTACCAGCTATCCCGACGAATATCTGTATGATTGGGAAGATCCAACTGTTGCTCATCCCCTGATTAATATCTTGCCAAAACTGCATCGCCACCGCACTATTGCCCTAATTTTAAGCGATGCTGGAGCAGCAACAATCACCGACAGCCCAAACCGCATTGAAGGAATATCCAAGTTTTTAATTGCATTATCTCCCTGTGTTCGTCAATTAATTTGGCTGAATCCTTTACCTCCTAACCGATGGCAGTATACCTCAGCTTGGAGAATCCATGAGATACTTAATGGCAAGATGTTAGCCTACGAGCTTGCCAATTTACAAACAGCAGCCAAAGAAATTCCCCAGCAGAATGGGATTAATATATAAGCCATGCTTCTAGCACGGGGTTTCTAACCTATTTTTCTGATGACAAAAGCATCACCAACAGCAACAAATTCTCACAAAAGAGGACAAAGAGAGGATTTAACGACTCGCCGCATTCGAGTCTTTGAACAACGCTATGGAAAAAAGGCGCTGGAATTAGCCTATCATGCAGCTTTCCCTTTGACTATCACTTCCCATTTACTTTATTGTTTGCGGTCAAATTTTGTCACCGATTGTCCTTGGTATGCTGTAGGAGATGTGTTGCTGGGGTTATGTGAATCCATTGGCTATGATTTGTATGAGATGGAAGAGGACACAAGAAGTGTCTTAATCAAGAGGTTAAGTGAAGATAAAAGGTTTGGAGAACAGCAACTCCAGAAACTGGCTGATTTTATGGCTCAGTATATTTTTAATCGCTTCACCCAAGAGAATAATGAATATCGGCGAGAATGGATACCTTTGTCATATTTAATGGCAGATAGTCAAGAAGCCAAGCTGATCAAGGAACAATTGCAAAGTTTACTACAATCCTTGCTAGAAAATGATGAAGAACGGATCAAGTGGAAAGAATTAGAAGAAAAATATGAGGATTTGCTACGGAAGGAAGGTTTTGAACCGTTGTTATTAAAACCGTCACTGGATGAGCTTGAGGGGGAATCCATCCTAGATGATGAACAAAAGCAAATTGCACAAGCGATGGGAGTTAAATTCAAACCTTTTGAGTTTGATGTCGCAGTTATTAGCCCAACCTTTGAGTTTGAAACTGTAACGGTTAATGCTCGCGGGGAAGAAATTAACACAGAGCAACACCAAGCAATTTATTATGTAGAATTTCTAGGAGAAACACCGGGGGAACCAGCAGAACTAAGCATAGAAATGGTAGCGATTCCGGGGGGAACTTTTGCAATGGGTTCCCCAGAAAATGATCCACAACGCTATAAAACTGAAAGTCCCCAGCATCCCGTAACCGTACAACCTTTTTTCATGGGTAAATATCCAGTGACACAGGCACAGTGGCGATTTGTAGCACAGTTAACCCAGGTAAATCAGGAAATATACTCAGAACCATCTAATTTTCAAGGAGATAATTTACCAGTAGAACAAGTCTCTTGGTATGATGCCGTTGAATTTTGCTCACGCCTTTCTCAATATACAGGCAGACCCTACACTCTACCAACCGAAGCAGAATGGGAATATGCCTGCCGTGCTGATACTACTACACCGTTTCATTTTGGTGAAACCATTACTGGTGACTTAGCAAATTATAGAGCCAGCAGGACTTATGCTTCGGAAGCCAAAGGAGAAGATCGGAATCAAACCACCCCAGTAGGACAATTTACACCCAACGCATTTGGTTTATACGATATGCATGGGAACGTTTGGGAATGGTGTCTTGATGATTGGCATAATAGCTATGAAAATGCGCCCACAGATGACACTGCTTGGTTTGACAGTGAGGATGATAATCTTTCTCAAAAGCGTGGTAATGCAGTGCTGCGGGGCGGTTCCTGGTTCAACCTTCCTAAACTCTGCCGCTCGGTGTACCGCTACGCTGACGTTAGGGCGGAGCGCGACTTCATCAACAGCGATATTGGTTTTCGGGTTGTCTGTGCCGTTGGGAGGATTCTTAAGTAGCCCTTTATACTCTTCCCGTTTTCCCCTGCTGTGGAGCGTAGCGAAAACTTGGTTTCAAGCCCTCCGAAGTTGCTCTTGGTGGGAAACTCACAAGACTGCACTGCTCTCTATATTTATATATGGAGTTTCTCCTCTGCTCCCTGCTCCCTGCTCCCCTGCCTCTTCGTGACGGCGACTCGATTTTTTTTGCAAAATATGAAGGTTAATTGACAGTTAATGGCACAAACTATCATTGAACGTTATCGGCGGAAAGGACTACATTTTGTTGAGGACTTGGGTAATGGAATTGAGCTAGAAATGGTGCTGATTCCTGGGGGTAGCTTCATGATGGGTTCACCAGAAGATGAACTAGAGTGTAGTGACTCAGAAAGCCCTCAGCATTTGGTAAACATTAACCATTTTTGTATGGGTAAGTATCCAGTCACTCAAGCACAATGGCGAGCAGTGGCGAATAGGTCGGATCTGCGGGTTAATCGGGACTTAGAACCAGAACTATCTTATTTCAAAGGTGATAGCCATCCTGTGGAAACAGTATCTTGGTACGATGCGGTTGAGTTTTGCGATCGCTTATCCCAACTTACAAAAAGAAAGTATCGCCTCCCCAGTGAAGCAGAATGGGAATATGCTTGTCGCGCTGGTACAGAAACCCCATTCCATTTTGGCGAAACAATTACATCAGAATTGGCAAACTATAACGCTAACTACACTTACGGTGTTGGTGTGAAAGGAACATATCGAAATGAAACAACAGAAGTAGGGAGCTTTGGAGTAGCTAATGCCTTTGGTTTATACGATATGCATGGGAACGTTCGGGAATGGTGTCTTGATGATTGGCATGGTAACTATAAAAATGCGCCCACAGATGGCACTGCTTGGTTTGACAGTGAGGATGATGATCTTTCTCAAAAATCTGGTAATGCAGTGATGCG
The DNA here is from genome assembly GCF_900185595.1 of Calothrix rhizosoleniae SC01. Classification (GTDB taxonomy): domain Bacteria; phylum Cyanobacteriota; class Cyanobacteriia; order Cyanobacteriales; family Nostocaceae; genus Calothrix_A; species Calothrix_A rhizosoleniae. The sequence goes on from NZ_FYBH01000312.1 coordinate 34,367, forward strand.
GGGCGGTTCGTGGATCGTCAGTCCTAAGCTCTGCCGCTCTGCGTACCGCTACTACAACATTAGGGTGGAGCACGACCCCCTCGACTTCAATAGCGGTTTTCGTGTTGTCTGCGCGTTTGGGAGGACTTCTTCGTAGCTCTTTATACTCTTCCCCTTTTCCCCTCTACCCTTTTTCTTTTACCTTTCCTGAGCGGAGCGATCTAAAAATTTTTTTCAAATAAGCATTGCCAGATAACTTCAAAAGAGATACCCACAAGATAGGACATATTGTAAACAAAGATTGCGGAATGTACTTTATTGATTTACAAAATTGACCATCAATTATTTTTTTCGGGAATGTATCCTATAGGTGCTGTATTTGTTTTTTGTCCAAAGTTCAAATCAGGGACTTATATAAAAAACAGAAATTCATTTTCTGGCCGCATAAATCCCTAAACAATGACTAATAATTAGGAATAATGCACAGATGGCTTGTCATAGAGTGCCATGCAAAAATGTAAAGTTCAAATTTTGCTTTTGAACTTGGCACTTATGCAGTTTTTAACTAGTTTTGATGCCAAAAATTTATAAATTTCGATCCAAAACCGGAAAAATATTCTAGCACTATTGACAAGAACTAAGTTGCCGAGGATCGGAGTGAGTCGAAAGATTCATGCTCCGTTTCGCAGACGAGTCGGATGGGTGACTGTTCGGCTTAATTTAACAGCATTATGCCAATTACACAAAGCATCTAATGAATACTTACAGATTCAATAGTTGCACTCTGCAACGTTGTTAATCGTATGTATTGATGCAATATAAACTTCTATTTTCGGAGAAAAATATCTATGTCAAATCAAAATCCTGGGAATCCAAATAATCTCAAGAAATCTGCAAGTAAAGTGGCAGCTAGCTTACTTATATTAACAGGTTTTGTTTCTTTTGCTAGTCAAACTGGTTTGACTGACCAATTAGCTAGCAACTTGGATCAATATCTCATGCCTGCTGCCCAAGCTAAGGATGTTGGAAACCACCATATAGCGATTGTGGATCGGCAGTTAAACCAAAAACTAGTTGCTAATTCCTTAATTATCAATGACAAAACAGCTTTTGTAGTAAATCAAGTAGGAGAAAAAACACCAGCTCCTAGTGGTTACTACAAGCTTTCTGATGGCTCCATTCTCAAAGTCAAAGATGGTCAAATTACCAACTTAGCTAGCTTGCAGTCTGGTACGGAACAGAAAGTAAGTGCTAGACCTAGATGGTTAGATATCAATTGGTCTCAGGATGCAAGACGAACCTTGAGATCTAACAATCATACGGATGAGCAGGTTACTAACTTAGCTAGCTTGCAGTCTGGTACAGAACAGAAAGTAAGTGCTAGACCTAGATGGTTAGATATCAATTGGTCTCAGGATGCAAGACGAACTTTGAGATCTCAAGACATGAATGCTGACATTCAACAAGAAGTCGCAAAACTAAATGTTCGAGATACTTTAAACCGAATCATCGAAGCATAGAGTCATAGGTCGGGTGGGCACACTGCCCACCTAGCCTGAGTTTGGTATGTTCTATGAACTAATCACTGCAAGTTTTTTAAGTATTGGGTATTGACTCACATCTTGTACCACATGATTATTGCGAAAATAATCGCCTGTAACCCTGATTATCTCCTAGGGTGGGCAATGCCCACCTTACCCTTATTGAGAAGGTGCAAGATATGAGTTGAAAGTAAAACATCTGCTGGAGAGTGAGATTTTCTATGTATATTGTCATGAAGTTAAGCAAAATGTGCAATTTAAGATGTACATATTGTTATGAATATGATGAACTATCAAATAAAGAACGGATGCCATTAGATGGCATAGAGTACTTTTTTAAAAGCTTATCTGAGTACGTACTCAGCCGTGGTAATTATTTCCCAATCCATCTTGTATTTCATGGTGGGGAAGCTCTACTTCTTCCTCATGAATATTTGCGAGCAGTTTGCAGCATTGCAGAAAAATATCTTGGTGCTAATGGTGTTAAATACGATATTTCTGTACAAAGTAATCTATTTAAACTTTCCAATAAAACTCTGGACTTATTGGAAGAATTAAACCTCCATTTGGGTATTTCTCTTGATGTTTTCGGAGACCAAAGACTCGATATTGCTGGCAGAGTTTCCCAAGACAAGGTCTTAGATAACCTACAGCGTTTGTTAGACCGTGATGTAAACTTTGGTGCTATATCTGTTCTCCATGCTTTGAATGTAGATAAAGCAGTAAAGACATTCCAGTTTTATCAAGAACTAGGTATTGGCTACCGCATTTTGCCAATTCACAGCAGTCATGAAACACCTCCAGAACGTATGAAGCATTTGCTTCTCAGTCACGAACAAACTATTGAGGCATTACAAAAGGTTGCCAAGGCTAAATTTAATTCTTCCTCACCGATTGAAATCCTACCACTAGATGATTATTTTCAGGCAGCAGTTAGGTATCTGATAAATGGTGAAATAGGACTTTACAACCCCTTTGATTTTGAATGGGCGCTCATCGTTAATACTAATGGTGATATATATCCTCATGGCGATGCCTATCAGCCTATTGGTTTAATGGGCAATATTTTTCGCCAGTCTATAAGTGAGATTTTAGTTTCTGAAGCTCACACCAATGCTACTAAGGTTCGCATGGAAAGAGCCGAAACTTGTCGTCGTTGCAAATTTGATGGTAAATGCGTCCAGTTACCTATTGCGGAAGCTATTCCCAGCGAGCGTTTTTACGATGAAGCGGGTGTACTTCAATGCTCAATAGCTCAGCCGATGATTCAATTTATGGTTGATGAGATTCAACAATCGTCTGATGCTCAAGCTCTTCTAAATCTTTATCAGCATCCAGAGCAATCAATGCCACAGTTGCTTCCTCTTTAAAAGGTCGGAAATTGTTTTAAAAATCAATAGTTTACATAATTATGTCAATCAAGTTGTTAGAGTTCGTTGAAGAAGCATCTAAACCACCTTTTCTTTACCACGGTAGCCCGCACAAGTTAGATCTAATTGTACCAAATCAAGCTCGTGGTTTAGGAAACCAAGTAAATAATCGGCTTAATTCTGTTTATGCATCGGATGAGCGCAATTATGCTATTATGTTTGCTCTTAATATCTTTCCCAATCACCAAGGAGAGCGCACTTGGTCAATATCTTGGACACCAGAATTGATGGAAGTGGTGATTACAAATGGCAAGCTTGACCTTACGACAGAAGGATACCTTTATCGCTTACCTGCGGATACTTTTAGGCAAGTAGAGCATTTTCAATGGGTTTCAGATGTACCAGTGAAACCTTTAGAATGCCAAATTATCAGACCTAAAGACCATCTCCATTGGATTAAATATAAGGCAGGGGGCAGGGGGCAGGGAGCAGGGAGCAGGTAAGCCACTGCATTGCGCTGGTTTCCCTCGTTGTAGCAAGAAGAGTAAGGTGGGCATTGCCCACCCTACTGTTGCGTACTCCCTACTCCCTACCCTCACCAAAAGACTTTTATGCCTAACGGCACGCTCCGCGAACAGCAAGCCCTACTTATTAATTCAATTCCTGACAAAAGCTTGCAGTGAACATTTATGAGATGGTAGCGTCATTCCAGTAATTCAGTTCCCATTGAAAAATATCAAGGTTTGATGCCAATGATTTTTCCATAGGAACTGATATCGGATTTGAACGGATGGTGCTGAAAATGAAGCGATCGCTCAGTGTAATTACTATTTTCTCTACATTTGTCTCGTGCTTTGCACCCTATGCTGTAGTTGCTGCACCACCACGAAATCCTGATAAAACTGTCAATTGTGACATGTTAGTAGTAGGTGGTGGACTGTCCGGTGTAGCTACAGCATATGAAGGTTTATTAGCCGGACGCAGGGTCTGTTTAACGGAAATTACGGACTGGCTGGGGGGACAAATTTCTGCCCAAGGAACATCTGCATTGGATGAAAGACCAACCCAAAGGCGTAAACTATTTTACTCTCGCGGATATTTGGAATTACGGAAACGGATTCTGGAACAGTACAACCAACTCAACCCCGGTAAATGTTGGGTGAGTGACTCTTGTTTTCTACCCGGCGATGGTCATAAAATCTTGGGCAGAATGCTTAAGAATGCAGCCAAGAAAGGTAAAGGCAAATTGCAATGGTTTCCCAACACGGTAATTAAAGAATTAGATATTAGTAGTGATGGGAAAATCATTAATAGTGCGATCGCTATTCAGCATCAACCAGCAAAAGGCGCGTCACCACTCAATACTTTACCCCTGTCCCAAACCATTGAAGACTCCTATAGCTATCAAAATTCTGACCAATTTAATAAAAAAATTATTCGTTTTGTTTCTCGTCAACAAAAGCAAAGGAATACCCCCAATTGGTATGTTGTAGATGCCAGCGAAACCGGTGAGATTATCGCCCTTGCAGACGTTCCCTATCGCCTAGGAATTGATGCTCGCTCCCACCTAGAACCTTCTTCCTCCAGTGCCAATAATGACCCCTATTGCACCCAAGGATTTACCTATACTTTTGCAATGGAAGCGACTAAAGATGCTCAAAAGCAGCAAATGCCTCCATTTTATATGCAGTACTCTCCATACTTCAGCTACGAATTGGAGCGGCTAGCAAGTTTCCCCCTAGTATTTACCTACCGCCGTATTTGGAGTCCCCAACAAGGAGAACCAATGAAATTCCGTGGGATTAATTTTACCGCTCCCACACCAGGGGATATCTCCATGCAAAACTGGACTTGGGGTAATGACTACCGTCCAGGAACATCCCAAGATAATTTAGTTTATACCCGGCAACAGCTAGAATCTAGCGGACAATTACAACCAGGGGGATGGATTGGCGGACTGCGGACAGAAAGTTTACGCAAAGCAGAAGAGTTATCCCGTTCTTACTTTTACTGGTTAGTAGCTGGTACCACTGACTCCCAATTAGGGGAAGGAGTGAAAAAACCCCATCCTAATCACCGCTTTCTTTCTGGTTTAAATTCTCCCATGGGAACAGTACACGGCTTGTCTAAATATCCTTATATGCGGGAAGGAAGACGGATTATTGGTCGTCCTAGCTGGGGACAACCTCAAGGCTTTACAATTTGGGAAATTGATATTTCACGACGCAACTATCAGGACAATTATTACCGCGAAACACTTATACCGAAAATGTTTCGCAGATTACAAGTGGCTCTAGCTGGCTTGGAAGCTACCTCTATCATTTCTGGGGAAAAGCGTTTAGAAGATACAGGTAGGCGTACTCGCTCTACTGTTTATGCTGATGCTGTAGGTATAGGTCATTACGCCATTGATTTCCATCCTTGTATGGTTAAAAGTCCTCCAGAAGCTCCGGGAAATCAGGAGCGTCCCAATGAAAGGCGGGGAGCAGGACAAGCTTACCCCTTCCAAATTGCCCTCAGAGCAATGATTCCCCAGAAAATAGATAATTTATTGGTAGGTGGTAAAAGTATTGCTACTAGCCACATTGCAGCTGCGGCTTATCGGGTACATTCCTTTGAATGGTCTGCTGGTGCAGCAGCCGGAACCACAGCGGCTTTTGCTTTGAAGAATAATGTGGCTCCTTATCAGTTGGTAGATGAATTACCCAGAATAGAACCCCAGCTTTTAGCATTGCAACGTCTGCTGAATCAAAATAACAATCCCACCGCATTCCCTGATACCTCGATTTTCAACGATAACTGGGATGATTGGAAGTAGGATATAACCCCCTCTACTCCCTAGCTAGAAAATAGGGAGTGGGGAGTGGGGAGTGGGGAGTGGGGAAAGAGGTGTTTATGACGCTTCCCGTCAAGCTGCGCTGACATCCTTGATGGTGAAATTTTTTTTCATCGGGACTACGTTGCGAAGTACTTTGAAGGTAGGGAATGCCATAATATTCTCAAACAAATAAATTAATAAGTATGACTTTATACTATTTAAATTTCTTATAAAAGTTATACTATCCTATAGGTTCTACCTGGGAATTACTGAGAAGTGGCGAAGCCACTTCTTTTTCTGGTGATGAAGCGCTATTCCAACTGAAGTGAAAGAATTGAAGAAGTTGGAGTTATAATTTTTATGCAAAACATCCACTAGTCAAATATCAGTATCAGCTTCACATTGCCAATTCTTCAGGATCAACAACCTTTACCCAACAGAATGTCAAATAAAAAAGCTTGGGCTAATGCGATCGCTCAACCAGCAACAGAATTTCCTCTCACTCCCCTATCAGTAATCTATGGTAAAATTCCCGCAGGTTTGCGAGGTAGTTTATACCGCAATAGTCCAGGAAGGCTGGAGAGGGGCGGTATAAAGGTGGGGCACTGGTTTGATGGAGATGGTGCTATTTTAGCGGTAAATTTTACCGATGATGGTGCAACGGGAGTTTATCGTTATGTGCAAACTGCTGGTTATCAAGCAGAGACAGCCAAAGGTAAACTAATCTATGGCAATTATGGTATGACTGCCCGTGGAGCATTTTGGAATAGATGGTTGAAACCAGTTAAGAATGCTGCCAATACCTCTGTATTAGCTTTACCCGACAAACTTTTAGCCTTGTGGGAAGGTGGTAAACCTCATGCTCTTGATTTGCAAACCTTATCAACTTGGGGTTTAGATGATTTAGAGGGATTAAGCAAAGGTCAAGCTTATTCGGCTCATCCGAAAATTGATGAGCAAACGGGTGATATTTTTAACTTTGGAATTTCCATCGGCAAAAACCCCCAGGTGAATATTTATCGGAGCGATGCAACTGGCAAAATTGTGCAAACAGGAGCATTCCCCTTGACAAATGTGCCATTAATCCATGATTTTGTCTTAGCTGGGCAATATTTAGTATTTTTTATCCCCCCAGTGGAATTGAATATCCTCCCTGTAATATTGGGATTTTCTTGCTACTGTGATTCTCTGAAATGGAAACCCCAGTTGGGAACGCAGATTGTCGTAATTGACAGAGAAACTTTGTCTGTGGTGAGTCGTAGCCAAGCAGAACCTTGGTTTCAATGGCATTTTGCCAATGGTTATGTGGATGAGGGCGGTACATTAGTTGTAGACATGGCTCGGTATGAAGATTTGCAAACCAATCAATTTCTCAAAGAAGTACCCACAGGTGTAACCCACACTCCTGCCAAGAGTAATTTATCAAGGGTACAGTTAAATCCCCAAACTGGTAGATTCATGGGGATAGAGACAATTTTAGATAGAAATTGTGATTTTCCCAGCGTACCACCCCAGAATGTTGGGCAAAATTCTCGACATACCTATTTATCCATATCTCGCCCAGGAACGGATATTAGTCAAGAAATATTAAATGCGATCGCTTGCTTTGACCATGAAAATGGTACCCTCATGGAAACAGACTTAGGAGAAAATCTTTATCCTTCGGAACCAATTTACGTCCGAGATGCTCATAATCATCAGCAAGGTTGGATTCTCACTGTTGTTTATGATGGTAATACCCATTGCAGTCAGGTTTGGGTATTTGATAGTCAGGGATTAGATCAAGAACCCATTTGCAAATTAACCTTACCAGAGGTAATTCCTCACAGTTTCCACGGTACTTGGAAAGCAGCATGACCAGAAGAAGCAGGGGGAGTGTGGGGAGTGTGGGAAGTGGGAGAGTGAGAGAGTGAGAGAGTGAGAGAGTGAGAGAGTGAGAGAGTGATGGTTGATGGTTGGGAGTTAAGATTTTTTATCTTTCACTCCTTCCCTCTTTCCCTCCTTCCCTCCTTCCCTCCTTCCCTCTTTCCCTCGTCTCCCCTACTCCCTACTCCCTACTCCCTACTCCCTACTCCCTACTCCCTTGCCTTAAAACTTAATTGGCACTCCTTTTCCCAATAGAGTGCCAATCATGAAGCGAATTCTCGATCTGAAGCCTGACTTTTAACTAACCACTGATGTTGAAGCGTCCTCATTTGATGGAGGAGTACTGGGTAATTCTAAACAATAACCTGCACCATATACTGTCTTGATGTAACGAGGATGGCGGGGATCTGGTTCTAGTTTAGTTCTCAAATGACGAATATGAACCCTAATGGTTTCAATATCATCATCGGGATCGTATCCCCAAACTTCTCGCAAAATTTCACTCGGTGACACGGTTTGACCATGACGTTGCAGCAAACAATGGAGTAACTCAAACTCTAAGTGGGTCAATTTCACGGTTTCATTGAACCATATTGCCTCAAATCTTTCTGGAACTAAGGTTAAAGAACCATAATTGAGAATTTCACTGTGTTTTGCTGCTTGTGGAATGCGATCAGTACGCCGCAACAACGCCCGCACCCTTGCCAGCATCTCTTCCACTTCAAAAGGCTTGGTCAGATAATCATCCGCCCCAGCGTTAAAGCCTTCTACCTTATCTTGAGTTTGGCTTAATGCCGTTAACATCAATACAGGAATTTCCGCAGTTCGTTCATCCCGGCGCAAACGCTGACAAATTGTAAATCCATCTACTCTAGGCAACATCAGATCAAGCATGATTAGATCTGGCTGTAGCTGGAGGGCTAAAGCCTGACCTTTGATACCGTCTTCTGCTTGACTGACATCATAGCCAGCCATTTCTAAATTTACGGCTACCAGTTCTGAAATTGCAGGGTCATCGTCTATAACAAGAATCCTCGGCATTATTAAAAAAATATTACTACTTATTAAGGATCAATAAGAACCTTTGACATAATACAAAGATTACTTTATTTATTATAAAAAATATGTGAAATACAATCTAAATTGTAAACTAAAACATGAACAAAAAGTAAGGTTCATCGTACTCAATCTTGATTAGGTATAAGGTTTACAAAAAAATCCGATTAATTTGACGCACTAAGGTAATTCTGTTTGTTCTGACTACATTTTGGACAATTTGTCAAATAAAAATAGTTAAGGGTAAACAACTCCTCTCTTAAACAAACATTAAGGATAGGCTAATCTTAGGTTATTAATTTTTGTTGCCAAATTGCCATCCGGAAAAAGCTAATTTGCAGTCAGTAAGAGGCAAGGGAGTAGGGAGCAGGGAGCAGGGAGCAGGGGAGAAACCCCATACATTAATGTAGGGTCTGCTGAATAACTGAAAAATATTGATTTATCAATATTTTGAGGCTGTTTTATTGGGGAGGGGGTGCAAGGAAATTAGGATTTTAGGTTTAAAATCCTTGCATCTGTTATTTATTCTGGCAAAAAGAATAGAAATAAGGAGGCACCGAACTACTCCCCAATCCCTACTCCCTACTCCCTACTCCCTACCTCCACCAAAAGACTTTTATGCCTAACGGCACGCTCCGCGAACAGCAAGCCCTAATGTAGAGAACAGCGCGCAGAAAGGGGGTCTCCCCCATGAGCGATTGCGGAGGGCTTGAAATCAGGAATTATTGAGAAAGAGTGCTTATGCATAGCGGCACAATTATTTCTAATTTTTCCACAAATAAATTTGGGGGCTTGTATCCTTTTCTTTTTCAGTCAGAGACCACCCTAAACTTGTGGGTTGTTGGTAAACTCGCTTTAGGGTATTAACATCTCTTTTGGAAATGGGAGGCGGATTGCGAACTTGGGAAAAGTATAAAGTATCACTTTTTTGTCGGCTATGACCCCAAATACCTAAGCCATGACCGAGTTCGTGACGAGCAGCTGCTAAGAGATACTTATTTGTTTGACTGGGACTGAGGAGAATTTGAATGCGATGGTAGAGAATATTATTCTGGTTGTATAAATTATAGATAGTGAGAGCAGAACGAGCTCGGGTTGTTTTGCGGATGGGATCAAACCTTAATGGTGGTGCTTGGCGAACAATGGTAATATCTGCTATCTCTGGTGAGGAAACTATCTGCAAGGGTAGATATTGGTTCCACTCTGCCACAGCTTGGGAAACTAAGTTGACCCAACTTTCCACCTGTGCAGCATTGGATAATTGGGGTGTGGCGATGTGAATGCGAACGGGAAACCGCGACCAAATCAAGTAACCAATAGGCGTAGGCTTTACCTGGGAAAAATAGTCACCACTATTGTTACTATCTTGCCACTGTAATAGTGAGGCAGGTAATTTATGGACTTTAGGTGTCGGAAAAACCGCAGAAATTAACCCCTGATTTTGTCTGGGGGATTTTGGGGTGGAAACATTGCTAGTTCCCCCAAAAGCAAATAACTGCACGGTAATAAAAATTACCAGCAGTCCACTAATAGTTACTCCGCATAAGAATAAGAGCCAATGCTTCCATAATGAGGATAGGGTTTTGGGTCTTTTTTGATTTTTCCCCATCTCCCTACATTCCTCTTTGATTATTTAGGTAGCCAACCGGCGCTTAAAACTATGGTTAGACCCAGAAATATAACTGTGAGCATCCAAGTCACTCGGTTCAAAGTATTTTCTGCGCTTTTGGTGCTGCTGAACAACTGCGCTTGACCACCAATGGCGGCGATACCGTCACCTTTAGGACTGTGGAGTAGGACTAAAATAATTAAACCAATGGCAGAAAATGCCCAGATCCCTTGTATGACGCTAGTAACATTCATGGTAGCAATGTCTAATATTTTTGCACTTGTGTGAATCGGTTGTGAGTTTTGAGTTTTTAGTCAGGGGTTTAGCCATTCTAGATAACTCATCACTCGCAACTTTTGTTTACAGTCCAATTTTTACAGTCCAACTCGTAAAGGAGTGCGAGTTAACTTTACCTCATAATCGGCACCGTGGATTAGCGATCGCCCGGTCATTTCTGGGGGCTGGGGTATTTGTAATATGTCCAGAATCGTCGGAGCAATATCAGCAAGTTTGCCATCATTCCTCAAGTTAACTTCTGTACCATACCCAGGGATTTTCGCTTTTTCTCCCTCCACTAAGATTAAAGGAACTGGATTGGTGGTGTGAGCCGTCCAGGGATTTCCCCCTTCATCTATCATATACTCAGCGTTACCGTGGTCGGCAGTAATAATTGTTGTCCCACCAGCTTTGCTCACACTGGTAAGTAAACGAGCGACACATTTGTCCACTGTTTCAATGGCTTGTACCGTGGCTTCTATTTGCCCTGTATGTCCCACCATATCAGGGTTGGCATAATTTATGACCATCAGGGAGTAAATACCCTTGTTAATGGCTGCGAACGCTACATCTGTAACTGCTGTTGCAGACATTGTCGGTGCGCTATCATAGGTTGCTACCATCGGGCTATTTACCAGTTCCCGGTCTTCTCCAGGAAAAGGTTCTTCTAAGCCGCCATTAAAAAAGTAGGTCACATGGGCGTATTTTTCTGTTTCCGCCGTACGAAACTGTTTTAAACCCTGTTGAGAAATCACTTCTCCCAAAATATGGCTGAGATTTTGGGGTTCAAAGGCAACATCCACAGGTAATTCTGGATCGTACTGGGTGAAGGTGGCAAAATCCAAGGGTTGGATTTTCTGCCGATCAAAGCCTGCAAATTTATCGCTGACAAAGGCCTGGGTGAGCTGTCTAGCGCGATCGGGACGAAAATTGAAGAATATGACCCCATCCCCTGGTTCTATGGCTCCAGAGGCAAGGCGCACGGGAACAACAAATTCATCTGTTATGCCTTCGGCGTAGGATGCTTGGAGGACTTCTACCGCCGAGCGTCCATCACCTTCGCCATCTTGGGTGATTACATCATAGGCTTTTTGGATTCGATCCCAACGGCGATCGCGATCCATCGCATAATATCTACCACTGAGGGTAGCTATGCGTCCAACCCCAATCCGGTCTATGTAATCTTGAATTAGACCTAGTGCTTTGACACCATCTTTGGGTTTGGTATCCCGTCCATCTGCGATCGCGTGGATACAAATTTCTGTAATTCCTTGGGATTTAGCCAAGTCCAAAAGTCCAAACAGATGGCTTAAATGGGAATGTACCCCGCCTTCTGAACATAGTCCCACTATGTGCAGCTTACCATGACGATTTTGCACCGCCTGACAAGTTTTTACCAGTGCCACATTCCGATTTAGAGAACCGTCTTCCACGGCATCAGAGATACGTACTAGTTCTTGAGGTACAACTCTACCTGCACCAATATTCAAATGACCAACTTCAGAGTTGCCCATTTGTCCGTCAGGTAGTCCTACAGCTTTTCCAGAGGTGCGAATGAGTGTATGGGGGTAAGCAGCCCACAAGCTATCCATTACCGGGGTTTTGGCTGTGGCAATGGCATTTCCTTGTGTTGACTCGCAGTAGCCCCATCCGTCTAAAATGACTAGCACCACGGGAACAACAGGTGCCTTGGTCATAATAAATTACCCTTTACTTTTTGTAATATCCGCATGATACCACTGCTACCCACAGCCGCAAGTGAATTTCTGCTTAACTAATAGGTTTCATGACAAACCTTTGGTTTTTTAGATATTTCTTTAAGTTGAAGAAACAACTCTTAATTTTGGCAATTAAATTATTGACAGAAGAATAAAAGGATACAAGCCCCTAGATCTATCTTATGGACAAAGTAAGAAGCAATAAGGCAATTACAATGGTTTCAGTACTTAATTTCCATTAAACTCACAATATATTCTTTATAGTTTTAATTTCAAACTGAAATACTGATAATTGATCACTGAAATGACCTAAAAATAAAAGGACACAAGCCCATAAATTTATTGATGGACAAATAATTGATAATTATGCCGCGATGCATCAGCACAAGGTGACTCAACTTTCCGCAAAATCCAAAATTCACAATTTTTATGACCGCAACAACAACTAACCTCCCTAGTTTATACGAACCCTTTACAACTGAAGCTAAATGGCAGAAATTTTGGGAAGATAACCAAGTTTATCAAGCCGATCCCGCCAGTGGTGGGGAATCCTACTGCATTGTCATTCCTCCCCCCAATGTCACTGGTAGTCTGCACATGGGACACGCCTTTGACAATAGTTTGATTGATACCCTGATTCGTTATAACCGGATGTGTGGACGCAATGCCTTATATCTACCAGGAACGGATCACGCTAGCATTGCCGTACATGCAATTCTGGAAAAGCAATTAGCTGCTGAGGGGAAAACCCGTTACGAATTAGGACGAGAACAATTTCTGGAACGAGCGAAGCAATGGAAGGCTGAATCTGGTGGAAAAATTGTTAATCAGTTGCGCCGTTTGGGTGTATCTACTGATTGGTCACGAGAACGTTTTACCCTGGATAATGGTTTATCAAAGGCGGTTTTGTTCGCTTTTAATTCTCTCTACAATCAAGGATTAATTTATCGCGGAAAATACTTGGTCAATTGGTGTCCGGCATCACAGTCAGCAGTATCTGATGTGGAGGTGGAATCAAAAGAGGTTGATGGTAATCTTTGGCATTTCCGCTATCCTCTTACCGATGGTTCTGGTTATGTAGAGGTCGCCACTACTAGACCGGAAACTATGCTGGGGGATACAGGAGTGGCGGTGAATCCCAGTGATGAACGTTACAAGCATCTCATCGGCAAAACCCTGATGTTGCCAATTATGGATCGAGAAATTCCGATTGTGGGGGATGAATTTGTAGATCCTGCCTTTGGGACTGGATGTGTCAAGGTAACTCCTGCCCATGATCCCAACGATTTTGAAATGGGACAACGTCACAATCTGCCATTTATCAATATTATGAATAAGGATGGCAGCTTGAATGAAAATGCTGGGGAATTTCAAGGACAAGACCGCTTTGTGGCGAGGAAGAATGTAGTCGCACGCCTAGAAGCTGATGGCGTGTTGGTGAAGGTTGAGGATTATAAACACACAGTTCCCTATAGCGATCGCGGTAAAGTAGCTGTAGAACCGTTACTATCAACCCAGTGGTTTGTCAAGATTCGCCCGATGGCGGATAAATGTCTGGAATTTCTCGATCAGCAAAATTCCCCTAATTTTGTTCCCGAACGTTGGTCTAAGGTGTACCGAGATTGGTTGGTGAAGCTCAAGGATTGGTGTATTTCCCGTCAATTGTGGTGGGGACATCAAATCCCAGCTTGGTATGCTGTCAGTGAAACCGGAGGACAAATTGCTGACAATACTCCCTTTGTGGTTGCAAGTAGCGATGACGAAGCACGGGAACAGTTAGTTGCACAGTTTGGGGAGAATGTGCAGATTGAAAGGGATCCCGATGTTTTGGATACTTGGTTCTCTTCAGGATTATGGCCCTTTTCGACCTTGGGATGGCCAGAAGAAACTGCGGATTTCAAGACTTATTACCCCAACAGCACTTTAGTCACAGGGTTTGATATTATTTTCTTCTGGATAGCCAGAATGACTATGATGGGGGGTCATTTTACCGGACAAATGCCCTTTAAGGATGTGTATATCCACGGCTTGGTACTGGATGAAAAGGGCAAAAAAATGTCCAAGTCCGCGAATAATGGGATTGATCCCCTACTGCTTGTAGATAAATATGGCACAGATGCCCTGCGGTATACACTGATTAAAGAGGTGACAGGAGCAGGTCAAGATATCCGTATAGAATACGATCGCAAAAAGAATGAATCTTCATCAGTGGAAGCTTCCCGTAACTTTGCTAATAAGTTGTGGAATGCGGCACGGTTTGTGATGATGAATTTGGATGGTCAAACACCCCAGCAATTGGGTGTGCCAGAAGCTACTGAGTTAAGCGACAAGTGGATTCTTTCCCGGTTCCATCAAGTTGTGCAACAAAGCCATATGTACATGGAGAAATATGGTTTAGGGGAAACAACTAAGGCTCTGTATGAGTTTATTTGGGGGGATTTTTGTGACTGGTATATTGAACTAGTTAAATCTCGGTTACAAAACACAACAGATGCTGCATCCCGCAAAGCAGCCCAGCAAACCCTGGCATATGTATTGGAAGGTATTTTAAAGTTATTAAGTCCATTTATGCCTCACATTACCGAGGAAATTTGGCATACTCTCACCCAGCAAGGGACAGATTCTCGACAAAGTTTGTCCTGTCAGCGTTACCCAGAAGCTGACACCAAGCTCATCAATCCAGCCTTGGAATCACAATTTGAACTGCTGATTGGTACAATTCGTACCATTCGTAATTTGCGAGCTGAAGCAGATGTCAAACCGGGAGCAAAAGTAACTGTCAACTTGCAAAGTGACAGTGGTACAGAAAGAGAAGTTCTCAGCAATGGACAATCTTATATCAAAGACTTGGCAAAAGTAGAGAATTTGACTATCGCTGGGGAGCAAAAATCACCAAAACCTCTCAGCAATTTGCGGAAAATATTGGTAATTATTTTTTCCCTATTTTTAGTTAGAATTGCCTTTGCCATATCCAACACTATGGGTAGTATTCCCGTAATCGGAAATTTCTTTGAAATTGTTGGTTTACTTTACGCATCCTGGTTTATTATCCGTAACTTAATCTTGGCTCAGTCGAGACAAAAGCTATGGACGCAGATTCCCCAATTCACTGATGTAGAAAACTCTCCAGAATCACAACAGCCACAAGCAGCACCAGAAAAAGTGATTACTGGGGTAGTAGGGACAGTACAAGTGCTCATTCCCCTAGATGGAGTCGTAGATATTGCTACATTACGAGCAAAACTGGAAAAAAGTTTAACTAAAGTAGAAAACGAGGCTCAATCCTTGACTGGTAGATTAAGTAATCCTAAGTTTGTGGATAAAGCACCAGCAGAGGTAGTACAAGGAGCCAAAGATGCTTTAGCTGAAGCACAAAAGCAGCAAGAAATTTTGCGCGCCCGTCTGCAGATGCTGTCTTAGACACGCCTTGCAAAATTTAACTAACTTGAAAATGGGGAGTGGGGAATCGGGAATCAGGAGTCGGGAATCGGGAGTCGGGAATCGGGAATCGGTGTTTTCATTCTTGGTTGTGGGCAAAATTGTCCGTGGGGAGCTGGTTATAGATAGATTGTGGCTGTTCCCTACTCCCATTTTCCAGTATTGTAGGGTGTGTTAGGACATTTTTGAATGCTGAAACCCATGAACAGTAAACTTATTACTCCTTCGGAGAGACTAAGTCAACGCCATTTGACGGCAGTTGCTTTATGCCGGGGAACCCCTTTGGGTTGCGCCAGTTGCTTTATGCCGGGAAACCCGTCCACCGCAATGGCTTACCGTCCACCGCAATGGCTTACCGTTCACCGCAATGGCTTACTTATTACTTATTAATTGCGCGTAGTGTTTGTTATACCTTTTGCAATATAAAATCAAAAATTATAAATTAAAATAAAAACCTTATACCCATGCTATATCTAGCTCAGGTGCATAAAAATGAATTTTTAGATCAGTATCAATTACGACTGTTAGCACGTCAGGAAGCAGAAAATCTCTGGACAATTATCCCGGAAGAAGCTTTTATTTTACTGGGTAAGAGCAATGCTAATAATGTGAAACGAGGAAGTATACCCCAGTCAAACATCGAGATTGTAGCACATACTAGTAGCGATCGCATTCCTTTTCGTCTCATTGAAAAAATGCTGGTATTAGTTGAACTCTCTAATATGGGAGAAATTGAATGGGTAGAGGAAGCTACTAACTGGGTGCTGAATTTAGTACAAAATTTTCTGACCACTGGTATTACCCCAGATTTCTTGCGTCAAGAAGCAGAGCAAGCAGAAAAGTGGCGACAAGATTTAACGTTGAAGAGTCAAGATTTAGCTCGTCGCAGTTTAGAGTTAGAAGCGCGTCGGGAGCAAATTCAATCCCTGGAAGAAAATATTAAACGGGAGCAAAATGATACTGAGCAGGATGGTAATAAGTCTTAATTTTTTGTGAGTACAACAAACAAATATATGCATCTAGAGGGGTATTTCAACACAAGCAAGTGTAATTTGGAAAAAAATAGCAAATAAAACACCTCATCTTCGCACATACAAGGGATAAACAACATACATTATCCCGCAATCTTTCCATCTCTGGTAGGGGCACGGCATCCATGATCTATTGGGTTATAGAATAATCTTACCCACGCCGTGCCCTGATATCGTTTGCAGTTTGGATATTCCTCAGCAAAAACTTAAGATTATTGACAATGGAATAGTCCTTCTGAAACAGAAATTCAGTCAGGATTAAAGCTGCATGTCATTTCAGTTATCAGTTTTCAGTCACAATCTGTGGTTGGTGCGTGGCGATGAAAATATGGGCACGGCGTGGGTGAGATTGCTTGATTAACCCAGAGATTATGGATGCCGTGCCCCTACTTCTTTCCCTTGCTCCCTGCTCCCTGCTCCCCAGCCTCTTTTGCCCATTCTAAACATAACTGACGAAAGCGATCGCCACGCACTTCAAAGTTAGGATACTGGTCAAAGCTAGCACAAGCTGGTGACAGTAATACTACTGAAGCTGAATATTGTTTACCTAATTCTGCCGATCGCGGTATGGCTTTGTCTAGGGTTTCCACAATTTCGTAGTTGCTATACCCTGCTGCTTGCAAATATTGGGCAAAGTTAGGGGCTGCATTACCTATTAATAATACAGTTGCGGCTTTAGCCTTGATTTTTGCTATCCAGGAGTGGCGATCGCCATCTTTTTCTTCCCCACCAGCAATTAAAATTACTGGGCTATCAACGGATGCTAAACCAACTTCTGCGGCATCATAGTTAGTTGCTTTACTATCGTTGATAAAATCTATACCATGCCATTGACAAATATGTTCTAGGCGATGGGGAACGCCGGGAAATTCAGCCACGGCTCGGGAAATCGCCTCTTTGTCAATCCCTGCTAATCTGGCTGCGGCGACGGACATCAGCAGGTTCTGTTGATTATGTTCTCCTACCATCCGCAAGGCAGAGATTGACACAATTCTTTCATCTTCGGGTAGGGAAGCTATATTTGCAGTCTCCATCACCCAACCATCTGCAATATAAAAGCCCTTGTCACTAATCAGATTATCTTTCCCCTTCACACTAGTCCAATAGGCATTACCCCAATGACTCAAGCCCAATTGACTTAAATAAGGGTCATCACCATTCATTACTTGCAACCGGGAACGATGTAACAGTTGAGCCTTAATATTGTAGTAGTTGTCTAAAGTTTTGTGACGGCTGAGGTGATCGGGGGTGAATGTCGTCCAAATCCCAATACGTGGAGATAAGGTATTAGATGATTCTATTTGATAGCTGCTGAGTTCTGCAATCACCCAATCGAGTTTTGGGTGAGATTGCAATGCAACTTCACAGGCCGCGTAGCCAATATTACCACAAGCCGGGGCATTGAATCCTGCGGTCTGAAAAATGGCGGCGACTAGGGCTGTTGTAGTAGTTTTACCATTAGTCCCCGTAATTCCTACCCAAGGAATAGATTGTAAATATCTCCATGCCAGTTCCATTTCCCCAATAGTTTCTATACCCAATTCCCGTGCCTTGAGTAACACTGGCACATTCCAAGGAACCCCAGGACTGGCGACTATTAATTGTGGTAAATCGGAGCCACATAATTCTAGAGAATGCCCTAGTTTTACCTGAATTTTTTCGGCACTAAGTAATTGTTGTTGTTTCAGGAAGTTTTCGGAGGTGTTGCGTGCAGCTAAGCTTTCTGCCCTAGCGGCATCACTCAGTATCACCTCCCATCCTTCCTTTCTCAACAATCTGGCCGCAGCAATACCGGACTTTCCCAATCCAATTACGTGAGCTTCGGACATAGACTGTAGCGGATATCCCTGGTTAAGCAATATCTATAGTAGCGTTTATTGGCATAAAATAACACTACTTTTTGTTGATTTAGACTACAAATTTTTGACGATGGCACCAAAATCGGCTAACACACGGGCATGGTTACGCAATAAACCCAATAAATGTAAGCGGTTACGTTTAATTGCGGGGTCGGAGTCCATGACTAAAACGCTTTCTGGCCCGTCAAAAAAGTTACTGACAGTGGGTGCAATTTCTGCTAGGGCGGATACCAGTTGTTGATAATTGCGAGACTGCTGTGCTGCTTGGGTTTGTGGCACTAATTTGACCATCCCTTGATAAAAAGCTAACTCGGAGGATTTTTGGAACAATTGTGGGTCAACTACAGCTTCTGGTTGCAATTGATTGGTATCTAAGTCCCCTTGGGCTGCTAACCTAGTGGAACGGTTCACTGTTTCGTAGATTTGCTCTAAAGTCCCATTTTGCCGGATTTCTTGCAGGAAAATGGCGCGATCGCGAACATCTAATAAATCTTGTAATGCCCGTGCTGTATACTCTGGGTCATTTTCACCTAATACAGCATTTACTAAGTCATAGTCAATTTGTTTTTCGTCCTGCAATAAGGTACGAATCCGTTGCAAGAAAAATTCTTGTAAGGAAACAATCAATGCTGCTTGATCTTTATCATGTGTTTCCACAAAGTCTGTAGCGACCCTTTCTATGAGCTGTTGTAAATCAATAGATAAATTCCCAGCCCAAGTAATATTTATCACCGCATTTGCCGCCCGTCTCAAGGCAAAAGGGTCAGAGGAGCCAGTGGGAATCATCCCCAAGCCAAAAATACTGACTAAAGTATCTAGCCTATCTGCCAAACCTACTACTTGACCCGTAATTGTTTGGGGAAGGATATCATCTGCACCCCGTGGGAGGTAATGCTCAAACATTGCTTTAGCCACAGCTTCCGGTTCTCCACTGGCTAGAGCATATTTTTCCCCCATTATCCCTTGCAGTTCAGGAAACTCATATACCATTTGGGAAACTAAATCTGCCTTGCATAATAAGGCTGCTCTGTGGATATTGTGGCTATCATCTGACTTTAATTGTAACTGTTCGGCAATCAAGGCAGCAATTTTAGCAATTCGTCCCGCCTTATCTAACACAGAGCCTAAATCTTCCTGGAAAGTGACCTTGGCTAACTGGGGTAAAAAGCTATCTAAGGGATTTTTTAAATCAGCTTCGTAGAAAAATTGTCCGTCGGCTAACCGGGGGCGGATTACCCGTTCATTCCCTTGAGCAATAATATCTGCTTTGGCTGTATCACCATTGGAAATAGTAATAAAGTAAGGCAATAACTCCTGATTTTTCCCAGTTTTAAACACCGGAAAATAACGCTGGTGACTCACCATTACTGTAGTAATTACCTCTACAGGTAACTGTAAAAAATCTGACTCAAATTCGCCAACCACTGCTGAGGGAGATTCAACCAAATTAGTCACTTCTGCTAACAAATCAGGATAAATCTGCGTATAACCATTAACTTTTTGTGATGCTGCCTGGATTTGTTCTGTAATGATTGCTTTTCTTTCCTCTGTATCTACCATTACAGCAGCCTGGCGGAGAGTGTCAACATAATCTCCAGCTTGAGCAATAGTTACGGATTCTGGATGTAAAACTCGATGACCACAAGAAATGCGATCGCTACTAATTTTTTTAGAACCATTAATCAATTCGATTGGTAAAACTTGCTCATCTAACAAAGCCACCAACCAGCGAATAGGACGGGAAAACTTGACATCACCATCACCCCAACGCATCAATCGCTTACCTTCCAAGCCAAAAATCCATTGAGGAACCAATTCTATGAGGATATCAGCAATTTGCCGACCAGGAATAATTTTTTTGACAAACACAAATTCCCCTTTTTCCGTGGGGCGCACTGACAATGCATCAATTTCTACACCTTGCTTTTTGGCAAAACCCTCAGCAGCCTTGGTGGGTTTACCATCCTTAAATGCAGCTTTGACAGGAGGACCTTTTACTTCCTCTTCTCGATCCTCCTGTTGGGATGGTAATCCTGTAATTAGTACTGCTAAGCGCCGGGGAGTACCGTAAACTCTTACATCTTCAACCTTGAGATTATTATCAGCCAAACTTTGGGGAATGGAGGAGTGCCACTGGATAATAGCACTACTGAGAAAGCTTGCGGGTAATTCTTCTGTACCAACTTCTAATAAAAATGCAGCCATAGGAAAAAATTGGCAAATAGTAGTTCAATTTATTCAGTCAATTTCACTAGTTTACCTTGCCGATTACAGAATTCTGAGAGAATCACAATTGAGTACGCTGAACTATCTACTCTCCGAAGAAAAAATTCCCCAACCAAGTATGAAAATTATTCTGATGTTCAAGGGCACCACCTAGTTAAGGTTAGATAAACTTGCAATCAATCATCAACCTGTTTTATAGTTTGCGGATATTTGGATTGACTGACCAAAAAAATTGGATACACGCTTCCGGATTGATCCGTGGAGAGAAATATGTATTTTCCTGATTTCAAGCTCCTCGATTCATCGATGGGGTCATAATTCTAAACTCCTCATTCTAAATTCTCAATTCCCCTTGAAAGTAAAAGAGTTAAATAATTGACAATTTATATCATCAATTGCCCCATAAGGTTAATAACTAGATAAATTGTTTTTCCTGCCAGATAACTGGCATGATTATTTTTTCCAGAATAGTCAGAGAAATATGTACAAAGGTAGATGCGATTAATTCAAATATGCACGTATAATATCATACAATCTATGAATTATTATCAATACTGTTGAGTATAAGTATGAATCAATATTTTGTGAGCACTCAACTGAAATGTATTGGTGAGAGCTAGTTCTCAAAAAACTTTTAACTCGATTAACTTAATTATAGATCCAACTGCCCAACCGTTCATGTTGAAGCTTAAGCCCTTATATATACGTAAATTTCATCTCAATGATTTCCAGAATTTAGTTATACAAATAGCTATTTTGGTATCAATTTTATGCAGCTTATTGGTGCTTATTGGTTGGTATTTGGATCTAGAAATTATCAAAAATATTGGTGGTTTAAATAAAATATTAATCAAGGCAAATACAGAATTATATTTGATCTTATCTGGACTTGCCCTACATTTGTTACAGCCAAAAATTGTATCCAGAAGAAATAAAAGTAAAACAAATTGGAAATTATTACCATTGTGGGAATTTTTGTTTGGCTTTCATCAGTGGCTACATTTTCATGCCCATATCTTGGCTAAAGTAGCTTTAGGATTACTAATTCTCATTCCATCCCTCACCATGAGTGAATATATAGGAAATTGGCACCTAGGGATTGATGAATTATTATTTAGTGATGCATCTCCAGGGCTCAGTACATCCTATCTGGGAAGAATGAGTTTTTTCACAGCAGTTAATTTTATGATCATTGGTATGGGAATGATCGAGGCTTCTGCTTCGTCAAGGAGGGGAGAGGGGACAGTCCCGGTGAAAAAATTTCACCACCAAATATTAAAGAGGGTTATTTCCCCTACACCCTCTTTCAGTTCATTCTTCTTGGTTATAGCTACAACAAAGTGGAGATGATCGATAGTGTTATGCCTTATTTCCCATCCATGAGCTTGTACTCAGCAGTCACCTTTTTGTTCATTTGTATCAGTATGTTATGGATGGGTAAAGATAAGGGTTGGATAGATGTGGTATTGAAAAAATACCAGCATACTTACCTTGTATTGTCTTGGTTATTGCTGGCAATTTTTCTGCCGGCGATCGCTGGTTGGTTAATTGCTCAAGGTCAGAGGTTAGACTATTATAACCTAATATTTGCCATTGCTTTATTTGCATTAGTAGCGATCGCATTTTTGACTATTTTAATTTGGGAGTTTGTTCTGGAAATCAAGCGCCTCAGCCAGGAAAAAGATGACACCCAACAAATGTTTCAAGCTGCTGAGAATCAATTTCAGACAATTTTCCATACAAACCTCCTCGGGATTGTTTGCGCCAATATTCATTGTGGTGTTCAACAAGCCAATGATAAATTCTTGCAAATGACTGGTTATTCACGGGAGGAACTAATATCGGGTAAAATTACCTGGGTGGAACTCACTCCACCAAACTATATTCTTCAAAATGAGCCAGGTATTAGTCAAACAAAGACTCAAGGCAACTATCAATCTTATCAAAAAGAATTTTTATGCAAAGACGGCAGCCTGATTCCTGTTTTATGTAATAGTAGGGTTTTGTCAGCAACCCACCCAGATATTATTACTTGTATTCTAGACTTAAGCGATCGCCAGCAGTTAAAAATGGCAAGTCAGCAAGAAAAAAGCAAACCGAAGCTCCTAGCAGAATTAACTCAGGATATCAACTGCTGCTCAAATCCTGTAGTCATGCTAGAAACTTGTTTTGCTAAACTAGCTCCAGAACTTGGTTTGGATATCTACTGGCACTATTTGCTGGAGAATGAGCCCCCAGTCATGCATCTCAAATCCTACAGTGGAATTTCTCCAACCTTGGCTCAATCAATGGAATACCTGAAAGTTGGTCAAGATGTATGTGGGAATGTGGCACAATCACTATCTACAATGGTCTTAGATCATGTACAGCAATCCGTAGATCCCAAAACAGCATTTATCCGTTCCCTCGGCATTAAAGCCTATTATAGTCAGGCATTAACAATACAGGAAAAATTGTTAGGAACAGTTGTTTTTGCTAGTTGCAGCCGCTTGCAATTTAGTGAAAGCGAACAATTAATCATGCAAGCGGTGGTGGATAGCATTGCCATGAACATGGAAAAATGGAGATTGACTAATTCCTTACAACAACAAGCCGAACAACTGCGAGATATAAATCGGATTCGAGACGAATTTTTAAGCATATTATCCCACGAATTGCGATCGCCCCTCCAATCAATTTTGGGATGGGCACAACTATTACGTTCCCGGACACTAACCACGGAGCAGGTGAGCAAGGGAATAGAAGCAATAGAACGTAATGCGAAAGCTCAAACCCAGATTGTAGAAGATTTGTTGGATATTTCGCGGATGATTAAAGGTAAATTATCCCTGAATATCCGTACTTGCGATTTGGTTCCCATATTGCAGACAGTCCTAGAAAATGTGAAATTAGCTGCACAAGTCAAGGAAATAGATTTTAGTTGTTCTATAAATTGGCAGCAAAACCAGAATTTCCAGACTTTTCAAGGGAAAAAACTACCATCACCGACCCCTCAATTTTTAGTGTTTGGGGATTCAGAGCGCCTGCAACAAATCATTTGGAACCTACTTTCTAATGCCATCAAATTTACACCTAATGGTGGTGAGGTAGAGATTTTGCTTTCCCAAGTTAAAGATAAAAATCAACCTAGCGACTCACCTTTGAGTTGCTATGCTCAAATTCAAGTTAAAGATACAGGTGTGGGTATTGATTCTCACTTAATTCCCTACATATTTGATCGTTTTTATCAAACTGATAGTTCCAACACCAGATTGCATGGTGGTATGGGATTGGGATTAGCGATCGTGCATCATTTAGTAAACCTACATGGCGGTACCATAGAAGTAGAAAGCCCTGGGACTGGCAAAGGGTCCACTTTCACAGTCAAGTTGCCACTATTTGATACCCAACTACAACCCATAGAAAAAAAAAGGCAAATATTCAATCCTCAGTGTTATCTCCGTTTAGGTTCCCATTCATCTCAGGAAAAGATTAATTTATCACCCACCTTATTGCAAGGTATACGGGTGCTAATTGTGGATAATGAAGTAGAATTACAGGATTTTTTGCTTACAGTACTCAAATCTTACCAAGCAGAAGTACAAGCAGTATCTTCAGTTGTAGAAGCATTGAATACAATTCCAAAATTTAAGCCAGATGTGCTGATATGTGATCTGGAAATACCACAGGAAGAAGGTTATTCCCTGATTCGGCAACTGCGCTCCCTAGAAAATAGAGAAAAACAACAAAAACTACCTGCTGCTGCCTTAACTACTGATATTAGAGCAGAAAAACGAATGCGAGCTATCCATGAAGGATATCAAATATATTTACTCAAACCAGTTGATCCATATGAATTAGTTACCGTTGTCGGTTGTCTCGCAGGACGTACTTGAAAGGATTATTGGGCTGTGATGATTATAAAATTTATATAACAATATATTCTTGCCTATGCAAATAATTAACTACCTGGGAGACACATTGCTCAATGGTAAATTTCTCAGTCATACAAGTAATCTCTGGATTTAATGGTTCTTCATATGGATCAGAGATCCCAGTAAAATTCTTGATTTTTCCAGCCCTAGCTTGTACGTAAAGTCCCTTCACATCACGGGATTCACAAACCGCCAAGGAAGCCTGAACATAAACTTCCACAAAGTTAGTTGTTGTCCGTCTGAGTTCATCCCGAATTGAGCGATAGGGAGTAATGGCGGCTACAATTGCCACTACACCATTACGACTCAGCAAATTTGCCACAAAGCCAATACGACGTATATTTGTATCTCGATCTTCTTTACTAAACCCAAGTCCCTGAGATAAATTGCTACGAACCACATCACCATCCAACAATTCTACCCGCCAGTTTCGTGTTAGTAATTCTTGGGCGACACCTTTGGCAATTGTGGTTTTACCCGCCCCACTTAATCCTGTCAACCAGAGAATGACACCTTGGGAATTCATAATTGATTGATAACCCATTAATATTTACCAACATTTACTAAAACTTTGAATTTAAAATCTGATCCTTTGAATGAGGATGGCTTTTTTTATGATAAAGAAATAGGAGTTTGAGATTGACAATTTTTTGGAGTCGAAAAAAATGGCACCCATAGGGGTGAAAATGTTCCCAATTCCCCATTCCCGACTCCCTACTCCCCATCTCACAAGGGTAAGTTTAGTTGAGCAGTAAAATTTGATAGGATAACTCTGAAGAAAGACAAACCAAAACTCCTTAAAATTGACTTTGAGGATTGTGAGTGTTTCTTTCATTCGTAGCAAGGGGTTTGGGTAGAGGTATCTATGAAAATTGCCATTACAGGAGCAACAGGATTTATTGGTAGTAGTCTAGTCGCTAGACTACAAAAGTCAGGACATCAAGTGATGATTCTGACTCGCAATACATCTTATGCTCGTAAGATATTTCCATCACAAGCGTTCCCCAATATAGAAATTGTCAACTATACACCTACTATCCTTGGCTCTTGGCAAAATGCCATATCTGGATGTGACAGTGTGGTTAATTTAGCTGGAGAATCTATTGCTGAAGGACGATGGACAGAAGAGAAAAAGCAGAAAATTCTGCAAAGTCGCCAACTGACAACACAAAATCTTGTCACAGCCATAGCTAATGCAGAACAGAAACCCAGTGTTTTAGTCAATGCTTCTGCTATTGGTTACTATGGCACTAGTGAAACTGCCACCTTCACAGAAAATAGCCCCTCAGGTAATGATTTTTTGGCGGAAGTTTGCCAAGCTTGGGAAGCAGCAGCCCAAAAAGTTAGTGATGCGGGTGTGAGGTTAGTAATCTTGCGTTTAGGAGTTGTTTTGGCTGCGGATGGTGGAGCATTAGCAAAAATGATTACTCCCTTCAAAATGTTTGCTGGTGGTCCCATTGGTAGCGGTAATCAGTGGTTTTCCTGGATTCATCGAGATGATGTAGTCAAGTTGATTATTCAAGCTGTAACTGACTCAAGTATGTCAGGTGTATATAATGCCACTGCTCCCAATCCTGTGCGGATGAACGAACTCTCCCAAACTATGGGCACAGTCATGAATCGCCCTTCTTGGCTACCTGTACCCAGTTTTGCCATTGAAGCTCTTTTAGGAGATGGAGCAATTGTAGTCTTAGAAGGTCAACAAGTCGTACCCAAGCGTACTTTAACCACTGGATTTAAATATCAGTATCCTAATTTACAAGGTGCATTAACAGAAATACTGGATTGAGTCATGGCAGAAGGCAGGAGGCAGTCCCGATGAAAAAAATTTTCACCATCAATTATCTAAGTATAATTTTTCCTTCCCCCTGCTCCCTGCTCCCTGCCCCCCTGCTTAGAAGTCAGG
>NZ_FYBH01000313.1 GCF_900185595.1 Calothrix rhizosoleniae SC01
AAGTTGTGACTGTAAACATAGATTAATAAATATCTGGCGAAATTCGAGTTAAATTAACTAAGTAAGCCTTAGCCAAATATCTCCTCAGTCAAAGGAGCATCAGAGCAGATATGCCAAGAACCCAGAAAAATGATAACTTTATAGATAAGTCCTTTACTGTAATGGCGGATCTAATTCTCAAGCTCCTGCCAGCTAATAAACGAGCCAAGGAAGCTTTTGTTTATTACCGAGATGGCATGTCGGCACAGACAGAAGGAGAATATGCCGAAGCTCTGGAAAATTATGAAGAAGCTTTACAGTTAGAAGAAGACTCCAACGATCGCGGTTATATCCTTTATAATATGGGGTTAATTTACGCTAGTAATGGCGATCGCGACAAAGCCTTGGAATTATATCATCAGGCACTTGAATGTAACCCTCGTCTTCCCCAAGCATTGAACAATATTGCCGTCATCTTCCACTATGAAGGAGAAAAGGCAAAGGAAGCTGGAGACGAAGAGGGAGGAGAAGCATTATTTGATAAAGCTTCTGACTATTGGGTTAGAGCTATTCGCATGGCTCCCAATAATTACATCGAGGCTCAAAACTGGTTGAAAACCACAGGTAGAATGGAAATTGATGTCTTCTTTTAAAGATTTAAGTAAAAATCACTAAACTTATGATCGATAGGGAACAAGTGCGTAAAGTAGCCCATCTGGCTCGTTTAGAATTGACTCCAACAGAAGAAGCCGAATTCACTACTCAGTTAGGGGATATTTTGGACTATATAGAGCAATTGAGCGAGCTTGATGTCAGTGATATAGAGCCAACAACCAGGGCAATTGACGTGATTAATATCACGCGAGAGGATGTACTTCAGCCTTATCAAAATCGGGAAGCAATTCTCCAAAGCTCACCAGAACAAGAAGGGGACTTTTTTCGGGTTCCAAAAATTCTCAGTGAAGAATAAGTAAAATATTTCTAAAGCTACCCAATTACCACTGACAACCAGTCTTTCTATTGCTACCATTGACACATATACAGAAACTCTATACAGAAACCCAGTCCACTATATTTTGTGTGTCAATATTCAACAAAAACTATTTACCTCCAATTGGGGGTATTTTTTTTACTTACTAGAAGTATCTGTTAACTGCAATTTTTCCTTCATTGCCGTTTCCAATAGTTCTAATAAAGAGTCCACATCCTTACCTATTTGTTGAAAACAGTCTGGTGGTGTTGACTCTGGTTGAAAATAAATTAACTGTATTTGCTCCTTACCAATACCAATCATCAGAACTTCTAATTCTGGCTGGTAATTATCAATAATTCCCAAGATTTCCTGTAACTTATTATCAACCCGATGGTTAAGAGATTCTATATGTTCTTGGGGACAATAAACAAAATGGGGTTGGGGTTGTAAATCAATACCAATAGTACCCTGACTATTACCATTTTCTAACCATAAACCCCATGATAAAGCAGCCAATTCCTGTTGATGATTTTTGACAAATCTATTTAATTGATTACACCAATGATTGTTTGGTAATTGAGGTTTGTTTATACCCAGCATGATTTCAGTTATCAGTTATCAGTTATCAGTTATCAGAAAATGGCGACACTTAGCTCATAATTTTAAACCTGATTGAACGCGCCAAAGATTGGCATAAATTCCATGCAGTTGCAAAAGTTCTTCATGGGTTCCCGACTCTACTAATTGTCCCTGTTCCATGACATAAATACAATCAGCATTGCGGATAGTGGAAAGACGATGAGCGATCGCAATTGTAGTTCTATTGACAGTAATTCTTTCTAGGGATCGCTGGATAGCAGCTTCAGTTTCATTATCCACTGCCGATGTTGCTTCATCCAAAATGAGAATGGGGGGATTCTTTAATATAGCCCGAGCAATGGCAATTCTCTGCCGTTGTCCCCCAGATAATTTTTGTCCCCTTTCCCCGACAATGGTGTCATAGCCATCAGGTAATCCCGTAATAAAATCATGGGCTTCCGCTACCTTTGCCGCCATGATAATTTCCTTATGATTAGCATCAAAAGTACCATAGGCAATATTCTCGGCGATTGTACCGTGGAATAAGAATACATCCTGGCTAACTAAGCCAATACATTGACGTAGATCCCGTAAATTTAATCTGTGAATATCAATGCCATCAAGGGTAATTCTGCCCGAATGTACTTCGTAAAATCGCAACAATAATTTAACTAAAGTACTCTTTCCAGAACCAGTGGTTCCCACAATAGCAATGGTTTCCCCCGCAGGAATAGATAAAGATAGATTTTGCATCACGGGTAATCTATCTGCATAAGCAAAAGAGACATTCTCAAATACCAATTCACCATTGACAGCATCAACAGTTAAAGAAATATCTCCAGGATGAATAGCTACGGGAGTATCTAATAAATCCATTACCCTATTTGTAGAAGCCATCGCCCGTTGATATTGGTCAAAGGTTTCACCTAATCTAGTTAGAGGCCACAATAATCGCTGAATCAAAAAGACTAAAACACTATAGGCACCCACAGAAATTTTACCATCTACCGTTGCCATGCCTCCAAATATCATTAATGCTGTAAAACCCACCAAAATCAGCATTCTAATTATGGGGATAAACGCTGCTGACAATTTAATTGCTTGATTATTACTCCGTCGATATGCCTCACTTTCGGCTGTTAAACGTTGGCTTTCATAATCTTCAGTTGTAAAACTTTTGATCGTAGTGATGCCACTTAAATTATTAGATAGCCGAGCATTTAACAACCCTACCTTTTCCCGCACATCAGCATAGCGAGGAGCCAGCAAATCTTGATAGGTAAAAGTTCCCCACAAAATAAATGGGATGGGTAACATCGCCATCCATGCCACACTAGGAGCCACAAACAAGAATGCACCACCAACAATTAACACAGTGGTAGAAACCTGCAAAATATCATTGATCCCAGAATCTAAAAACCTTTCTAGCTGGTTAATATCATCGCTGAGGACAGACATTAAACCACCCGTACTACGTTCTTCAAAATATGCTAGTTCTAACTCCTGTAAATGGTTATAAGCATCCAATCGCAAGTCATGCTGAATATTTTGTGCTAAATTGCGCCAAATTCTCTTGTAGCCATACTCAAACAACGATTCCAGCACCCAAATAATCACCGTCAGGAAAGAAAGGATTAAGAATTGCCAAAAAATATCTCTTACCCCCAACCGGGCAATGATAGAATCTTGCTGCTTCACGACTACATCCACCGCCACCCCAATTAGGGCTGGTGGAGCTAAGTCAAATAGCTTATTTAAAATAGAACCAGCAGTAGCCAGTTTCATTTGCTGACCATACTGTTGTCCGTAGTCAAGCAAACGCTTGAAAGGGTGGGGCTTTCGCCTTCTTTGCGATCGCCGGTTAGATGTGAATGTCTTAGCCACAACCACTTAAAATTTGTGTGATGAAGATACTACTACGTTGCTAGCCATCATATTTCATTATCAAGCCGAAATTCTTTAATAATTACCAAGGAGATAAAAATTTGAAAAATCAGCAATTAGATAGTTGGCAAAGTGCAGTTCTAGGCATCATAGTGGCAGTATTAGTAATATTCAGCCTCAATTCCTTTGTGATTATTAATCCTGGTGAAGCTGGAGTTCTCAGTGTTTTAGGTAAAGCCAGAGATGGAGCTTTACTAGAAGGCTTCCATATCAAGCCACCACTCATATCTAATGTTGATGTGTATGATGTTACAGTGCAAAAATATGAAATTCCCGCCCAAAGTTCTACCAAGGATTTACAGGAACTATCTGCCAAATTTGCCATCAACTTTCGTATAGATCAACAAGAAGTAGTGGAGATTAGAAGGAAACAGGGAAGTCTGGCAAATATCGTCTCCAAAATTATTGCTCCCCAAACCCAGGAATCTTTTAAAATTGCGGCTGCGAGGAGAACTGTAGAGGAAGCGATCACTAAAAGAGATGAGCTCAAGGAGGATTTTGATAATGCTTTAGATCAACGCCTAGATAAATATGGAGTAATTGTGTTAGATACTAGTGTGATCGACTTAGCTTTTTCTGTAGAATTTGCCAAAGCAGTGGAAGAGAAACAAATTGCTGAACAAAAAGCTCAGAGAGCAGTCTATGTAGCCAGGGAGGCAGAACAACAAGCACAAGCAGACGTAAATCGTGCTAAAGGTAAGGCAGAAGCTCAAAGACTGCTAGCGGAGACATTGAACGACCAAGGAGGAAAACTAGTTCTGCAAAAAGAAGCCATTGAAGCTTGGAGAAGTGGTGGCGCTCAAATGCCCAAGGTGATTGTCACAGGTAGTGATAAGGGTGGCAGTATACCGTTCATTTTCAACTTGAGTAATATGCAAGATTAATTGCATTTTAATATGATTCCAGGTAGATATCCTAGTCAAATCTCTAGTAAACATTAATCAAAAATCAAGCGATTTATGACCAGGCAAAATCAAATTCAGATCACTATCCAAGAAGCGAAAAAAATCCTCAATAAGTTTAATTGCGTGGATATTGCTCCGAAAATTAAGCCATCAGAAAAAGGATTGATTCGTCGGGCTTTACTCTCCATAGCCAATTTGGCTGATTACAAGATTTTGGGTATTTGTGCTGATACAGCCGAGGAAGGATTACTGGCGATGAAAACTTATTCTTTGGCTTTGGGATACGAACCACCAACCGGTTTACCCATGATTGAAGGTCCTGTTTACATTAAGTTAAATGGCAAAAATGGCATTTGTCATATTGATTCCTATGCTGGGCATCACCGTGGAGTTTTAGTTTCTTGCCAATCTTATTCCCATGCAGGAATTAATGAAATGTATGGTCATCTCCCTCTAGATTTATTTGTTTAAAACTCAATTTCCGGGGTGCTTATTTTTATCGGTGCATCGGGGTAATTTATTGGTAGTTCAAATAACAATTTTGGATTTTGGATTTTGGATTGACCCCATGTCTAAAGTCATGAAATCATGAATAATTGCGAAAGAGTGCTTATGCATCGTGGCACAATTATTAGATTATTTGTCCATAAAAATAAATTTAGGGGCTTATATTCTTCAAATAATCCGAAATTACCAACAAATTATCCATTTTTCCAAATCTCAAATCTAACATCGTATGAGTGTAATTACGCTACAATCAGTCAGGAAAGATTTTGGCATCAAAGAAATCTTAAAAGATGCCAGTTTAAGTTTAGATGCTACTGATAAAGTAGGCTTAATTGGCACTAACGGTTCGGGAAAATCAACCTTGTTGAAAATGATTGCGGGGCTAGAACCAATTGATAGTGGTCAAATTTTAGTCCCTGCTGGTACAAGGATTATATACTTACCCCAACAACCGGATATAGATAGCGATCGCACAGTTTTAGAACAGGTGTTTGCTGATAGTGGGGAGCAAATGGCTGTAGTCCGGGAGTATGAGGACATTTCCCACCATCTAGCTACTCATCCAGACGACGAGCAATTAATGTCCCGTTTGTCCTCGGTGATGCAAAAAATGGATGCAACTGGTGCATGGGAGTTGGAAACTAATGCCAAAATTATTCTCTCCAAGTTAGGAATCACTGATTTTGATGTCAAGGTTGGTACTTTATCTGGAGGTTATCGCAAGCGTATTGCTTTAGCCGCAGCCTTACTATCAGAACCAGATTTCTTACTCATGGATGAGCCCACCAACCACTTGGATGCTGATTCTGTGGAATGGTTACAAAGTTACTTAAATCGCTATCGTGGTGCTATATTACTGATTACCCACGATCGCTATTTTCTGGATCGAGTTACCAATCGAGTTGTGGAAATTGACCGAGGAGACATTTATACATACTCCGGTAACTATTCCTATTATCTGGAAAAAAAGGCTATGGCAGAATCAGCAGCAGCCAGCAGCCAGCAAAAATTTCAGGGGGTGTTACGCCGGGAATTAGAATGGTTGAAAAGGGGACCAAAAGCCAGAAGTACTAAACAAAAAGCGCGGATTGATCGAATTCATGAAATGCAAGACACGGAGTTTAAACAAACTCAGGGAAAGGTAGATATTGCTACACCTAGTCGTCGCATTGGGAAAAAGGTAATTGAAGTTAATTCGATTTCCAAAAGTTATGGCGAGCGCACATTAATTAAAGATTTTACCTACGAATTTAGTCCAGAGGACAGGGTAGGAATTATTGGTGGTAATGGTGTAGGAAAATCAACCTTAATGGACATGATTACCGGGCGCTTACAACCAGATACAGGTACTGTAGATATTGGCAGTACCATCCACATCGGCTACTTTGACCAACATTCCGAAGAATTATTGTCAGCTCTGAACGAAAATCAGCGAGCTATTGAATATATTAAAGAAGAAGGGGGAGCATACATCAAAATAGCTGATGGAACCCAAATTACTGCTTCCCAAATGTTGGAGCGATTCCTGTTTTCCGGAAACCAGCAGTATACTCCCATTCATAAACTTTCTGGTGGTGAAAAACGGCGTTTATTTTTATTACGGGTGTTGATGAGTGCGCCCAATGTTTTAATATTAGACGAACCGACTAATGATTTAGATGTGCAAACATTGGCGGTATTGGAAGAATATTTAGAAGATTTTAATGGCTGTGTAATTGTAGTTTCCCACGACCGTTACTTTTTAGATCGGACAGTGGATAAGGTTTTTGTGTTTGAAGAAAATGGCAAAGTTGTACAATATCCTGGTAATTATTCCGTATATTTAGATTATAAAAAAGCTCAGGAAGCGAAGCAACAGCAAGCTGATAAAATAGAAAATAAATCAGAAAAAAAAGTAGTTGGAAACAATAACTCCCCATCTACAGCACCAGCAAACAAAAAACGACGAATGTCTAATTGGGAGAGGAAAGAATTTAGTGAATTGGAAAGTAAAATAGCCCAGTTAGAAACAGAAAAAGCAGCAGCAGAAGCCACAATGATAAATGTTGTGCCAGGAAATTATAGCCAAGTACAACAACTGTATGAACAGGTAGAAACTCTCAAAAATCAAATTGATACAGCAACTGAACGTTGGTTAGAGTTAGCAGAAATGGACTCTTGAGAATCGATTTTTATTCACTACTACAGCTTTCTTTAATTATTATGGATTGAGATAAGCTGTTGTGTCGTTTTGTGTTTTTTTAGTCTAAAATCCAGATCTGCAATAGGTGGAGAAAGCCGCCCTTGGTCAAAAAAATCAGTGGGGAGGTGTTAATTACCGGGTGTATGGCTGCGCCAGATAAACTCTCAGCCACGGTTTAACTCTCTTTGCAAATCATCCATATCTACTACAAACACATCTACCTGTTCCCGCGCCAGGATTGCAAGGAAGTCGCGGCGATTTAAACCTGCAATTTGGGCAGCTTTTTCCTGGGAAACTTCACCTTTTTGATACCAGTATATAGCAGCAGCAAGGCGCATATCACGGACAAAATCATCTGGGGTCAGGCGACGGGTTGAGAAGACTTCTTCTGGTAAGTCTAGATTTACTTTGGTCATAGTATTTTTAACTTAATTACTTATTACTAAAGTCCTTATATGTGAGGGAAAGTTCATAACTTAAATCATTAAAAAATTTGGCTAAGGACTCTGCTTGGGATTTACTTACTTCCCTTTGACCATTAATTACCTCCCTGACTTGTTCAACAGAACCGAGAACTTCCGCTAAAGTAGATGAATTTACGTCAAACTCATGCATTAGTGACTCTAAAGTAGCCCCAATTGTAGGTTCACCTATTGGATAATGTTGAGCCTCGTAAGTCTCAATCAGAAGAACCAACAAATCAAAAAGTTTGGTTTCAGCCTCTGTCAACTCGCCAGACATCATCCCCTCTACTATAGTCAGGGCTACGTTATACTCTTCAAGAGTTTTAATTGGCTTAGGCTGATACTTAATTAGTAAATCAGTATAACTTTGTTGACTAGAAGTAGGGGTCATCTTTCCACCTTTCCTTATCATACTCAGGATGGGTAAGAACGTATTTAATAAAAATTGTTTGGCTAGAATATCTAATGTCTACAATCAAACGATAGTTATTACCTTTGATATTGAACACAGTAAAGTTACCAACTGCTTCTGCTTTAGGATACCTTTTCTGAACATCTAGTAAATTAGACCAGTTGGCTTTAGATGCAAACTTATACCAATCATTGAGAGCATCTTCAGAATCAGCGTGCTGAATTCAGAAGTCCCGTAGTTTCACTTTGCTGATTACGTGCATCCTTTCTGCCTATTTTCCTAATTTTAAAATCTTTCTGCCCCAAAACGAGTTAATTACAGTACTTTATCTTTCGCAGGTGGTACAATACCCAATTTATTTAATTGAACATCAATTTCTCTGAGAACTTGAAAATCCTCTTCCGGTAAACTACCGCCTTGATTATGTGCTGACAAAAAGCCAAAAGCTTGTCTAAATTGCTCGGGAGTAGCGGTAATTGGAGA
The DNA here is from genome assembly GCF_900185595.1 of Calothrix rhizosoleniae SC01. Lineage (GTDB taxonomy): Bacteria > Cyanobacteriota > Cyanobacteriia > Cyanobacteriales > Nostocaceae > Calothrix_A > Calothrix_A rhizosoleniae. Next base: position 8,429 of record NZ_FYBH01000313.1, read on the forward strand.
ATCTAAGTGACAAGGAATAATTCGCTGAAAGTCCCATTGTGCCACCCTGTCAGCCCAACTCAGGGTTTTCCTAGGGGCGCGATTGAGAATCAAAGCCTGTAAAATTGGCGCTACGAACAAACGACCATTTCCCCGCAAAGCATCAAAAGAATCCTGCCAATGTGGTTGCCATTGGAAGGGGTATAATCCCAAGTAGGCTTTTACAGAACGGTCTGAAGCTTGGAACGCATTACGGAAAACTTCACCCCAGGGAGATATTTCCAAAGCCCTAGGACGGAAATACATAGAAAATAAGGCAATACGTTGCCATCCCTGGAGACGATTACTATAGTTATCTACGATCGCATCCGTAGATTTATCCCGAGCATGAAATAATAAAGGATATGGATCTAATTGAGCGATCGCTGGTGGTTCTGCAGGGATGGAAACTATGATATCTGTCACCAACAGACTACGGGAAGCTTTGTGGAAAAATCCTACCTCCCCAAACTTACCAGTTCCTAATTCAAGGGGACCAAGAATTGCATAATCAAATTCCTTACCAAAGGGGGTTTGATTGCTATCTGGCGGCAAAATATGAGTGCGTTTTGTCGGCAAGCCCAACCAACTGAGGGGTAAATTTACTGGGAAACTCCACTGACCGGGAGCAATAAAAACCATTGACTGAGGGAACTTACGGGCGAAAGGCCCAACAAAAACTTTATGCTCTAAGCCTGAGATTGTTGGTAAAATAATATACTTTACATTACCATGCACTTTCACCAAATCTTGTAGTAAATTGATGCATTCCCTAGTTGGTGCGATGGGTGCATAAACTAGTAGTCCTCCCGTATCTAACTTGACAACAGTCATGCGGATGGGAACTACAACGTATAAAATACCCTGTAACTGTTCAAAAGTCCAGATCGTATCCCTGACAACTTCCTGGCGAATCGTCCGTCGTTGACTAAATGGATAGATGGGTACAGTAAACCAGAACCGCCATAAAAAGTCCTGGGGGTTAGTTTCTTCCGTATTTACTAATTTTCCATCATCATCCACTTTACTAAACCTAATGACTACTACGTTGACAGCTTTCTACAAAGTCCGCAACTCAATATTACTTCACTCTCTGATGTAGGAGTTTTGCAAAATATCGGCAAAATGGTCTATATATCATGATGACCCAATATGGTCATAGATCAAAGACTTATAAATAAAAACATCCCATACTTGTCAATTTCGCCAATAACCGTTAACCATCAATCATTTATAAAACTGTCTGTTTGCTTTTCTTCTGGCAGTACTAGTAGTATCGGATACTTTTGCCATTTGTACTGCAATTGTTCTATGACTTATTTGTTAACAACCAAACCACTACGAAATGAAGTGTACATTTAGTAACCAGAGTTAAAAATATATTTTAATATACAGCTTAAATCTGAAACAATAAACATAACAAAATGGTATATACCGCTACGCGCAAGTAATAAGTAATAAATAATAAGTAACCATTTTACTGTTCATAGATTTGCTGTTTCAAAAATGTTCTAACGTACTTTGTTGTGCTATAAATAATACCTTTACCAATTATTTTTTGAGAAAAAACATTTGCAGTTAAATATTACATTTCTAAAAAATTTCAGTTATATATTTGTTTTATGGGAAGTTATATTGTATTTTAAATCATCATAAATACTCACAATATTCATCTCCAAAAACATGGGCATGAGAACGCTGCGTCTGTACGATTTTTTACCTTCTGGTAATTGTTATAAGATACGTCTTTTGTTGACACAAATCGGTATGCCCTTTGAGAGAATAGAAATGAACATCTTAAAAGGAGAGACTCGTACCCCAGAATTCTTAGGTAAAAATCCCGTCGGTAAAGTTCCCCTATTAGAAATTGATTCTGAAAAATATTTGTCAGAGTCCAACGCCATATTAATTTATTTGAGTGAAGGTACGGAATTTTTACCATACAATCCTTTTCTCCGGGCACAGGTATTACAGTGGTTATTCTTTGAGCAATACAGCCATGAACCTTTTATTGCCAAATCCCGGTATTGGATATCTATTCTGGGTAAACCAGAAGAATACCGTCAGTTAATAGAACAGCAAAGAGAGCCTGGGTATAAGGCGTTAATGGTAATGGATAATCATTTACAGAACCATCATTTTTTTGTAGATGAGCGTTATACAATTGCTGATATTAGCTTGTTTGCCTACACCCATGTAGCCCATGAGGGAGGATTTGATTTACACAAGTTTCCTGCTATTCAAAGATGGATAGAAAGGGTAAAAATCAGCTAAGTCATATCAGTATCAATAATAATAATTTACTATCCTATGACTCCTAGCCTTCTTGGCAAACTTAAGTATTTCAAAATACATTACAGATAGTTTGGTGTTCGCTGAATTAACATAGCGAACACTTTTTTAGAAAAAATTTTTCTCCGACTCAGTTTTGATTCAAAATAATCTTTAACTCAATGCTATAGCGCTACGCGCAAGTAATAAGTAATAAGTAATAAGTAATAAGTTTACTGTTCATAGATTTCAGGGTTCAAGAATGTCCTAACCTAATTGCGTAGTGCTATATATAGAAAGTAATGATATTAATTTTTTAATTATGGGTGCTTATGGGATCATCGCATTTGCCATTTAGATAGAAGGCTAAAAGCTTGAGGTTGATGAGAAAGATGGATAGATATTTTTGAACATGACCTTAGTTACCATTGAGGCTGAGAAGAGATTAAATCTATAATTAATTCTTGAGGTAAGGGATGAGAAAAGAGATATCCTTGAGCATAATCACAATTTAAACTTCTCAGTTGAGCTAATTGTTCTGGGGTTTCCACCCCTTCTGCGATCGCAGTCATGCCCATAGAATGAGCAATACCAACCATTGCAGGTACTAAACTCATATTTTCCTGATTTTCTTGCATTCTTTTGACAAAAGATTTATCAATTTTCAGGGATTTGAAAGGAAACCTATGCAGGTAACTTAAGGAAGAATATCCCGTACCAAAATCATCCATAATTATAAAAATATCTCGTTCTTTAAACTGATATATAATATTTTTTGTAGCAGCGCTATTTTCCATGATTACACTTTCTGTAATTTCTATTTTGAGATTAATCGGATTAATTCCAGTCTGCTCAATAATTTTATCTATTTGTGTGATTAATTCTGTTTGCGAAAACATCCGAGCGCTTAAATTTACACTTAAGCATAAAGAATTATCAGCGATTAATTTTTGTTTATACCAATTAGCAATAGTTTGACAAGCTGTTTGTAAAACCCAGAGATTAACTTCATTGATTAAACCGATTTCTTCCAATGCAGGAATAAATTCAATGGGAGGAATTAAACCCTGATGAGGATGTTTCCAACGTACTAATGCTTCAAGTGCAGTAATTTTACCTGTAGATAAAGAAATAATCGGCTGATAATAAACTAAAAATTCTTGCCGTTCTAGAGCTTTTCTCAGATCATTTTCTAATTGTAAAAGTTGAATTGCTTCTTGATACATTACAGGATCGAAGACATGATACCTTCCTCTTCCTAGAGCTTTAGCCCGGTACATTGCCGTATCTGCATCTCGTAACAAATATTCAGGTTTATCATAATCACGGTTCCCCCAATTAATGCCAATACTGGCATTCATGAATACTTCATATCTAGATAAATTAAAAGCTATAGACAATTTTTTTAAAATTGATTCAGCAATCATAATTGCTGAATCAATATCAATAATATTCTCTAGCAGAATACCAAATTCATCTCCTCCTAATCTAGATAAAGTATCAAATGGGCTTAGAGATGTTTGTAATCTATGGGCAATTGCTACTAGTAATTCATCCCCCACTAAATGACCTAAAGAATCATTTATTACTTTGAAGCGATCACAATCTAAAAATAAGACAGCAAACTTATAACTAGATTCTTGCTTGGCTTGCTGAAGTGCATTTTCTAATTTTCTAATAAATAAAACTCGGTTAGGTAAGCCTGTAAGAGAATCATGTAGTACT
>NZ_FYBH01000314.1 GCF_900185595.1 Calothrix rhizosoleniae SC01
AGTGCCGCTTTAGGAATTAATGATATCCCTGATAAGTTGGAATACCTGGTGAAAGGGTATCGCAATCCCAAGGACTACTTCAGCTTGTTCCGCAACTCGGAGCTAGTCAACAAAGAATCCCACGTCTGGTTCCGCAACAAGGTAGTTACCTCCTTTGATGACCATGATCAGGTGCGGAAGGGTAATCACAAAGCTCGTTTCTGTGGCGATCCCGACGCGTCGAAAGTCATGCACAATGTATTGGCACTAAATGCCCTCACCCTAGGTATTCCCTGCATCTACTACGGCAGTGAGCAGTGTTTTGACGGCAACGGGGATAATGATCGCTATCTCCGCGAAGCTATGTTTGGCGGTGAATTTGGGGCATTTCGTACCAGGGGCGTGCATTTCTTTAATGAAGACAGTCAGGTCTACCAGGAATTCGCCAAAATCCTGGAAATTCGCCGCAAAAATATTGCCCTGCGTCGGGGTCGTCAATATCTGCGTCAAATTTCAGCCCCTAATGATGGAGTTAACTTTAGAGTGCCAGAGATGATGGGGGGACAAATTCGTTCAGTGGTGCCTTGGTCGCGGATTTTCAGTACCAAGGAAATGCTGCTGGCTATTAACACCGATTATGACCACTCCAGAACTGCCTGGGTGACAATTGACTATGAATTGCATCAACCAGGGGATGTATTGAAGTGCATTTACTCCAAGAATGCAGGGCAGATTGGTCAGTCGGTGACGGTAGAGGCGCGGAATGGGAGAGCGGTGTTGATTACAGTTCCCGCCGCCGGGTTTGTAATTTTTGAGTGAGGTGATTGGTAGCAGTGATCGCTAGACCCGACATAAAAACAAAGGCGATCGCCACAACAACATAGGAGATCAAATTTCTATAGATGGGGCTTTTAGCCCCACTTTTTCCCACTTTTTCCATTCACCCCACATTCCGAAGGTTAATAGGGCACTGTATATTGAGAAGTTCCGAAACTGCTGCCTTACAATTCCTCTAAAACAGCAAAGAGTTGCCACTACTTTAATTAAAAATTAGTTGACGTTTACATTTATATAAGACATAAAAAACAATAATAAAAACCGCAAATCTACAAATAGATACAATAAGATAACATTATTGTCACAGTAAATTTACGGTTATAAATTTATATTTTTCTAACTAATCAATGCGAATCCTAATGCACTAACTCGATCGCTCGTTTTGTCAAAGCTTCCGCAGTTATCCCATTAAACGCCATCAATTCACCCGCACTTGCAGTAGTTTCCCCCCGCTTCCAAGCAAAGGTATCCCGCCTACAATTACTCCGCAACATAATTGGTTCCAACATCGCTGCTGCACCACCAGTTACCCCAATTAAGGCATCACCAGCAAACAATTCAGCGAATTTCTCGTCATCAAGGAAACCACCATCTGGTTCAGAACAAGTATCCCAAGCGGTATCATCGGGACGATACAAACGGCGAGGATTAATCACAGAAACTATTTTCACTCCAATCCCCTCTGTTTCTAAGAAAGCAGCAGTTTCAAATACGGGAATTAATGTCATATCCCCAATTACCGCAAACACTACTTTCTTTCCACCACTAACTTCTTGTAAAGTTACTGCACCATCCCGCAACCCTTTCTGAGTCAAGTTAAAGTTGGTGCGAATTGGTAAGGGTGATTTACTTGCAGTAATTACAATTCCCTTATTCTTAGTTGTCAACGCCCATTCATAACAAACTTGAATACTATTAGCATCGGGGGGGAATAAGGGGAAAACATTCCCATTCCGCATCATCGCTGCAAAATATGCTTCAATTTCTGGGCGTTGGTGAGTCCAACCGTTACGCCCTTGCTCTAATGCCCCGGCAGTATATAAGGTAATGGTAGAAGGGGTAGGACGGCGTAATTCTGCCATTGCTTGGATGACAGTTTGCCAAATGGGTAAACCGTTGATGGCGAAAGATTCATAGGAACACCACAGGGTACGCCCACCCATTAATGACAAGCCAGCAGCTAACCCCGCACAAGCATCTTCGCTCAATGGTTCGTATACCTGTCCGTTTGGTGCTTGGTTATAAATATCATCGGTGGTGGGGTGGATAATCTTCAGTGCTTGGTTAATGTTACCAATACCCGATGCGGCGTTACCATCGGCGTTGGTAACAATGAAGTTACTATCTTTTTGCCCAACTGCGGATACCAATCTTCCCATCTCTGTGGTGGAAATTTTAGGATCACCGCCCACGGTATATTCTGATAAGGGTAATTCCCCTAAATCTGGTAAAGGTAATTCAAATTCTGTGACAACCGTCTTGGCTGCGGAACCACCACCCGCTTGTTCGCAGTTTTTCCGCACTAATTGCCAAGCTGCTTGGGGTAAGGCTCGTTCTTTTAATGCGGCAATGATGTGAGGAGCGTCTAAGGTGTCTTTCGGATACAAATTGTGAGATTTTGCACCAGTAGTGTGAACACCAGACCCTTTGAGTTGTTTGATAATAAATACTGTTAACTTCCCACCAAGGGCGGAACGGGCAGCTTTATCGACCCCAGCAAGCACAGCTTTAGTAAATTCCAGTCGTTTTTCAAAGGAGAAGGCTGTACTGTTTACATAGTCTCCTGGCTGGTTTTGGTCATCAAATTCCTTAGCATCAATTAACACCACCTCCTCAAAACCATTGCCTTGCCAGTATGCTGTCATCTGGGCATTAGTTTTTAGGGAAACCATGCTGTGGTGTTCTTGGCTGTAACCGTTCCACACCAACACAGGTAAGAAATTAGTGGCGTGGGGATAGGCAGTATTAAAGTGTGCCATGGCACTCATAATGTAAGGTTCACCCAAACCACCATCACCCAGGGTGAAGGGGAACAGCTTATCCTTGTGTAACAACGCCGCCGCCATTGCAAAATGTTGTCCTTGTCCTAAGGGACCCGCAGGTGCAAGAATACCAGGGATAAATCCTGAAAGATGTCCTAATAATCCATGACGTTCCCGGAAGCGATCGCGCAATTGTTGTACTGTATCAATACCCATGTCTTCTAGGGAACGATCCAAAAACATGGCACTATAAAATCCAGGGGCGTGGTGTCCCACTTCCGTAATAATATTTTTGTAACCTAGCATAACTAAAGCTGCGTAAGCCTCTGCTTGGCTGGCAAACCCTCCTGGATGTCCCGATGCTTTACTACCAGTAATTTGTAGGGTGAGGTAGCGCAGGGCATCAGCAGTGAGTAAAGTTTGGTATACTGCGGCTGGGTCTGTAGAGTTTGCGATCGCACCTGTAGCTGAATCGATGGCAGATGTAGCACCATATTTGTCAAAGTCTGGTAGAGCTTCTCCGAAATATTGAATCCCTTCACAAAAATTCGGAACTGCGGAAGTTGCCTGTGGGGTTACTGCTGTCATGCTGATTACCTAACTTAATATATGAGGAGCCGCTATCAAAGCTCGTTTAATTTAACAAAGATTTTACAACTTTCAGGTTGTCAAGATTAATTGCAATTTACCATCGTCAGCATAATCAGCTTCAATGACTCAGTAATCTCATCCATTATCTGCAAAGGAATTTTTCTCTGTTAGTGGGTTATATCAAATCCCATAGCATCTGCATGATAAACCCCAGAGCCCCCTTCAATTCAGCAACGCCATTTTTTGCATCCATGTCGGCGTAACACATATCTTGCAATTGACTATTATCCAAGATAAAGAAATACTCGAATCAGTAACTTCAGTTGCCAAAAAAAAGGGAATTTCACCACAAAATTCATGCATTTAATACTTGCAAATTCACTCGAATATTATTTAAAATTAGGTATTTGCCAAAATTGTCCTGAATAATTACCACATGTAGCCATAATCGGTTTATTGTCCTTAGCATCATTAATGATATCCAAACATTTATCACTGCCCGTAAACATGGTTTTGAGGCGATAATTTGTTTGTCCTTGGACAACGTTAGTAGTACTGGCAAAAGCAAGCACAGAAGACGCAACAGCTATACCAAAAGTGAGAATTCTCTTTATAGTTTTGTTGGACATGGTGGTATGATACACTGTTTTAGTTTCAGGGATGAGTTGATTAAAAATTTTACCGCAAACTCAACTGATCTGAATCATAAGTTTTAGATAATTAATGATGAACTGCGATATCTTGGTTATTGGCGCTGGCTCTGTCTCACGAGTTTTCTGTTATGCGATCGCCTTGGCAGCTTCATCGGGCGTTCAAAAAGCTCGGTAGATCAAGTCGTTACTATTGCCTAACACCCAACCCCTTTCATAGGGCTAGCATTGCTCACCCTAAGGTATAGTAAGGTTTACAATGGACAATTCTTGCATATTTATCGCTGACTCTAAGCAATTATTTGACTCTCAAAATTACCTAATTCCTGGGCTTGGGCAATTTTCGTCGCCCCATAGATTTTTGGCAACCTTCCAGTCTCTACGAGAATATTACGCACATTTTTGTTGGAAAAATCGGTCATGTCGAGATTAGCAAATAGTGCCATTCCCGCCGCAATTCCCACTCCTTGTCCTACACCACAATTAAATTCCACAATTCTGCCAGCAGAAGCAGCATAACCCTCAAATCCCGAAGCTGGACTCACAACTGCCAAATTGGGTATGTCTTTAATTAAAGCGTGCTGAATACCAATATTAAATAGGGGTAGGTCGATAGCTGCTAATATAGGAAGACCCTTACTTGCAGCTCTACTATCTAAACCTTCAATGCCACCGCGAATATCAAAGTGATAACCAAAGGTTCCTAATGCCTCATTATTTGGTACGCCACCAGCTAACATTTGTGCCCCGGTTAAAGGATCTACTGCCCCAGTAATATTACCTGCATGACGAATGTATAATTCACTAGCAGGTTTTACATCTGTGGCACCAAGACTTTTAAACCACTGAATAACCCGTTCCATCTCCTGGAGCATTTCTGGGGTTGGTTGGGCTTTTGCCCTAGCTAATGCTTCTGCTTGATCTGCATTAACATCATATAAAAAAGCATTCCAAGATAATCTTCCTCCATCGAGGATGGCGATATTACCATTGTCAAGAATAGCACCACTTTTTTCTAAAGATAAGGGTTTATCCCGAAAGGCTTGGTAGGCAATGGACAAAGCTTTAGAACGCACATCAATATAATCTTGACCTGCATACATTGGTTTGAGATTACCTTGTTCATCCTTGAGGTTATCTCTTAGTTGTTGGGCGATCGCATCATCAGAATCTGCGGCAATATGGAGCCAATGTTGAGCATCTGTGTCTGCTAGGTTTGTAAAACGTTTCAGATATTGATACTCTACATTCTTCAGCCTTTCTATGTCCAAACCTTGGGTTTCAAACACCAAAGTTACGGCAAGTTCTGAGTCTGGTAAGCCAAAAGTTTCAAAGCCTTTGAGTTTTTTGACTCCAGCAGCTTGGGCTAATTCTGCATTCACAGTGCAGTCAATAAATTGCTTGGCTAAATAGGTTTCTTCTCTAACAAGTTTAATTCCACTAATTTTTTGCCCTTGCTTCTGCACCGATTCTATTTCAATATTGCTGAGAATCTCGGCGTGAATTTCACTCAACATTGACCTCAGAGCTGCATCCGCCTTCAAGGGGTCAAGGGCTATTTTATAAACTTCTGACCGTTGTAAAAATTCTTGATAAATAGCTGGGGAATCACCAAAAGTATCT
>NZ_FYBH01000120.1 GCF_900185595.1 Calothrix rhizosoleniae SC01
AGCATGGCTTCCCCCAACAAATTATGACTCGTTGGTTCGGGAAAGTCGTCATTTTGAGCGTAAGTTGTCAGCATATAGTATAAATTTAACGCTAATGGAGGTAATCCCGTTTCCCCTGGTTTCACCTGGGTGGGGATATCCATATTTCGCCAAGCTGCATTTGACTGAGTTTGGTAGAGAAACAAATTGACTTGATTGCCTCCATTGCCGTTATTATTATTGTCACGGGCTTTATCTAAAGGCTTAGTCGTCACAATTACGCTACCAGAACCATTACTATCAAACCGTCGTTGTAATAGATAACGTAAAGTAGTCGTTACAGCTGCGATCGCCAATGAATTACTCATGTACCACCTCCACGCTGATGCAGGTATTCATCTAAACTCATAACTGAGGGTTTTCCCTTAGGTTTAGCTGGCTTTGATAGTGTAGCTGGTGTTGTTGCTCTCACTTCAATGCGACCAATGGTAACGTTAATTGTCGGTGCTGCTTCTGTTGTTTCTTGTATTGGTTGTGACTCCTTAACTATGGAAATTTTGGGAGTTGTTGGAGGGGGTGTAATTAATGTTTGGGTTGGTGAAATTTCCTGGGTAATTAGCAATTTCTTTGTATTACTTGACACTTCCTCCTGGGCGATCGGTAAGATAACTTGTTCCACTATTTTGGTTTCTGGTTCCTGGGTAGTCAGTGGGTGAATTTTTGGAGTTACGGTTTTACTTTCTTTGGGGGTAAAAATTTCCTTGGTGAAAGTTTCTTTGGCAATCACCTGCTGAATCACTGTCGGTTCTGGTGGTTGCTGGTTAAGTACTTCTACTGTCTGTAAATAATTATTTGTGACAACATTAGTTTGAGGTCTAACATTGGGACTGGGTGGAGATTCGTCTTTGTCGCGGGTAAAAATATATCCTTTCCTCTCCCCATCAGTTATTCTCTGGGTTCCCTTCCCCATCTGAGTTTTCTCGTGAGAAGAGGTAGGAGGTGGCGGTGGATGAGATTGTGGTTGAGTTGATTCAGAATTTATTGTTGGGGATTCATCTTGAATGCGGGTAATATACTCTATCCTCTCCTCATTAGGTTGTCTGGGGATTTCCTTTCCCATCTGATTTTTTTCTGGGACAGGGGTAGGGTAAGATTCTGCTTCTAACTGATGAATCTCATGAACCGAACTTGTTCTGTGTGTGGGTAATTCTTGAATATTTTCTGTTACTGATGGATCATCAATGCCTGTATATTGTTGAAAATCCCCTAAAATACTTAAATTTCTAGTTTCTATGCCCGGTTCAAACAGAGATGGTATTCTGGGTTGTACCGTCTCTAGCTGATTGTTGTTTCTAGCTACAAGATTGTTGAGAAAGTCACTCATCCTCCTATCATCTCCAAATACAACCGTCGTCGATAGGGACTCATGGTCAAAATTTCTGCTTCTCCCCAACCATAGGTAGAAGCTAAAATATGTACTTCTCGCAGAGTCCGAATTGCCCAAGCATGGATTTCGCTCCAGAAAAAAGAGACAATATCAAAGGTAGACAGCCATTGATGACTGCAAGCGGGACAACAGAGATTCAGTTGCACGTCTGCTTGGGGGTCTAATTTTGCCATTTGAGTCACCACAGCACTAGCGATTTGGGTTGGTAATTGTGCTATTGGTTGAATTTCCTCCCGTTCCCGTACCTGTAACAAACAGCGTTCTAGGAGTGCGCTTTGGGAGGTATCTGCGGAGGTGATGGCGATTAAATCCAAACTATTAGGTAAGCGAAACTCAACTTCCCAACTGTCAACCTGCACGGAACAAATTTCCAGAGGTTCTGTGGATGTAGTAGTGCGGATATCTGCAACATCAAAAGTAAGTTCCAAACGTTCCCCACATTTACTGCAAGTCGCTATACTCTGAATCTGGGAACCAAATATCCCCTCGCGCAAAGTTAGCAATAAACCATCCCTCCGTCCAATACTTAACTGTGCTAGCTGTGAAGGAGAAATGTCTTGACAAGCAACCGTTAACAAAGCTAATGCTCGTTGTACGGGTTGCTGCATTAATCCTTGTTCCCAAACAGTTAATAATTCCCCAGCAGACAATGCACGCATAAACTATTAATCCAGCTTGAATTGATGACTAAATAAGTTCTTAGTTCCGATTTTAGACCTCAATTTTTTCGTACTAAAGTGCTGACTACAAACCCTCAAAAAAAATTACTAAGTCATATATTTACCTAGAAACTTTCTTCTTTTGGTTCTTTAACCTCTTCGTCCCTTTCCCAGCCTTCATTTTCTAATTTTATCTGCTGAATAGCCACTGCATTCGCATTAGCATCAAGTTCTGGTAAAGCTTGATATTCAGACACCCAACAGCGATAAATTTTGTAAGATATAGCTTTTTGCCCAGCTTCATTAAAGACATCAATAATAATGTTCTTGCGAAAGTCTTCCAGAGAAACTTCTTGAGTCAGCTGTTCTGCACCTGCTTGAGCATTTTTAAAGTTCCAGACCTTACTTGCCCACTTCTCAAATTCTAAGTCGTGAGTTACACCCCTCTCTAGCATAATTGCTTCATATTCCGTCCGCCCCGGAGATTTACGCGATGTACTGGGGTCTCCTCCTTCTCTATGTGTCACAACTTCTGTGGTACGTTTGAGAGCGCCAAATTTACTAATTCCAGCTACATATTTACCATCCCACTTAACCCGAAATTTAAAGTTTTTATAGGGGTCAAATCGCTGGGGATTAACAGTAAATTCCATATTTATCTAACCTCCCGATATTCCAAGGGAAAATTTTATGTGCAGAATTCAAAATCCAAAATCCAAAATCCTATTAGACAGCAATTTGACCGGCAATTTGTTGAATTTTGATAATTACAAATTCCGCAGGTTTCAAGGGAGCAAAACCGACAATAATGTTAACTATCCCCAAGTTAATATCATTTTGGGTCGTAGTTTCACTGCTGCATTTGACAAAATAAGCATCTTGGGGAGTACTACCCTGAAAAGCACCTTGACGGAATAAATTATTCATGAAAGCACCGATATTCAAACGAATTTGCGCCCACAATGGTTCGTCATTCGGTTCAAATACTACCCACTGAGTACCGCGATACAGACTTTCCTCTATATATAAAGCCAACCGGCGTACAGGGATATATTTCCATTCTGATGCTAAACGGTCATCCCCTTGTAAGGTTCTTGCACCCCATGAAACTCGACCCACACCAGGGAAAGTCCGCAAACAATTAACACCCAAAGGATTTAGCTCACCGTTCTCTTCATTGATCAGTGGTACACTTAACTGCGGTACTCCCACTAACGTTGCATCAATACCCGCAGGTGCTTTCCACACACCTCGTTGAGTGTCAGTACGAGCAAAAATACCGGCGACAATACCACAAGGCGCAAAAGTTTCTAATTGGTTATCTAGCAGAGGATTCGGTTGTACTACACGTGGGAAAAATACTGCTGCATGGTCACTTTTAGTACCCAAATTATCAATACCTACTTTGGCTTTATCTTTATCATTCCAAGTACTGGGTGGATCGACAATCAAAAAAGCCCGATGTCACACAATTTAGCTGCTTCGCCAATTAAGCCTATATCTACATCTTTATTGTCATCTTTATAGGGTGGAATACAAAGAATATTGAACAGGTCTGCTTTTTTCAAAGCATACAAACCTTTTTTATCGCTTTCTTTGCCAGTCCCCATAAAGTCATTTTGGTTCAATGCCAATCCATCTCCTGCTTCATCAGCAGAGAGAACTCTTGCTGATGCAGCATCATCTTCCCAAATAGTTTGCCCAGGAGCAGGATCACCATGTGCCCCAGGAACAGAAGCCGGATCTCCAGATACTCTTACCAACAATGATTCATTTCCTAGTACTTTTTTAACTTGACGAGGACTATTAACTACTGTCAGATTGCGGAACTGTTCAGTCACGCCTGTTTTTGTATCCTGTACAGTCAAGTTAAACAGTTGATCTAAATTTACACCGTAACGCTCTGCCACCTGCGCTGACACATCATGGTCTACTCGCGCACGTAAGTAGTTACCCCAAGCGCCATCACTAGCTGCTTCCAGAAGTAGTCCATTGGCATTGACTTGTGCCCTTGCAGGTTTTGCAGTTACTGGTGGAGTAGCGTCCGGATCACCTGGATCTTGGTGATATAGTCGAATGATAATCGCTTGACTTCCACCATTGAGGTAAAAATCCCGCACAGCGTAACCTAGACTGCTATCTACCCATAGACCACCAAAAATACGTTCAAAGTCACTATAGCTGTTGATCGTTATTGGTTCATCTACTGGACCTCGTACAGCACGACCAATAAAAGCTGTAATCGAGGTAGCAACACCTGTAATTGTGCGAACACCGCTAGGAATTTCCTCGATGTAAACACCTGGATAGGTTGGTGTAATTGGCATAATTAATTTCTCCTCTGCAACTATTGCGATATAGCAGATGAAAGTAATACTTTAGCCGTTCCTATTTCTCGAAACACCATGAGGAATTTTATATACCCACCAATACCTTTGTGGATAGGTGGCTCTTAATTTCTCAGATCAAACAGTTAAACCCCAAGCCCCTCTATTCTAAATAATAATTCAAAACTTATTACCTAACTACAAATCGCTCTTAATATGGATTCGGATTATGTATTTTTCCTGACAGTCAACTATATAACATAGCTAAAATCCATCATGTTTACTACATGAGTGTCACAAATAACATTATTTCTTGAAAAAACTTTATGTAGTCTTGTATCATGAACTCACGTTAACCTAGAAAAAATACTGGTTTTTTTGTAATTAAAAGTGCTATAAATATTCAGTAAAAGAGCCTAAATGACCACCGTTTAATCTGGGCATCCTAAGAAAAACGGTAGTAGTAGACTCTTTATAAATGTATGCGATATAGATCTTACGAATGGTTGTATAAAACTTTTTTCCCCATCGCGATCGCTAGTTTTGTCAGTGTCAATTTATTTACTAATATTCCAACTGCTAATTCTGCCATCAATGAAAGGGTCAACAGCAGTTCGGGGACAAATAAATTTACTAATTTCAAATTAGTACGTACCTTACGGGGACATTCTGGAACTATCAAATCCCTCGCCTTTAGTCCTAATAGTAAAGTGCTGATTAGTGGTGGAGCAGATAATGAAGGAGCCATTGGTTTGTGGAATGCTCAAACTGGTAGACGTATGGGTTCTATTAAAAAAGCCCATAAAACAGCCGTGCAATCCTTGGTAGTTTCCCCCGATGGTCGAACCTTAGCTAGTAGTGGTAGTGACCATAGTATTAACCTCTGGAATATGAGAAACCGCAAATTTAACCGTAGCTTTGTAGCCCATAGAAGCCATGTTTTATCTTTGGCAGTATCTGCTGAGAATAATTTACTGGTCAGTGGTGGTTTAGATGGGATTCGTGTATGGGATCTATCACACCAGCGCCCGCTAAAAACTATTGTTCGCTATGGTAATGCGATTTATACTATGGCGATCGCACCCAACGGTAAAATTTTAGCTAGTGGGGATAAGCAAGGGGTAATTAAGTTATGGGATTTGGAAAGTGGTAACTTAATTCGAGAATTTACGGCTCATAATGATACCGTAACTAGTATGGCTTTTACTATCAATGGTCAAAACTTAGTCACAGCTAGTCGCGATCGCACTATTAAACTGTGGAGTCTCCCAGGTGGTAAATTAATGCGTACCTTGGCAGGACATGAAAGTTGGGTGAATAAAATTACAGTTCATCCCAATGGGATTATACTTGCTAGTGCGGGGCGTGATGGCATTAAACTATGGGATTTAAGTACGGGTAAGTTACTCGATACATTAGATGGACACTCCGACTGGGTAAGTGCGATCGCTTTTAGTCCAGATGGCAAAACCCTGGCTAGTGGAGGATTTGATCGGAAAATTAAAATTTGGCGCATTCAATAAAATTTATGGCTGAAGTCGGACATAGATAAAAATAGCTCCCCCTGGAAAAACCAGAGAGAGCAGTGCCATGCCATTTCACTAATATTTAATCCAAGCCCAATTAAGAAGATTCCGCAAATTAACATATATTTTTAGGCGAAAATATTTTTTTCATCGTTAAATTACTCCCTTCTCATTTTTTTATAACCAACAGAATTTAACTGTAACAATACTTGCTTTACGTATAAATACTGCAAATTGCGATTGAGACATAATTCCCGTAATTTTGCAGGAGGCGTTAAACTTTTTGTCTAAGTATTATGTTACTTGAGATACATCGTGTTTAATTTGGGTGCAATACAGACGCTCACCTCACTCAACCGAAAACCCCTATATGACTCAGCATCTAGAGGTATGAATAGGCTTCCCACAGAAAACCGGGCTTAGAGATATTACATGAGCCTATTCGGATACCGGCAAAGAAGTAAAAACTTAGATGAGCAAAAAAATGCTACTTGAACTTAACTTAGAAAATAGAGAAAGTGATGCTATTAAGGATTTGGATAGCGCAGGTTTTGTGTTGAACTTAGAATCAGAAATTAGGGATAAATGGCTTGAAAGAGTTAGTTGGCTGCGTTTGGTCGATCAGCTAGCTGAAAGTGAATTTATTGATTGCCAAGGAACTGAATATAATAATTTTGTTGCGGATTGGAAGCTACTTTTAAACGAAGGAATAATTCCGGTAGATTCATCTTTTGAGAAAATGTTGAATCAAATCAGAAACTCTTGGTTTGCAAATACCGATAATATCATTAATAGCTTATGTATTCAGTCTTTCGATAGCCATATTATGGCTAATGTTCAGTACCACCAACCTAATTTAGAGATTCACACTCTTAATAACTATCAAATAATGTTAGAAAATTTGTCAGGTACTGCTTTTCAAATTTTACCTTTTTTGACTCCAGAACATTGGCAATTAGTTTATTATCTTGGTACAGTAGACCAGTTTTACAATAATTTACGAGATATTCACGAAGATGCTGAACGGGATATTTGTTACTTTCCCCTAGAATTACTTAACGAGTTTGGGGTAACTCGTGAAGAGATCTGTCAAATGGAAGCATTTAGAAATACTGGATATCACAGAATGATTAATTTCTGGTTAGACGAATATCTTGTAAAAATTAGAGAAAAACTGAGTAAATTTATCCTGGTAAATAATCTACATCCTTCTTGGATTATCTGCCGCGATTGGTGTCTCCAACGCTATAGTCGTATTGAGCAGGTATTTCGTGAATGTAATTTTGACT
>NZ_FYBH01000180.1 GCF_900185595.1 Calothrix rhizosoleniae SC01
CTCAACTGGGTAAACGGGTGCTATTAATTGACGCAGATATGCGTCGTCCCCGACAACATAAAATTTGGCAAATACAGAATTTTTCCGGTTTGAGTAATGTTTTAGTCAATCAGGCACAATTACCAAATACGGCTCAGGAGGCTTTAGTGACGTTGGATGTGTTACCTGTGGGGCAAATTCCTCCCAACCCTGTGTCTCTATTGGATTCCCAACGTATGGGGACTGTGGTGAAGGAAGCGATTGAGTATTATGATTTTGTAATTATTGATACTCCGCCTTTGACTGCGGTGGCGGATGCGTTGGTAATTGCTAAGTTTGTGGATGGGATATTGTTGGTGGTGCGTCCTGGGGAGGTTGAGTCTGGGGCGGTGAGTACGGCGAAGTCGGCGTTGGAGCAGGCGAAGGTGGATGTTTTGGGGATGATTGTGAATGGTGTTAGTGGTGGTAGTAGTTATGGTGGATACTATTATTCTAAGGGGTATTACGGAAGTAGGGAGAATATGGAAGGTGTGGGGATAAAGATAGGAAAGTAAGAGATAAATATAATTATTTTGCTATTTTGAACATATAGAAAAATAAAAATATATAAAGATAATGATTGATGATTACCGTAGTTTTATTTATAAATCGTATGTTACATCTCGTCAAGAACCTCTTGCTCCAGAAAATTTGACAGGACTTAAAAATCGTGAATCACGACTAATGCAATTTATATGTAATTACTTTCCCAAAAAACGCGAAGTAAAAATTTTAGATTTAGGATGTGGTCATGGAGCTTTAATTTATTTTGCAATAAAAATGGGCTACCACAACATTTATGGTGTGGATTGTTCTCCAGAACAAGTAGCATTTGCAAAGCAATTGGGAATTGACAATGTTCAAGAAGACGATTTGATGAATACTCTCAATTCTCATCCTCCAAATTCACTAGATGTTATTATCAGTTATGACGTTATTGAGCATTTTAATAAAAATGAGTTAATAAATTTTGTTGTAGAAATTGTACGAGTATTAAAAACTGACGGATACTGGATTATTCATATTCCTAATGGAGGATCAATATTCAGCAATAATGTACTGTATGGTGATTTTACTCATGAGATAGCTTTTACTGCTACTTCAATAACACAATTATTAAAAGCTTCTGGTTTTAGGGAGGTAAAATGTTTTGAAGAATATCCTCCAACGAATGGGTTTAAAGGTATAGTCAGATTCTTAATTTGGAAATTTATTAGAGTAATATTAAAATTTTATTTGGCAGTTGAAACTGGTGGAGGAGGAAAGGAGAGTATTTTTAGCCAAAATTTTATAGTAGTAGCTACCAAATAAAATGCTACAAGTATTAATTTTCAAATATAACTAGCAAATAAAAAAATATAATTCAATTAAAAATATAAGTTATATACTATGGAATCAAATAGTGTGCAAAGGTTACAATTAGGGATATCACGTCTAGAAAATCTTACTCCTGAAGCATTAGAGATATTTTTAGATAAAAGTTGGATACATTTTGGAGATGTGGAACATCATCCATTATCTTTAGATAGATTGTCTTTCTCTTACATATTTCAAGTTTTAACTAAAAGTAGCTTTAAAAAGACCATCACTAAAATTGGCAATAAAATTTTTAAATTAACTGGGAAGTCAACGAAAGAGGCTAAGGAAGATTACTATAAACGTACAAATTTCAAAGAATTTTACTATGAGAAAGGAGATAAATTACCATTTGATAATGATTCAGTTGATTTTATTTATTCTGAGCACTTTTTTGAGCATTTATTCTTTGATGAAGCTTTATCATTATTACGAGAATGTCATAGGATTTTAAAACCTAATGGAGTTATTAGAACTTGTGTCCCTGATGCTGACTTACGGACTTATGCACCTCCAGAACCTGCTGGATATCCAGATGTAAAACTTCCTTGGAATCATCCTTCAAAAAATAAGATAAGATGGTCAGTTTATTCTTTTTCTGAAGCTTTAAAAATAGCTAATTTATTTCCAATACCTTTGTTTTATTGTGATAAATCAGGTCAGTATATATGTAACGAGCCGACATCTCATCAAACAGATTATGAAGACTGTACTGATGCAGATATGATATTTAATTTTAACTATATTATGAAAAAAAGATCACTTATTGTGGATGGTATTAAACATTAATCTTTATATTTAATCTCAGTAGCTATGAAAATTTTCTTTGCTGGATATTTAGATGCTCAATGGATGACTGGTTGGCAGAGATGTCAAGTTTTGAAAGAATTAGGTAATGAAGTTTACGAATTTAATCAACATAAGAGTTGGAAGGTTTCTTCAACTCAAACAATCTTAAAATATGTTACAAATCAGTTCTTTTTTGACACAAAAAAGATTAATGTATTTAATCAAATTTTTTTAAATGAATTTATAGCATATAAGCCAGAAGTCGCTTGGATTGAAAAATCATTGCTTTTATTACCTGAAACACTAGAAAAAGCTAGAGAATTATTCCCAAATTGTATTTTTATTTGTTTTCAGGAAGATGATCCATTTAGCCCTATGAATATAGCAGAACTTCCTGTTTGGAAAAATTTCATTGACTCAATTCCAGCTTATGATATTCATTTTGTGTGGAGAGAATTTAACGTAAAAGAGTTTATTGACCATGGAGCACAAAATGTATACCTTTATCGACATGGTTACTATAAACATATTTTTCATCCCTTTTTAAAAAATATAAATAATTATAATTATGAACATGATGTTTTGTTTGTTGGTTATGCAAGAGATAAAAGAAAAGCAGATATTTATAATTTAATTATTCAAGAAAAAATACCTGTTAATATTTATGGAGGACGGTGGAATAGAACCTTAGCTTATTATCTAAAACGGGACTTATTCCATCCACCAATATTTGGTAAAGACTACGTGAAAAAGATTTGGTATAGCAAAATTTCTTTAGGATTTGTTTCTGCAGCAAATCGGGATCAATTTACTTTACGCACTTTTGAAATTCCGGCTTGCAAAGGATTTTTTTTTAGCACAAAGAACAGACAAACATCTAGAGATATACGAGGAGGGTAAAGAAGCTGAATTTTTTAGTTCATCAGAAGAATGTGCTGATAAAATTCGTTTTTATTTAAAAAACGAAGACGCTAGACAAAAGATTGCAGAGGCAGGTTATCAACGTTGTATTCAATCTGAATATAGTTTGCATCATAGGTTATCTAAAGCTTTAGAGAAAGTAAAATTGCTACAAAAATGTTAACTTTATATTGAATTAAGTGATGTTTTATAAAACATGAACCTAGAAAATAATGAAAAATTAATACAATAATTATTGGTTTGAGCAAGATAAGCTCAACAGAACTAATATATTGAAATGTGCAATATACTTTTTCAAAATAATACTTTATATTTTTTTTAATAGTTAACTGACGTGTTAGATGTAGCTAGACAATTAATTAAAATACTTGATAAAGTTACTCCTGGAGCCTCACGCAGTTTAGGATGGGAAATGGCTTTAACAGGACTTATTTTTCCGGCATCTATTCTAGTTAATCGTACTTTAGGTGCAGAAGAAAGAGGATTATTTAGTTTAGTTTTACTGGTTCCATCTACAATCATCATTTTAGGAACTTGCCAATGGGATCGATTAGTTAGAGGATTAATAACTTCTAAACAAATATCTCCTAAGGAAGCTTGGCGTAGAACTATCTATTACAGTTGGTGGCTATCAATAATCATTATTCCCCTAGGAATAATAGCTAGTCTAGCTTACATTCAACTTAGCCTCCCAAATCGTTTACTGAGTGCCATATATTCCCTGAGCTTTCCTATAATTATGCTCTCAGGAAGTCTATCTTCAATTTATCTTGCCGCAGGTAGTATTAACCGGCAATACTCAATGCGGATAGCTTATCAAACAAGCTATATTTTCTTAGTATTTGGGCTATTAAGTTTAGATTGGTTATCAGTATCTTCCTTAGTTATCATTTATATTATCATTTGGTCTATTTCTCTTTTAGTAGGATTATTTAGAAAAGGAAAATATATCAAAGGCATCATCTTTTCAGAAAAACCATCTTTTTCACCTTTAATCAAAAGTTTTTTACCTTATGCTTTTGAGAGTTTTAGTTTGAATGCCGATACATGGGCTTTTTCATTATTCAGTCCTTTGGCTAGTTTAGGATATTACGTAGGTATTAAAGGTTTAATGCAGCCTATAGGATTACTCTCTAATGCTCTTAACAGTGGTAGTACAGCACGATTA
The DNA here is from genome assembly GCF_900185595.1 of Calothrix rhizosoleniae SC01. GTDB lineage: Bacteria > Cyanobacteriota > Cyanobacteriia > Cyanobacteriales > Nostocaceae > Calothrix_A > Calothrix_A rhizosoleniae. Next base: position 4,253 of record NZ_FYBH01000180.1, read on the forward strand.
AATTGGACAAATTCATCAGTAGTAAGGCGCTATCTTTTAAAGTATGTATTTGCCATGATTTCTATGTTACTAGGGTTAGTTGTAGGAGGAACATTAATAGGAACAGATCTAATAGGATTATTTTTAGGCAAGAGTTTTTCCGGTGGAGAATGGATGATTCCTTGGATTTCATTAATTGTAGTATCAAATGCTATAGGAACACAGTTTCATTTTGCACTTCAATTTTCTGGATTGAAAAATGCCTACTTATTAACTCAGACAATATATGCAACAGTACGTTTCAGTTTAATCCTAAGTCTTGGTTGGCAATTTGCTGAATTGGGTATATTTCTAGGCTGTATATTTTCTGCAATAATAAAGTGCATGATTTGTAGTTATTTTTTACTTAATTTTAGTTCACAAAAATATTGATATAAATAATTTTTATGAAATCAAAAAATCATATTTTATTGCTATTATTGTTATTATTGTTATTATTGTGTGCGTCTTTAAGGCTATTTGAAGTTTTTTTAGGGTTAATAGCTCTGATTCCATTGTTTATTCTCATACGTCATTCTTTTTTAGATGGGTCATTTAAGATTCGTTTACTGTCCATAGCTTATATATTAGGTTCAATTAATTGTTGGATTATAGGATTTCTAGGATGTGTTTATATTGTTTCTAATTCAGGCTATGAAATAGCAGAATATCCACTTATAACTATGTTTTTAATAAATCTTGTTACTTGGGGAGGATTGATAGGTTCTTTGATTGCAAAACCTTTAAAAATTATCACTAATAGTAAAAATATTATATTTACAAAACTATCAAATCATTTAATTAAAAAAGCCTTTAATATTACTCTATTAATTTTTTTTGTGTTTATATTATCTGCTCATATAACAGGTTATTTTAATATAAGATTTGAGATAGGCACTAAGATACCAGTTGGTTCCCCATTATATATACTTCAAGGTTTAAGTGTATTTATGCCTCTAGTCTTTTTTTTTGCAGGAGCTAGCTTATCATATCCTATTTTTTTAAAGAGGAATATTTTGTTTATCACTACTCCTATTATTGGAGCCTTAATTTTAAGTTTAACCGGAGGACGTGAGGGAAGTTTACGTGTAATATTATATTTTTTGGTGGGAAGTTTAGGCTCAAAAATAAAACTCAAGCAAATTAGGACATTAATACTGACTTTTATTCCTTTATTTATAGTTATAATCGCAATTATTGGATCAGCAAGAAACATTGAATATTTCGCATCTACCGATCTAGCGTCTCGTGTTGAACTCATTTATCAAGTTGCTGTTGGAGAAATAAAACCTAACGTAGTTACAGTCAATGAAGACCCGTTGTATGGTACATTGATTCGTATGACAGAGCCAACAGGTCAGCTAGTAATAGATAAAGTTTTTGAAAGCGAGCAATATATTGGATTTCAGAATTTAGAATCTGTAGTTACAATTTTTTTGCCAAACTTTATTTCTGGTGGAGTTAAAAACTTGTCAGAGGCATCTGAAAGATTGAAAGATTATGGTGTCAGAATTACAGAATTCACAAATGCACCTATAACTTTAATGGCTGACTCTTTTGAACGTTGGAGTTTGTTTGGTGTATTTATAATCTCATTATTCACTTCTTTCTACTTAAGTTATTTAGGCCGCTTATTAAATAATATAAAAAATCCATTATTTCAATATATGCTGTTAATATCATTTTCTTTTAGAAGCTTAAGAATTTATACAAACTCTATTTTAACTTTAATCAATTTAGTTATTTATGAATTTGGAAGAGATGCTTTATTATTATACTTATTATGTTTATTGATTAAGAAAATACCAGATGGTAAACAAAACCGTATTACTTCATAGAAAATCCAAGTTTAAAAAATTTAAGAACAAGAATTGATAATGCAAATACTAGCTTTAATCCCAGATGCCTTTGGAGGCCGTGGAGGTATAGCAAAATTCAATCGAGACTTACTCACAGCTTTATGCAACTATCCTCAGACAACAGAAGTGGTTGCAATTCCGCGCAAAAAAATCATAGACCCCATAAACTTTCTTCCTAAAAAATTAACCTATGTGACTTCCGGATTAAAGGGAAAACTGAACTACGGCATAGCAATTTTGCAAACAGTTAAGCGTAATCCCAAATTTGATTTAATCATATGTGGTCATATTAATTTTACACCTCTTGCCTATTTAATCCATCTTTGGACAAAAGCACCTTTTTATTTAATACTTCATGGTTATGAAGCTTGGCAACCTTCTCCTAGCTGGCTAGTTAATAATTTACTCAAAAAAATAAACGGAATTATCTGTGTAAGCGAACTAACAAAACAACGATTTTTAAACTGGACAAAATTAGAAAATATTAAAGAAGTTATTTTACCTAATACAGTTAACCTTGAAGGATTTACACCAGAAGCAAAAAATCCTGAGTTACTGAAACGCTATCAGTTAGAAGGTAAAACTATATTAATGACTTTAGGTCGTCTAGACTTTCGCGAACGTTACAAAGGCTTTGATGAAGTAATAGAAGTTTTATCAAATCTGGTTGAGGAAATGCCTAATTTAGTCTATATTATCGCAGGTCAAGGAAAAGACCGCCCAAGACTAGAAGCAAAGGTCAAGTCTTTAAGAATTGAAAAACATGTTGTATTTACAGGGTTTGTACCTGAGCTAGAGAAAGCTGACCATTACAGATTAGCAGATGCTTACGTAATGCCAAGTAAAGGCGAAGGTTTCGGCATCGTTTTATTAGAAGCAATGGCTTGCGGTGTTCCTGTAGTTGCCAGCAAACTTGACGGTAGTCGAGAAGCATTACGAAATGGATTATTAGGTATATTAGTTAATCCGAATAACCCCAAAGAAATCAAAGCAGCTATTTTAGAAGCTTTAAAGCGTCCCAAAGGAATAGTTCCCGAAGGCTTAGATTATTTTTCTGATGATAATTTTGAAAAGAGATGTCACGAAATTCTTGGCAGCTTAAACATTTCTCCTGCAAAAGAAGATGCGAGTAATTATGTCAAATAAGCTTAAAATTCTCCACTACATACCAGTTTATGCCCCGGCATGGAAATTTGGCGGACCAGTTCTCAGCGTCAGCCAATTATGCGAAGGATTAGCAAATATGGGCCATGAAGTCGAAGTTTTTACCTCTAACGCTGGTTTAGAAAATCAACCAGAATTACCTCTAAATAAACAAATTATACGTAACGGTGTCAAAGTAACTTATTTTGAACAAAAACCAGGAATGGGTATTCATTGTCCTGGTATGGAACAAGCAGTAAAAGAACGAGTAAAAGAATTTGATATTATTCATATTACAGGGGTTTGGCAGCGCACCAGTGGAGCGGCATGTAAAACAGCTAAAAGTCAAGGTATTCCTTATGTTGTTTCCCCACGGGGTGCATTAGGTCCTTATTCTTGGCGACAAAAAACAGTTAAAAAGGCAGTATACTATTTATTACAAGAAAGCTTTAACGTCAGAAATGCTAGTGGTATCCACTACACTGCTCAGCAAGAATTAGAAGAATGTAACTGGCTACAATTACCTGGTCAACCTTTTATTATTCCTAATGGTTTAGACATCAACTTTTGGCAACCTGCAACTGAAAAAGCAAAAGATTGGCGCAAATTTAAAAATTTAAATGAAGATGATTTTATTATATTGAATGTAGGACGTTTACACGACAAAAAAGGGCTAGATTTACTACCAGAAGTTTTAGCTCCATTGAGAGATTTAAAATGGAAAATGATTTTTGTTGGTGGTGATGATGATGGGACTAAAGCCTTATTGCAACATAAATTTAGAAGTGCAAATTTACTAAAAAAAGTAATTTTCATTGATAGATGTGAGCCAAAAGAACTGCCGATAATATACTCTACTGCTAATTTATTTGTTTTACCTAGTCGTCACGAAAATTTTGGAAATGTAATTGTGGAGGCTTTGGCTTGTGAATGTCCTGTTCTAATATCTGACAAAGTTGGACTGCACAATGAAATCTCTGAAACAACTATGGGATGGGTGCGTCCACGAGTTCCAGTAGAATGGACAAATACTATCAAAGAATTGATACAATCTCCATTTAAATTGCAAAAAATAGCATCTAAATCTAGAGAATGGACAAATTCTATTTTTTCTATTGAGAAGACAGCCCAAGATATGGCAAATCATTATATTGATATCCTCAAATAAAAATAGAAATTATTTAAGCTGTAATACATTGGTATATTTAGTAACCATGAATTTTCTTATTAGCGTTGTAATTCTTACTAAAAATGAAGAATCAAACATTCAAAGATGTATATCTTCTCTGGAATGGTGTAATGAAGTTGTTGTAGTTGATTCTGGAAGCAAAGACACAACAGTTCAATTAGCAACAAAATTAGGTGCAAAAGTCTTTGTAAATATTCCAATAGGTCTTTTCAGTGCAGCAAAACAACGTAATTGGGCTTTGCATAACTGTGATTTAAAAGGTGATTGGGTTTTATTTGTTGATGCTGATGAAGTTATACCAGCATCTTTAGTAAATGAAATTAGGGAAACATGCTCACATACTACCTTCAATGCTTTTCAACTAACACCTCGATATTTATTTTGGGGTAAGTGGCTAAAGCGTAGCCTGGGCTACCCAAATTGGCATGACCGTTTATTAAAGAGAGGCGAGGTTTTTTATGAGGATGAAAGTGGTTCGATGGAATGTTTTACAAAGGATACAAAGACATCAAGATTATATGAACCCTACGATCACTACGCCAACTCAAAAGGATTTTCTGATTGGTTAGAGCGACATGACCGTTATTCCTCTTGGGAAGCAAAGTGGGCATTTGATTTTTTGGAAACAAATAATCTGGAAGCATTTGGTACAAAAGGTAAAAATAGACTACGTGTCATAGCAGCAAAATTTTGGTTATTACGTCCCCCAGCACGCTTTATTTATATGTATTTCATTAGACTCGGTTTTTTAGAAGGTTGGGAATCATTTATTTACTGCTTACTTCATGCAATGTATGAGTTTATGACTATTATTAAGATAATTGAGTTAAAGCGTAAAAAAGCTGGTTTATCAATTTAAACATTAGACATCCCTGGGAATTTAGTTTTTGTCCAGTAATTTTAGTGGTTTCAAGCTAATTGTCAGAGAGGTATATTAGTATTTACTAAGGTATGTCATGGAAAGAAGAAATAATCTGTTTACAATCAATTCTCCAACAGGAGAAGAAATCAAAATTCCATTAACTGTCGATTCAGATTCTGACATATACAGTAGCCTGAAAACGCCAGAAGATATTCAGAACTATTACCACGAAAATGGCTATGTAGTTATTCGCAATTTGATTCCATCAGAACTGTGTGATGTCGCACGCAAATTTTTTGCAACAGAAATTAAACCTTATCAGAAATATCTATACCGTCAAGCAACAGCAAATCCTGAAAAGCATGTCCTGACTTCTCATGGCTATATGCTCAACTCTTTGCTGAATATTCAAGATATTAATACCAAAAAATTTCCTAACTTCAAACAAACAGGACTATCAATTCTGACTCATGAGAATATCCAGAAAGTAGTTTCTATGATTTTAGGTGAACCTGGAACTATTATCCAAACCATGTACTTCGAGGGTAATCCCGCAACATGGGCACATCAAGATACTTATTACTTAGATTCTACAGAACTTGGTAAGATGACAGCTGTGTGGGTTGCAGTTGAAGATATCCAACCAGGTGCTGGAAGATTCTATGTCTATCCTGGTAGCCACAAAATTGATATGGCAAACAATGGTGGAGATTTTGATATAGCTTTCAACCATACTAAATACAAGGAACTAGTGATTGATATTATCAAAAAGTATCAATTGAAATGTCATGCTCCTGCTTTAAAAAAAGGTGATGCTTTTTTCTGGAATTCTAAAACTATTCATGGTAGTTTAGAGACTTCACAACCGGAGTATTCTCGTAGTTCATTTACGGCTCACTTCATCCCCAGTTCTACAGAGCATCTACAGTACCAAAAACGAGTGAGAAAGTTTAATTTAAAACAAATAAATGCAATGAATGTTGATCATCCTAAAGACTTAGACAATATCAAAAATCAATTGTTTTTTTCTCTAGAAACTCAATTCCCTAAACAAATTCAATACCTCAAACGTCTCGCTATCAAAGCGATTGTGAAGTAGCGTTATTATACATAACCTACAAAAATAAACTATGCAGAAAATCACCATTCTCACCCAATACTTCCACCCCAGTCTCTCCGCCACCTCCCAACTAAG
>NZ_FYBH01000315.1 GCF_900185595.1 Calothrix rhizosoleniae SC01
TGTGGAAGTAAAAGCCGCTAATCTGCACGAAATAGGTTATTGGGAAGGGAAAAGGGGAAATAAAACCAAGAAGTTAGAACTATACCTGCAAGCTGCTCAAGCTTTTGCAGAAATCCGCGCTTACATTGATTTATACCAGGTTTTGTATAATTTAGGCATCGCAGATGAAAGTCAGGGAATTATATATTTAGCTCAAGCTGTGTGGCTGTGTCTGCGGGTGGAGATACCTTTGATAAATGCCGTGGAAACTTTTGAAACGATATACAATCGAGTACCTAAAGGCGATGGGATAGAAGCTTTGTTGGGTGCGACTGCGGTGTATTTGTGTCAGGTTCGCGGTAGGGAGCATCCGCAATTAGAGGAGTTACAACAGCGTAGTATAAAGATTTTATCAGGTGCGGCGGTTGCTCAGGGGATTGAGACACAGGAAGCTTTTGGTACTTGGTATGTGCAGGAAGGGTTGAATGATGCTGAATATTTTATCCCGCGATTGGTGGAGAGGTTGGAGGTGATTGTTGGGGATGGGTGGTTATTTGATCACGGATTTTAAGGATTACACTGAGTTGCACTGATTGGGATTGTGGTGATTTTTGGATTGTGGGGATTTTTGGAATTATAGGGATGTATACAGGTTGCTACTTGTGGGATGTGCACCAAATTCTGTAAAATGACGCATAATGTTAAGTAATGTAAAACAAGTAATTAAGGGTGGTTGGCTCTCTCTCGCTCTTAAGGTGAGTGGTTAGTGGTTAAGTAAGTAGGTGGAAATCAACCAAGCTATATAACAGAATGTAAAAAGCACAAAGTCCTTGTGATTGCTTCGTTTCACTCCGTTGCACTCGCAATGACATACATTGAATTTTTTATGCCCACCTACTTAGTAGACAAATCATTAATGAATAATCACCAATAATAAATACACATATCTCGCATCTGCCATAAAAATGTTTCAGACATTGGATAAGCAACTGCGCCTTAACCTGCTGATATTGTTTGCAGCAGGTTTATTGTTCTGGTCCAGTATAGGCTCTTTATTACCGACTCTGCCTCTCTATATTGCAGAAATCGGGGCTAGTAAGCAACAAATTGGTATTGTCATGGGCGGTTTTGCCATTGGCATGTTGCTGTTTCGGGGATCGATGGGAAAATTATCAGATCGACGGGGACGCAAAATTGTATTGTTGATTGGTTCTTTTGTAGTTGCGATCGCTCCTTTTGGCTATTTGGTTGTAAAATCAATCCCTCTGCTCATGGCTGTACGGGTGTTTCACGGTATCAGTATTGCCGCTTTCGCCACTGGTTATTTAGCTTTGGTGGTGGATTTAACCTCAACTAATATTCGTGGTGAAGTGATTGGCTATATGAGCCTGGTAACTCCCCTAGGAATAGCAATTGGCCCAGCTTTTGGGGGTTATTTGCAAGCAGGATTAGGTTATGAAGCCTTATTTATTGCCTCTGGAATGTGTGGAGTTTTGACATTTTTGTGTATCTTACCCATTATTAGTCCTCCCATCCACAGTCAGCCAGCAAATCAAAAACAAATTAAATTTTGGCAGATTTTGGTGAGTCCTAGGGTGAAAATTCCCTCTCTCATCATGTTCCTAGTGGGAATAGGTTCTGGTATTTTGCATACATTTATACCCTTGTTTATTAAGTCTACAGGGGTAGATTTAAATCCTGGGTTATTTTATGCTGTAGCTGCGATCGCTAGTTTTAGTGCCAGGTTATTTAGCGGTAGAGCAAGCGATAGGTTTGGTAGAGGTTTGTTTGTCACCATCAGTCTGACGGTTTATACCTTAGGATTTTCATTCCTGTGGCAAGCTACTGATAAGAATACATTCTTGTTGGGAGCTATTCTCGAAGGGGCTGGTTCTGGTGTAGTTATCCCTATCATTTCCACCCTAATGAGCGATCGATCCCAACCCTATGAAAGGGGACAGATATTCGCTGTATGTATTATGGGCTTAGATTTGGGAATTGCGATCGCTGGGCCTTTAATTGGTTACATAGCCGAAGAATTTGGCTACCGTAATACTTTTGGCTTGGCTACATTTTTAACAGCATCGGCGATTATAATTTTCTTAACTTTTTCTAGCAAAGGAATTGAAAATTCTTTCCGTTTTGCCACTGGTAGAGGTAAAGATTTCTATGCTTTAGAAAAGTCATAAGTCATTCAATTTTGGATTTTGGATTTTGGATTTATCCGTGGAATAAATCCGGGACTTGTACTATCAAAGCATAAAGGGATTATTGGTCATACCAAAAACCTATAATTCCTTCTCAATAAACATAAAAAACGGACGAGGAGGGATTCGAACCCCCGACACCGTGGTCCGTAGCCACGTGCTCTAGTCCACTGAGCTACACGTCCTTACAAGAAATTAATAGTAGCACAACCTCTCTCAATGAAGCAAGAAGATTCTGGCAATTTAAGCCACTTAGATGCTCAGGGACAAGCACAGATGGTAGATGTGTCCGCAAAAACGCCCACAATTCGCCAAGCGGTGGCAGTTGGTCAAGTGCGAATGTTATTGACAACATTTACTACAATTCAATCCGGTAATATCCCCAAGGGAGATGTTTTAGGAACCGCAAGGTTAGCAGGAATTATGGCAGCAAAACAGACAGCAAATTTAATTCCTTTATGTCATCCTTTACCCATACAAAAAGTAGAAGTGCAAATTTTCCCTGATGAGCAATTACCTGGATATCAGATTCAGGCTACAGTTAAAACCAAAGCCGAAACAGGGGTAGAGATGGAAGCCTTGACAGCTGTTTCCGTAGCAGCTTTAACTTTGTACGATATGGCGAAAGCCCTGGAAAAATCCATCCAAATCGAGTCCATACACTTAGTTAGTAAGACTGGTGGTAAATCTGGTGATTACGGATGTTGAGATTACTAACTTCTGTGACCGAAAAATAAAAGGATACAAGCCCTCAAATTTATTTGTGGAAGCTCTCTTTTCTCCCCTGCTCCCTGCTCCCATGCCCCCTGCCTCTTTCTGACCGTATTTAGATATCGTAGAATGATAAATATACCCATTTTGTAAACTATTGTAATAAGTAAGTATTTATGCCTCCTCGTTGGCCTCGCAAACCTGATCGTAATGACCCAGATTATCGTAAACTAGATGACCGGATGAACTTTGCTGTCCATGTAGCTGCCTTTGGTGCCACCAATTCTGGTTTATGGTTTTTGTATAACTTCCTCCATACTGGCTGGCAATGGCTACCTTGGGTAACTGTTAGTTGGTTCGGATTATTATTAAGCCATCTGATTTATATTAGTGCGATCGCTAATTACGCAGAAGTAAATAGCCCAGAATAATTCCCAACCGACAAAAAATTGTCTGTTTTCCCAGATCTAAAATTCTCTGAATCCTGTTAATTGGCTAGCATCTCCAAAGTGTTAGCCTAGCAGGATTTTATATATTTGAGGCAGACAGATATAGCGCTACGCGCAAGTAATAAGTAATAAGTTTACTGCTCATAGGTTTGGGCTTTCAACAATATCCGCACCCTAATTGCGTAGTGCTATATATTATCCTTAATACCATTTCTCTAAATCCTTACAGATAATTCTCCCCTTGCTCCCTGCTCCCTGCCTTTCTGCTATCCATGTATAGTTTTATTTTGGAGAATTGAGATTATATCCTGGCTTCCTGAAAATTACTGAGCTAGTAGTTCATTAAAACTTTAAGAAATAACCGTTAATTTGACTAAGATTATATGAATCTATCAAATTTCTGTGAAAATACACTAGATATTATCAAAAGATATTGATAGCCTGATACAATCAGGGTTAAGCGAATGATCATATATAAATCTAATCAAATATAATGCTCTTTGGTCGAAATAAATATAATGACTACTAATAGTCTGACAAATAATCAATACAATAAACATTTTATAAATTCCTCTGTTGAGTCGTTTAATTTACATGAGATTCAAGAAAAAATCTACAACTTATTGATGAATCTCCTGCAAAAATGGCAACCTGAAGATATTTTACTGGAATTCAAACGTTTATTTATTGACTGTTTAGATTCTGCAATCATTTTAGAATCATCACCGGGGATATATGAATATTTTGAAAATAAAGAGGAAGATGATTTTCATTATACTCTCAAACGCTCCTGTTACATATTAATTAACAATTGGGAAATTAATCGGCAATATCAATATATTCAAGATTTAATCGCTATATTTGATAATTATAAGCCGAAGAAAAGTTATGATTACCCACGAAAATTGAAAACTTACAGAAGCTGGGTAGAACACTTTATCAACAGCAAAGATTATCAAGAATTAAAGCTGTTTGCGGATAGACATACTACCTTATCTAATACTTCTTGGGTAAATAGGTATAATTCTTTTCTGTTTTATGCTCAATCCTTAGATACAGACAATCCGAAAGAACAACAAGAAGCTGCGAGAAAAATTGCCAAAAAACTTAAAGATAAATTTAAGTTTGACTTAGCAATGTATACTGCTCGTTCCCAGTCTAATAACAAAACCAATCAACGCTATAAAAATCCCTCTTCTTTAGGGGACAAAGTTTTACGTTTAATCAAAGCAATCGTCATCAAAAAGGGAGTATTTAGTTATGAGAATATAGCTAATATATTTATTAATCAAACTCAGAATATTCCGTTTGAAGAATTTAAATATAGCCTAGCAAGATATTTAATATTTTCGATTGAACAACCTAAATTTATAGAAACCTTACAAAAAAAATTACTAGCCAAATTTTTGACTTGGAAGGATGAATATAATGACCAACAGGTTACTAGTGATTTAGTTTTAAGAAGTTGCAATAGACTCATTGATTTTTTGACAACCGAAAATAGAGAAGAACCTTCTGCCTTATTTGTCTTATTACTCTCTCAAGGTCACCCATTAACATTAGTGATTGTACTACTAAAAATAATTTTAATTAGTAGAAATTCTCGCAATCATTTGGAAATGAGAATTGCGGATCTGATTCGTTTTTACGAAAATTATCCGGAGAAAGAATGTAATTTCTTTATTAATTTCTTGGAGATTCTCAATATTACTTTTGCGATTTATTCAGATAACGTTGAATATAATCTTATCCCCGCTAAATCAGGTAAATATTCTCCAGATACGGTGAATCCACAGTTTAATCCCGATGCATACCATGTTTTTTCTCAGTTAAAGTAAATATTCAGCCTTAAATTTTGTAATTATAAAATTCGAGATTAACCCTAGGTTATTTCAGTTATCAATTACCCCATCGATAAATCGAGGGTCTTGAAACTCAACAAAAATTTTTGACTCTCCACGGATAAATCCGGAGGCTTGTATCCAGTCTGGTTTTTGATCAAATTGACATGGCTGCTATCCTTAGTAAACCGTTCGGCGTTCATCTATCCAAGCCAGGGTTGCAGCAATAACTTCCGCTAGGGTGCTAACCAAACGATACATACCAACCACACCAATTATAACTGCTATGGGAAACCGATGTTGCAGCATAGCGATCGCAGTTGCTTCAAACACACCTAAGCCACCGGGAGCACCGGGAACCACTAAACCTAAGAGCCAAGAAAAACTAAAAGCTGTCACTAATAATGGAATTTGATGCCAACTTACAGGTTCTAAAGCGAATAAAGTTAACAGGAAACCAACATTGCGTAAACCCAAAAATCCCAATTCTCCTAGTAAGGGCATAAATGGATAGCGTTTTAGATATACAGGAGAAGTAGATGCTGACTGATTCTGGGATTTCTTGAATTTTAATTTTTGTAATACAGATAAGATTCGATTTAAAATTCGGGGATGCATCACTCCCAGCACCACACATAAACTAAATACCTGTGCAACTAAAATTATGGTGTTATGAGATACTAGGGATTGGCTACCTAGGATAACAACAATTAAGGCAGCAGCAGCCATTAGTAAGGGTTCTAATAATACACTTAGGGCTGCTGCACCATGAGAAACACCAGCACTATGGGCACCAACAATGCGACCATAATAATGCCAAACATTGCCTGGTAAATACTTAGCAATGTTAGTTTGCAGATATACCTGCATAAATTGGGCTGGATATATAGATTGATACAACTCCTTTAACACCCAAGTCCATACCCAACCTGCCCAAATATGTGCTGATAAAGTAACACCGATGGCAATTACTAAAATTGACCATCCAACCCCATCAATATGGATTGTTGCCACTTCTTGCCAGTTATCCTTCAAGGCTTTGGCTAAAAAAAATAGCGTTCCCCCTAAAATCAACCAGCGTAAAGTTTTTTTCATCATTTATGAGTGGTTTTAAATTAATTATGTTGCGAATACCAACTTTGTAATGCCAGCCTCTGCATTTCCTGCCAAGGAAGACTGTATTTGCGAGCTAAGTCCGCACAATCTTCATATTCTGGCTGGACATTCATTATTACCTTTTCTTGTCGTTCTAAACGCCATGCTACCTTAACTCCGATGGAGCCATATTCAGTTTCCACGACCTGCATTTCCCGTGACAGAATACCACGTTGCTGATTAGAACGACGAATACCTAAAGTTGTAGTTTCCTGGAATAGAATTGTTTCACATTTAGATATATCTTCCGGATAACAAATAACAGTCAGTAAAATTCCTGGGCGAGATTTCTTCATCCCAATGGATTGAGTAAATACATCCAAGGCTCCCGTCGCCAGTAATGCTTCTAATACATAGCCAATAGCTTGGGGACTTAAGTCATCCAGTTGGGTTTCCAGTACCGAAATAGTTTCTAAATTGCCAATGGAACCTACCTGGGAATTATCTGAGCTTTCCCCCAGCCATAAACGGAGGATATTAGGAATCGGTAAATTTAAACAACCCGTACCCAATCCGATTTTGCTAATTTTCATGGGTGGTGGCTCCCCAAAATCCGTTACCAGGGTAGTAGCAATTGCAGCTCCAGTGGGGGTTACCAACTCTTTGGCAATCCCATTACTATATACCGGACAACCACGCATTTCCCACAACTTTAATACAGCTGGTACGGGTACAGTCATCTGTCCATGAGCCGCCTTCACCACCCCTCCCCCAGTAGGTAAAGGAGAACAATACAGTAAAGGTAATCCTTGCTGATTACTAGCAATTCCCAACCAATCTAAACCCAAACAAGTACCCACAATATCCACAATGGCATCCACAGCACCAACTTCATGGAAATGCACCTTTGATGGCGCGATACCATGTACCGCCCCTTCTGCGATCGCTAATTGCCGAAAAATTTCTAAACTCCAAGCCTCTACCCTAGCTGGTAATTCTGCTTGGAGAATCATCTTTTCGATTTCTGGTAAATGTCGCCCATGAATGTGATTATGTTCCTCATGGTGATGGTGGTGTGCATCGAGTAAATCTACATGAGCCTGAGTAGCTTGCTGTCCATGACGCAGAACTAATTCAGCCCATAATTTATACTCTTGTGCAATCCCCAAACCATTTAACTTGTCCACTAAATATTCCACAGGTACACCCAAACTGATGACTGCTCCCAGGCACATATCACCGGAAATCCCCGTTGGGCACTGAAGATAAGCTACTCTACTCATAGATATTCATTAGTCCATTCACAAATTAATCAGTTGCAAAAACATCTCCAGTATCTCTTCTTCAATATTTCCTAGTTCATTTTTACTCTTTCATGGCAAATATTATTCAAGTCCATCCTGATAATCCTCAAATCCAGCGTATAGAGGAAATAAAGTTAGCCCTGCAACGTGGGGCAGTCATGCTTTACCCTACCGATACAGTTTACGCCATCGGTTGTGATTTAAATGCAAAGTCAGCAGTGGAAAAAGTTCGTAAAATCAAGCAATTAGCAAATGATAAACCACTGACCTTTTTGTGCCCATCGCTTTCTAATGTGTCAACTTACGCTTTTGTTAGTGATACCGCCTATAAAATTATGAAGCGTCTGATTCCTGGACCTTACACATTTTTACTACCTGCGACAAAATTGGTACCGCGACTAGTACAAAATCCCAAACGGAAAACAACTGGAATCAGAGTCCCCAATAGCACTATTTGTTTGGAGTTATTAACAGCCTTGGGAAATCCAATTATTTCTACTTCTGCCCATCTCCCTAGTGATAATACAGCAGATGAAATATTAGAAATGACACCAGAGCCTCCAATTACTCAGTTCGAGCTATTTGACCGTTTGCACAAATTAGTTGATGTAATTGTGGACACTGGTAATGAACCTACCTATCAAGTTTCTACCATTGTGGACTTAACTATCGAACAACCAATGATAATTCGTAAAGGTTTAGGTTGGGAGGAAGCAGCAGTGTGGGTTTAAAAAATATGTTGTACAAATGAGCTCATTTACTTGTATTCAATACCTGATGGTAAAAATACTCCAGTTTTAAAATTGTCATATTTATGAAGCGAAAAATCATCAATCCTCAAAATAGCCACAAAACCTTTCTATATAAGGATTATGATAAATTTGCTCAGCCCACAAATCCAATTGTACCGCCCTCAATCTAGTTGCGCGTAAAAAAACCGACACAACACTGTCACAGGAACTTGTTGATATCTTCTACATTCATAAATGTGAGCAGTGCTTATGGCAACTCCAAGATAAGGAGCGACGAGATGCCTCAGCATTAGGTGCTGTTTCAGCTTTGTCGTTAAGGTGCACATGCCAATTCCGAAAAAGAATTATGAAAATCAATCTTGTCGATCTACCCACCACCAATACTACCGTTAAACCTCAAGTTGCTACCGAAGAAATATCAGCATCAAGCTCTGACTTCTTACTGCAAGTATTGTGTCAAGAAATACAAGCACAAGTCAAAACCTCACCTGCTGGAATACAAGCCTTAGCACAAAGGATTACTAAAGAAGTAACTCGTATTTGTGATAAGAGTTCCCGCATTCAAACCTCTGGAGAAATTAAATCTTGGCAGTTAAGTTTGGCTCGCCATCGGTTACAAAAATGTTTGCGCTATTACCAATTAGGCTCTAGAAGAGGACGTGTAGAACTACATAGCTGTTTGGGATCTATGGTTTACCGTCATATTTCCGATCCTTCTTTACATCTAGGTTTTGATGCTCGCTACAACTTGATTGAAGATTTTTTACAAGCATTTTATATTGAAGCGATTAAAGCATTTCGTCGGGAAAATGAGTTTAATGAAGACTATACACCTCGTACCCAGCTACAATTAGCAGAATACATGGCATTCACTGAGCAGTATGCCAAGCGCCGGATCAATTTACCTGGTGGTAGCAATCAGCAATTAATCATTCTCCGCGCCCAAGGGTTTAACCGTCGCCAACCCCAGGAAACCACTGTTGATATTGAAATGGCTGTGGAATCTGCGAGAACTGAAGAGGCAGAATCTTACATGCGTAGTTCAGCTGTTCAACAAGTGCGATCGCAGATGATTGCCAAATCAAATTTTGATCCAGCAGAAGAAGCTGAACGTAATTCTATTGTCTCAGAATTAATCAAATACCTGGAAGCTCAAGGTCAAAAGGATTGTGTAGATTACTTAGTCTTAAAACTTCAGGATCTCTCCGCACCAGAAATAGATCAAATTCTTGGTTTAACAAGTCGCCAAAGAGACTATTTACAACAACGTTTTAAATATCATGTGGAAAAATTTGCCAGACAACACAAATGGCAGTTAGTACATCAGTGGTTGGGTGCAGGTTTAGAACAAAAATTAGGTCTTTCTTCTCAGCAATGGGAAAGCTTCTTAAATTGTCTATCTGAACAACAACGACAAATATTACAATTGAAAACTGCTCAACAAAATGACCAATCAATTGCTAAACAAGTAAAATGTACACCCAAACAATTACAGAAACGGTGGACTCAATTATTAGAATTAGCATGGTCTATTCGTAATGGTCATACAGAGGCTCAAGTAAGTTAATACATGATTTTGGCATTATCAATTTCTATGTGTTATCTTAGTCTCTCTATGTTATTTACATATCTAAACGCAA
>NZ_FYBH01000338.1 GCF_900185595.1 Calothrix rhizosoleniae SC01
TTTTATAAAGTAAATCTCAAGATGATTGGTCACCATCAGCTTTCATGAAAGGGGTTAGGTTTTAGGGGTCGGGGGTTAGGGAGAAATAAGTTTTAATTACCCTTTGAATGCTAGATTACATCTGAAGTAAATCACATATTATTCAAAAGAATGGGGCTTGTGACCCACTGGTCGTTGGGGCTATCTTTTCCTCATACCCCACACCCCATAACCTACACCCCGCCCCAACGGGGCTTGGTCAATTATTTACCAACAATTTCGGCAAATTTACCCTTCATGGATTTATCCAAACGAGCGCCGTGGACTTGTACTATACAAGAAGCCATATAATTTCCCCAACGGGCTGATTGTTGAGAGTTCAAACCATTGGTTAATCCGTATAGTGCTCCCCCAGCAAAGTAATCTCCAGCACCAACAGTATCAACTGCTTTAGCTGGAAATCCGGGAACCCGAACAATTTCTTTGTTTTCTACTACTAGACAGCCATCAGCGCCATCGGTAATAAATGCGGTGTCAACCATTTCGCCAATTTTACCGGCGCAATCTTCAAGAACTTCAGTTTCACAGAAATGACGGGCTTCATCAGCATTACAAAATACTACATCGCAGTATTTTGTAACCAATTCGTGAAAATCATCGCTGAAGCGACTGACTAAAAATAAGTCGGAAAAGGTAAAAGCAACTTTTACATCGTGACGCTTGGATTCCTCCATAGTCTTAACACTGGCTTTTTTTGGACCTGGTGCATCCCAAAGGTAACCTTCCACATAACTATATTTACACTGAGCTAACTTTTCTATGTCAATATCTGTGGGATCTAAAGTTGTGGAAACCCCCAAATGGGTACACATAGTACGTTCGGCATCGGGAGTTGTTAAAACTAAACAAGTTCCTGTGGTACCGTGGTCTTCATCGGTGGGGTGAACATCAAAATGAATCCCTGCTTCTAGTAAATCTTGGCGATAAAATTCACCGTTAGTATCGCGAGAAACCTTACCCGAATAAAAACCTTTACCACCACTTTGGGCGATCGCAATCATTGTATTAGCAGCAGAACCACCAGAACTCAATTCTAGGGAATGGTGTTTCAATTCCTGCAATAATCGCCCCTGTTTTTCGGAGTCCATAAGGGTCATACTACCGCGATTCAGGTCATGTTCCCGAACGAAATCATCTTCCACTAACGCCAAGATGTCTACCATTGCGTTACCTATGCCAAAGACATCTACTGACTTAGAATGTTCTGCTGTCATTGAATTCAAGTTTCTCTTAAAACTGCAATCTCAGTTTAGGGTAATTTCTGTCATTAATAAAATCATATCCTTCCTCTGTAACTTTACGAACAAAAAAATATTAATCAAGTAAGTATAATTATTTAGATTAATAAAAGAATTTAAACCGATTTATCGCAGCAATTAAATGATTAAATCCGAGGAATAAATTGAAATCACCGAAAAATCTCTAACCAGGGATAAATTAACCAAAATATTAAGTGTTGGTTGAATAATTAAAAGAAACCGTACTGCTTCCTGTGCCACTCCACCGACAAATTTTCACATCTATCTAAATTTTTATTGCTAATTCCTAATCTAATATTAAAACTAGTTGACAAAAGTTACCACAACTTCAGATAATTAGACCTTGTGAAAACTTTAGCTATCTCAATAAACACTTGGCTAACGTCATTGTCATAGGTGCCCAGTGGGGCGATGAAGGAAAAGGAAAAATAACTGACCTGCTCAGCCGCTCCGCAGATGTTGTTGTGCGTTACCAAGGGGGTGTCAATGCTGGACACACTATTGTAGTAGAAGGTAATACCTTTAAACTGCACTTGATTCCCTCTGGTATTTTGTATCCAGATACTGAATGTATAATCGGTTCTGGAACGGTAATCGACCCACAGGTTCTGATTACAGAACTAGATCAAATAGAAAAATTAAATATTTCTACTGATAATCTATTTATTTCGGAAACTGCTCACGTAACTATGCCCTATCATAGGTTATTTGATCGAGCAGCAGAAGAACGCAGGGGAAATTACAAAATTGGTACAACTGGTCGCGGAATTGGTCCAACCTACGCAGATAAATCAGAGCGTACAGGGATTAGAGTTCTAGATTTGATGGACCCTCAGGGTTTAAGCGAGCAGTTAGAATGGACTATTAATTATAAGAACGTCATTCTAGAAAAGCTTTATAATTTACCACCTTTAGATCCACAAGTAGTAATCAAAGAGTATCTTGGCTATGCCGAACGCTTGCGACCCCATGTGGTTGATAGTTCTCTCAAAATTTATGATGCCATTCAGCACAGGCGGAATATTTTGTTTGAGGGAGCCCAAGGTACTCTCTTAGATTTAGATCATGGAACTTATCCTTATGTAACCTCCTCTAATCCAGTAGCTGGTGGTGCTTGTGTGGGTACGGGTTTGGGTCCAACAGCAATTGATCGGGTAATTGGTGTTGCCAAAGCTTACACAACCCGTGTGGGTGAAGGACCATTCCCCACGGAGTTAGAAGGAGAGGTAGGAGAATTACTGTGTGCTCGTGGCGCTGAATTTGGCACAACTACCGGCAGAAAGCGCCGATGTGGTTGGTTCGATGCGGTGATTGGTCGCTATGCTGTCCGTATTAATGGGATGGATTGTTTAGCAATTACTAAGTTGGATGTTCTTGATGATGTTGAGGAAATTAAAGTTTGTGTTGCTTATGAAATAGATGGGGAACGCTGCGAACATTTTCCCACCGGTTCCCGTCGATTTGCCAGCTGTCGCCCCATTTATAAAACCATACCGGGGTGGAAACAATCTACCAGTGACTGTCGTAAATTGTCAGACTTGCCCAAACAAGCTTTGGACTACCTGAAATTTTTAGCTGAATTAATGGAAGTTCCGATTGCGATCGTTTCTTTGGGTGCTAGCCGCGATCAGACTATTATTGTGGAAGACCCAATTCATGGCCCTAAGAGAGCTTTATTACATCCTGATGGAACTCCGGTTTCTACGGTTAATGCTTAACTAGGAAATTTTCAGAATTGAAATTAGCTAGAACCGGATGAAATTGGCGTTTCCCAAAATCAAACTAACCTAGGAAAAATAATCTCAAAATTCAAGGTGGTATTCCCCTTGGATTTTGAGTGGGTGTAAAATAGAAATTTTGTCTATCTTGATGTGGGGAAAAATAGGTAATTGTTAGCCTAACAGCCTGACATCAAATCAGTAAACAGTTTGTAGAATTTTTATGAGCATCACAGTCGAATGTCAAACTAGACCAGAAGGCACCAAACCCAGAGCATTACGCCGTTCTGGGATGATACCAGCTAATTTATACGGTCACAATGGTACAGAGTCCATTTCTTTATTGGTGGATGCTAAAACCGTTGAGCTTTTACAGAAAAAAGCTGCTGTTAATAAAACAGAATTGGAACTGAAGATTACTGATATTTCTTGGAATGGTACTACCGTAATTAAGGAACTTCAGACTCATCCAGCAAAAGCTACACCTTATCACGTCAGCTTTTATGCTTGTGGTAAAGGTTGATACAGAGCATCTTGCGATATTTGAGTTTTTGTTTCTGATAATTAATTATTCGCCGGGGGTAACTCCCTGGTTTTTTATTGAGCTTTTCAGGATAAAATAACTTTTGGTCTTGAGTAATTGCTACTTGCCTTTTTCCTGAACTTGATAATTTTCTAGCAACACGAAGAACCGAAGTTTAATATTAAACATGACAGAAGTTGCTATTCCCACTTTAATTCAACAAATGTTACAGCCTGGGTTTTACCCCCATGCAGTTAAAGAACCAGTTCAATTGATCCAAACCCATATTTCCTATGTACTATTGACAGGAAAATATGCTTATAAGCTGAAAAAGCCTATAAATTTTGGGTTTTTAGACTTTTCGACTTTAGAAAAGCGACAACATTTTTGCCAAGAGGAATTGCGTCTTAACCGTCGGGGAGCAGCAGAATTATATTTAGAGGTTTTACCCATTACCAAAGCTGGAGAAAAATATGAATTGGGTGGTACGGGTAAAGCAGCAGAATATGTGCTGAAAATGCGTCAATTTCCTCAAGAGGCGCTACTAAGTTCCATGTTTGATGAGGGAACTTTACAGCCATCACATTTAGAAGAATTGGGACGGGTGGTAGCTCTTTATCATGAAAAAGCAGATATCAATGACCATATTCGCTCCTTTGGGGAAGTAACCCAGGTACAGAAGGCAATTGATGAAAATTACCAACAAACCGAAAAGTATGTTGGTGGTCCCCAAACACAGTTACAATTTGATCAGACTAAAGCCTATAGTGATCGCTTTTTTGCAGAACGACAAGAATTGTTTGCCCAAAGAATTAAAGGCGATTATATCCGGGAGTGTCACGGGGATTTACACTTGAGAAATATTGCTTTGTGGCAAGATAGGATCTTGGTTTTTGACTGCATTGAGTTTAATGAACCATTCCGTTTTGTTGATGTCATGTATGATGTGGCGTTTACCGTCATGGATTTAGAAGCACGACAGCGCCAAGACTTGGGGAATGTATTTTTAAACACCTATGTTGAGCAAACTGGAGACTGGGAAGGTTTACAGGTTTTACCCTTATACTTGAGTCGTCAAGCATATGTACGGGCAAAGGTAACTTCATTTTTGTTGGATGATCCAGGGATTCCGGCAGAGGTGAAGCAGAAAGCATCCCACACTGCTGCGGGTTATTATAAACAAGCATGGAAATATACCAAACCTAGGCAAGGGCAATTAATTTTTATGTCTGGATTGTCTGGTTCCGGTAAGAGCACAACCGCCCGTTATCTATCTCTTCAATTAGCAGCTATCCAGATTCGTTCCGATGCAGTCCGCAAACATCTTGCAGGTATTCCTTTACAATCAAAAGGGGGAGATGAAATTTATACCCCAGAAATGACCCAAAAGACCTATGGACGGTTATTAGATTTGGGTATTATACTTGCCAAACAAGGTTTTTCAGTAATTTTAGATGCTAAGTATGACCGACAACAACTCAGACAAGAGGTAATTAACCAAGCCAAGGCGAATAATATTCCTCTAAAAATTGTCCAATGTGAAGCACCTTTAGAGGTCTTAAAACAAAGATTAGAACACCGCAGTGGTGACATTGCCGACGCAACGGCAGATTTATTAACCTCACAGGTAGAGAAAGCAGAATCCTTAACTACAGAGGAAAAAGTATACTTGAAAGTTGTGGATACGACTCAACCCCTGGAGACACAATTAAAAGATGTAATTTGCTCATAGCTCCTATCCCATGGCAGAAGAAAAAAAGAATTCGGGTAAACTATTATATGTATCGCCAAATTTCTTATCCCAACTAGGATTTGGCTTATTCCTATCAGTGTTATTATCATTGCTGGGTTTTCCTGGAAACTGGAGCATCTTCTTAGGAGTTTCAGCAGGGTTTATTTTGGGCTGGGTTGCTGCTGCATCCGAAAATAGTCCCAGAAGCCAAAATTTAGCTTCCTCAGAAGGTATAGAGGCTGGACTGAAGTACTGGTTATTCTTCATGTTGGGATTAGTACTGGTGGGATATAGACCAAACATAAGTATTTTGATCGGTGGTATTGCTGGTATCGCTGGTGGGTGGATTATAACTTGGTGGAAAAGTAAGGAAGAAACAAAAACCGAGCTACCCACACCAGAAATTGACTCCCTGGAGAAAGAACTAACTTCCCGAGGACAAGTCACTAGACCCAAAATGCGGAAAACTACTCAACGCTATCGTCGCAGTTCCAGTGGAATTAAACTGAAGTTCTGGGAAAGATAGTTGATTATTATTTTGTCTTGATTCCATTCAAAAACAGATAGTTAAGTATTAGAGGGAGAATCCCAAAAAAATCTTGTAGTGTAGGTATCTTGCCTGCATGATAGCACTACGCGTATACGTTAAGACATTGTTGATGTTGAAGCCCCAAATACAAGGTTTGGTGCTTTAACAAGTTTATAGAGTTTGATGATAGTGTTCAACTGTGGGAAATGGATCGTAAAAATGGTGAAGTAGGGTTTGCCACTCATGATATTTGTCAGATTTACGAAATCCTTCTGTATGATCTTCGAGGGTTTCCCATTTTACCAGAAGAATATATCTGTTACTTTTCTCAATACATCTTTGAAGTTCGTGGGAAATATATCCATTCATTGAAGCAATGATTTCTTGTGCTGTTTGGAAAGCTCTCTCAAAGTTATCTTCTTCTCCTGGAATCACATCCAGAATGGCGACTTCTAAAATCATATGGTTTCCTCAAATTCACGTAGCATGGTAGTAGTATTGAGAACGTCTCATGTTTCTGTATCTTTCTAAATTATTACCTCTACTGTTTTACCCCCTAGGTTTAGCCTGTATCAGTTTGTTAGTGGCACTATTTATGGTGGGGAGACGACCCCCCATAGCCGCATTTTGTATTACTTTCTCTTTGTTGCTGCTACTTGTGAGTAGTAATGGTTGGGTATCGAAATTTTTTGCGCGATCGCTCGAATGGCAAAATATCCCTACTACCGAACTCCCAACAGCAGAGGCAATGGTGGTTTTGGGTGGTGCTACCAAATCCGCTTTTCCTCCTCGACCTGGGGTAGATTTAAGTGAACAAGGCGATCGCATTATTTATGCTGCACAACTATATCGCCAGCAAAAAGCTCCCTTAATTATTCTTAGTGGTGGTCGCATTGATTGGCGCGGTAGTGGTGCTGCGGAATCAAGGGATATGGCAAAAATTCTTACTTCCCTTGGTATTCCCACACAAGCCATAATTGAAGAAACTGATTCTCTCAATACTTATCAGAATGCGGTTAATGTCCGTAAAATTATAGAGAGAAGAGGCATTAAAAAAGTCTTATTAATTACTTCAGCTATGCATATGCCGCGATCGCTACTTATATTTAAAAAACAAGGTATAGATGTGATTCCAGCACCAACTGACTTTTTGGTGAGCGAAGGAGAAATACAAGAACTGGGTAATACACCAAAAGCGGCTATTTTGAATTTAATTCCCAATACTAATAACCTGCACCAATTCACTATTACCTTAAAAGAGTATTTGGGAATGCTAATTTATCGCTTACGAGGTTGGATTTAATTCAGTGATGATTTATTTTATCTGACTGACAATACAAAAATGTCAACAGCTATAATTGCAATAATAATGCCAGCTTGTTTTGTGTATTAGCCAGGAATTTTATGTCACAAGACTTTCCGCAGATAATTCCCTCGGAGCATTCCGAAGTGGAAGAAAATTTATTAGCCCATCAAGCTACCAGGGAGTTTTACGATGAAGTACAGACACGCTCAGAATTTCAACAATATTGCCATTGGTATTATGCAACTGCGGAGCGTCATCGCCAAGAATTAGAGAAAATGCGCAGCGAAATCAACATATTTGCATGGTTTCGCCGCAAATGAGGGATTTTAATTCACCCTTAGGATAATATTTCTAACTCATCTTCCCGTAGGTGAGCTTTAAATTTTTTACTAAACTTGATTAAAACTGGCAAATTAGCACTTACAGGCCTATCTTGCCATGTGGTGACAAGATCTATGACTTCACCTTCTGAACCTTCAAGGTCAAAAGCTTTACCTCGATGCTCAGGGTTATGATAAACCACTACAGATGTTTTAACACGAACGCGATCGCCAATTTTCATACCTAAATTTAAATCTAGTTTTTGTTTTTCTAAAATATTCTCCACAGCTATCCCTCAATGAATTTACTGATTCTTCATAAGAATCTCACAGTTAAATCTGTTTCTGACTAACTTCTTTGAACTGGGCTGAAGCCCCGCCTTTTTAGGCTGGGGTTGATTACCCGTGGTAGCCTATCCGTTAATGAAATATGACTGGAGGCATCGCCAAGATATTGGAGGGGTTTAACCCAACATGAGAAACACTAGATATTTAGTAAGAGTTTCCATCATCCTATCTTCACTCTAGTTTGTTGCATTAGTCAATTCTTTAACTAGTTTTCTAAACAGTAATCGAACTGCTCTTGCAGCAGTGCGCGAACCTGCTAAAGGTACTGGTTTACCCTCAAGTTTTTGACTATCTCAATATTCTCCCAAAGATTGCCCAATTTCATTCTTAACTCGACATCTTTTGACTTCAATTCTGGTGAAAATTCACTGCCATAAAGCTTTGCGACAGATTGCACTACCGCCAACTATAGCCGTAGCCACTTTTATTATCTCTATACTGCAAATCCGTTGAGCGTGCCACCGAACATTCCCTGTAATACCTAGACCACAACTGGCTTTGTACTTGTTCTCGTAGATGGTTGATTTCCTTTCCCCTGCAAGCCATGCCCACATTAAAGAGGTATCCTTGCCTTTCCACCGGATGCTTCTGAATCCAGTGATTTCAGGGAATTGCCATGACAAGTCCTGTCTGGCTCGATTTTTTATGGGAGATTGGATACGGTTAAGGTGATTTAGCCTTAATACCAATTCCCTAATCCTGCGAATTAGTGGTTGCCGTCTTTGAACAAATCTAAGCTTTTCACCACCATAATCAAAACGGTAACAGCTTAGTGCTAAAGCGTCAGCATCATCGTCCTTATCTGGTAAGCCAAGATTGGTATTGGACTTGTACCTTGGTAAATAGCTCCCAAATAGGTTCTATACTTTTTTATTCGGTGAAAATAGGAGCAAATGCCGCCCACGATTAGTACGCGGCATTTGCTTGCTACCATTAAATTCTTTCAAATAAAAAAACAGTAGATAGTTTCTTAAACGTATTGATGATATGTTTAAAATGTCATCGCTTTTATTAACCAGCAATTTTACTTAGGGTTAATCTACATGGCATAGGGTAATGCTCCCATTTTAACAATTACCCAAATCACAACTGCAAGGACGGCGAAGATTAATCATGCCTGACGCAGATTTACCACCTATCCCCAATCCACCAGCAGAAGCAGCTAACCCCGAATTTCTCCACTCTGCTACCCCAGAGGAATTCTTACCTCCCATTAGTCGCTGGACAAGTTGGGGTGGGATTGTCCTTACCAGTATTTTTGCGGCTACCATCGGACTAGCTAGTATTCTCAAATACAGAATAGCCATTAAAGCCCCAGCAACGATTCGTCCCACTGGGGAACTGCGTTTAGTGCAAGCAGCCACACAAGGGACAATAAAAAGTATTGCTATGCGGGTAAATCAGGTGGTAAACCAAGGGGATATCATCGCCTATATGGACGATTTCCGTTTACAAACGAAAAAGAGCCAATTACAAACTAATATTCAACAAGCTAAACTGCAACTGTCTCAACTTGATGCCCAATTAGGGGCATTAGATGGACAAATAGCCGCACAGACAGAACGGAATCAACGCTCAATTGCGATTTCCCAAGCGGAATTGGAAAGGAATCAACGGGAATTGCTAGATAAGCAAATCACTACCAATGCTCAAGTACAAGAAGCGTCAGCTAATTTAAGACAAGCACAGCAAGAATTACAAAAAGCTAGGGCACAATTAAAATCTGCCCAAGCACAGTTAAAATCAATACAAGCAGCATTGGAAGCAGCCCAAGTTAAACAGGAAAGGTATCAACCCCTGGCTAAAAGCGGTTCCATTTCCATTGAGCAATTCCAGGAAGCAGAATTAGCTGTGGAACAGCAGCAACAGCAGTTGGCATCCCAAAAGGCAATTGTGGAAGGACAGCAAGAAGCTATTAAGCAGCAGCAAGAAGCGGTAGCAGCAGCGTTAGCCAGACTAGAAGCGGCAAAAACAGCCATTAACCCCAGTGGTGCGACTGTAGCCATATCTCAGGAGCAAATTGCCAGGGAGAGGGCTGCGGGGAAAGCAAACCTGGCGCGATTAAATCAGGAGCAACAACAGCTACGACAACGCAAAGGAGAAATTAATAACCAATCCCGTCGAGATATGCAAGAATTGCAGCAAATTAAACAAGAAATTGCCTTGACTGTGATTAGGGCTGCGGCAGCTGGTACAATTCAGGAATTAAATTTGCGTAATCCTCAACAAGTATTACGTCCTGGAGATGTGATTGCTCAAATTGCTCCCAGTGAATCCCTTTTGGTAATTAAAGCCTTAGTACCATCTGAAGAGATTCCCAACGTAAAAATGGAGCAGTCAGTTTATTTACGGATAGCTGGTTGTGCTTATACTGACTACGGTACTTTACCGGGGAAAGTGACTGCTATTTCTCCAGATGCGTTTTCATCCGCTAGTAATGACAGTAGCAGCACTCCTGGGAAAAGTGGGACTTATGAAGTAACGATTCAGCCCCAAAGTACGGAATTAATTTCTGGGAGTCGTAAGTGTGTCATACAATCAGGGATGAAGGGGAGAGCAGATATTATTTCCTCACAAGAGACGGTGTTGGTATTTTTGTTGCGAAAAGCAAGGCTACTGACGGATTTGTAAATGGAAACGTAGTGGTTCATCGCATAAAATATGACGGTATTTATATCACACCCGCCTGGGGTTGAAAACCCCAGTCTAATAGCTAAAGTCGTCTAAAGACGACTGGAAAATACCCCTAGTGAATTAATGCAATAGACCAGTAGTTATACAAGATTGATAATTAAGGATTGAGAAAATCCAAATGAAAACCTTGCTGTTTACTTAGATCCTCAAAAGTACCTGTGAGTTTCACATTCCCTTCCTCTAGCAATATAATCCATTCTGCCCTCTGAATAACTCTAGGGCGATGGCTAATCATAATTGTGGTTTTACCTTGCCGATGTTGCAGTAGTTGAGCTAAAACTATTGCTTCACTAACTGGATCTAGTGCGCCTGTGGCTTCATCTAGAATTAGAATTGGGGGGTTACTGACTAAAGCACGGGCGATGGTTAATCTTTGTTTTTGACCCCCAGATAGGTTAGCACCAAATTCACCTAATACTGTTTGATATTTATCTGGTAATTCACTAATAAATTCATCTGCACCAACTATTTCGCAGGCATTGACAATTTGATCAAAAGTTGCGTAGGGATTACTAAGTAGGTT
>NZ_FYBH01000391.1 GCF_900185595.1 Calothrix rhizosoleniae SC01
CTATCTGTAGGGGCTGTTGTGTCCATATCCTCATCAATGGTTTGTGTAACAGTTCCCACCACATCATCAGTAATTTCTGATTCTACTGACACATCGGTAACTAACTGTAAGTCATCAGCACTTACACCCAAAATCTGCTGTACATCATCCCAACTACCAACAATATCTTCTGGGAGTGCTTCTGTAACAAAAGCACTGTAAATAATTGATGCAGACTCAATTGCTTGTAAATCAATTAATGAAGCGACAATAAAACCATTGAGTTCAGTGGGATTTTGAGCGAACAATTTTAGTTGCTTAGTTAATACATCAATGCATTGTGAACGTGCATCTTGAGACTGTTGGGCAATTTCTGTTAAACAGTTAACACTAGTAATACGGGGAAATATTCCATGAGATTCCTCCGCTAAATAATTTTGAATTGCAGTGACAACAACATGACTAATATTACCCGAAGGAGTGCTGGTTGCCATACCCACAGCGTCAAGTTTCCGGCTTATAGCGCCATAAACTTTTGGCATTTCTTCAGCTACCCAATCATTATCTTCCCATTCATGGAATAGCTTCATCAATGGCACAATCGCCTCCTTTGCACCCAATTGTGCCAATGCACGCCATGCATGAATAGGTGCCCAAACTTCCTGACTTGCCGAATCTGCCCCATTTAATTTATCATCTACCGCCATCCTAATTAGGTCAGGAATATGTTGAGAATTAAGACCTAATTTTACAATGTAGTCATGCCATTGGTTTTTAGTTCCATAGCAATCACCAAAGCTTAATAGCTGATCTATAGGTGGTTGATAATTGGTGCCATTCGTCATGTGGAATAATTGTGCCTAACACTTTAAGGTTAAGATATAGCAGAGTTTTTAACTTATATCAAAATATGTATACAAAACTCAAAATATAGGTAATACCAATTCAAAGAATGTTTGCAACATATAAATTCTTCGTAAGGGCACGGCACCAATAATACCAATTCTCCAAAATCAAACTACACATGGACAGCAGAGGGAGAATTATCTGTAGCCAGGATTTAGAGAAATGGTATAAGATACTTTTATATATTGAAAGATTGTGGATGTTCCCTACCCATCTGTCCCATTCTTTTTTCAAAATGGTATAACATTAAACACCAAAAATACTTAATATCAATTCCTGTGGTTCACCAATCCAAGCAGCGTGTTCTGTATGATCCTGAAGATCATCTCCAGTCAGTCCATGAACGAGAATATTTAAATTCTCTCGATTTGACTCCAACCAGGGGATCAATTTTTCATATTCTTGAGATGAAAATGACAACTGACAACTCCAGCAGGGATGGGGTCCCACTGGCTTTTGGTGAATTCGACCAACTTTAATGTTGAATAATTTACCTGCTTTCTGGCATAACTCAGTGGCTTGTTCCAGACTTAATTGGTCAAAGTAAACATGGGCGTGGTAATTATCGTATATGGGTTTAGTTGGAGGTTTCATACTCGCTTCTCACAACTCATATCTGCAATATTAATTGATGAATTATAACACTATGTAATTGGGTTAGCCCTTCGACTCCGCTCAGGGCTATAGCACTACGCTTTTAGGTTAGGACATATTTTCAGACTAAAAGCTTGATTTTTCATGGATTCTCGAAATTCAAGAATGTCCTAACATGCTTTGGTAGTGCTATAACTGTACCTTTCTCAAACGACTACAAAGATGCAATCTTTCCAATTAATCCGAATTAACCCAATCGGTAGGGGCAACGGCAAAAAGAGCGTATGATACTATCATGTTTCCAACTAATCCGATTTAACCCAATCGGTAGGGGTAACATTTTTCGCCCCGATGGCGGATATTACCATGTTTCCAACTAATCCGATTTAACCCAATCGGTAGGGAGTTAGCTGAGGAGTCTTTACCCAGTAAGGGTTTCAGCCTCCAAATCGACACCACTCTGAAAAAACATTATAAATGCTCCTCAAAATAGGGTCAAACACATAGCTCAAATCCTCACCCCGCAAGCGATCGACACCACTCAACCAAATAATAGGTATTTCAGTAATTTGACGACTGGTGTCGATAGTCATGTTACAAAACCTCCTTAATTAGTCCAAAATATAGGTGAAAGGAAACAGGCAGCAATTAATCCAGTAGCATCAGCTAATAAAGCAGCAATTAAAGCATGACGAATGCGAGTAATTCCCACTGCACCAAAATAAACAGCAAGCACATAAAAAGTTGTTTCTGTACTTCCCATCATGGTTGAGGCAACAAAGGCACTGTAAGAATCTGGTGCTTTTTCTATCAATTCACTCATAATACCTAATGCACCCCCTCCAGAAAGGGGACGAATTAGAGCCATTGGTAATACTTCTGCTGGAAGCTGAATTAAACTGGTAATAGGATTTAAAACATTAGCGATCGCATCCATTGCTCCCGATGCTCGAAACATACCAATCGCCACTAAAATAGCTACTAAAAAAGGAATGATCCGAATAGCAATATCAAATCCCTGTTTTGCCCCTTCTGTGACTGCTTCATAAATTTTGACTCCCCGTCCCACCCCATAGGCAATAATTGATAGCATTAAGGCAGGCATTAACCAATGAGAAAGAAAATCTTGGTTGAAAAATCCCCCAACATTACCAACTTTATTTACTCCATAAATCCAACTACCAATAAACCCCAGCATAAATAACCAAGCTATTAATTGGGAGGCTTTACCTGCGGGATAAAGCAGATGGGAATAATCTGGTTCTGCAAATACTTCATTTTCTGCTGCTAAATTATCATTGTCATCTATCAATCCTGGCTTCAGGGATTCTATTTCACCGGATTTTTTACTTCTTTTTCCTAACCATAATGCCACTGAAACTCCTACTACCGTAGAGCATAAAGTTGCAAGTAAAGTTGGCAGCCAAATTCCCGCCGGATCATTACTATTTGCCGCAGCCCGAATCCCAATTACACCAAGAGGAAATAGGGCAACACTAGAGGTATTGATTGCCAGGAATAAACACATTGCATTAGTAGCAGTTCCTTTAAAGGGATTAATTTTATTCAGCTCAACCATTGCTTTAATCCCAAAAGGAGTAGCTGCATTGCCCAAGCCCAACATATTAGCAGAAATATTCAGAATCATTGTCCCCATTGCTGGATGTGTAGGGGGAACATCAGGAAATAATCTGATCATTAAAGGTTGTAGGTATTTAGCAAGGGTATACATTAAACCACCTGCTTCTAAAATACGTACTAACCCTAACCAAAGTGCCATGACTCCGATTAAATTAATCGCTAAACTCACAGCAGCTTTAGCAGATTCAAAACTTGCTTTGGTCACAGCTTCCATATTGTTGGTATAAGCTGCAAAAAGAATTGCTACTGCAATAAAAGCAACAAAAACCAGATTAATTGCACTCGGCTTTGGCGATGATGAGTTTGACTGAGTCATTGATAATTTTATTTGAACTTATTTAGAGAAAAAGCAAAAACACTGACATATGCCAGGAAATATAGGATGTTGTGAATTAATACCCTGGAAGCATATCGCCATACGGAGGTAGATGCAAATTAGAGCCGTTAAGTGCCATTAAGAGTCAGAAAGAGGCAGGGGAGCAGGGAGCGGGGAGCAAGGGAGAAAACCCATCCCATATATGAATGTAGGAGCTTGAAAATAAGGAATTATTGAGCCTTGTGCTTATGTATCGCGGCACAATTGTTTCTAAATTTTTCCATAAATAAATTTGGGGGCTTGTATCCTTATTCTTTTTCGGTGAGGGTTGAGGGTTATACCAATTCAAATAATGTTTGCCACACATACATTTTTCGTAAGGGTACGGCATCCACAATCTTTTGGTGTATAAAATTATCTTACTGGTACCGTGCCCCTCACAGGAGTAGGCTTTTTACTTCTTCCTTCTCGCATAGCGAGTTAAATTTGATAATTCCCTGAGCCAGTAAAACAGATGTTGTGTATACCGAACCTCGGACGAATATTATTCATCTTGTTGGCATTATGAGAAGAAGTCCTGAAATGCTGATCCAGTAAGAGCAATGAATAATTACAAAGAATTAATTAAAGTTCTGTTTAAATTACAGCTTTCCGGTGTACATTACGATATTTTATAATTGTTTAATTATTGTTACCGTCACCACAGGCATAAAAAGCAATTAGAATGTCCCAGACGGTACAGATTCACCCAGCCCTTGCTGGCTTACGAAGTCAACACCGATTTCCTTTGAGTACTACTTGAGGGTAGTCCCCAACGGTTTCTAGCACTTAGTTATATATAAAAATGAAAGACCTCACTCGTTATCGAAACATTGGTATCTTCGCCCACGTAGATGCAGGGAAAACCACCACCACAGAAAGAATCCTCAAGCTGACCGGTAAAATTCACAAAATCGGTGAGGTACATGAAGGTGCGGCAACAACGGACTTCATGGAACAGGAACAAGAGCGAGGTATCACCATTCAGTCCGCCGCAACATCTTGTTTCTGGAATGACCATCAATTTAATATCATTGACACTCCTGGTCACGTTGATTTTACCATTGAGGTTTATCGTTCCCTAAAGGTACTTGATGGCGGTATTGGTGTATTCTGTGGTTCCGGTGGTGTGGAGCCACAGTCGGAAACCAACTGGCGTTATGCCAATGACTCTGAAGTTGCTCGCATCATCTACGTTAATAAACTAGACCGTATGGGTGCTGATTATTACCGGGTTGTTGACCAGGTAGATAAGATACTTGGTGCTAAACCCCTGGTAATGGTATTACCTATTGGTTCTGAGGGAGACTTCGTTGGGGTCGTGGATTTACTGACTCGTAAGGCATGGGTATGGGATGATTCTGGAGACCCCATGAATTATCAAATCCAGGAAGTTCCTGCTGAAATGAAGGATGATGTGGAAGCTTACCGCGAACAGCTGATTGAAATGGCGGTGGAGCAAGACGATGAACTGATGGAAAAATACCTGGAAGGGGAAGAACTCACACTTGATGAGATTAAGGGTTGCATCCGTAAGGGAACCATTAATCTTTCTTTCTTCCCTACCTACTGTGGTTCCTCCTTCAAAAACAAGGGTGTACAATTAGTTCTGGATGCGGTTGTAGACTACCTACCTAACCCCACAGAAGTTAAAGCCCAGCCAGAAGTGGATTTGGAAGGAAATGAGACTGGTAATGTGGCGATTGTCGATCCAGAGAAGCCCATGCGCGCCCTAGCGTTTAAGATTATGGATGATCGCTTTGGTGCTTTGACCTTTACCCGTTTGTACTCTGGTACTATATCCAAAGGTGATACAGTCCTTAACACTGCTACCGGAAAAACCGAGCGTGTTAGTCGTCTGGTGGAAATGCACGCCGATTCCCGAGAAGAAATCAACTCGGCTCAAGCAGGGGATATTGTGGCAATTGTAGGGATGAAGAATGTCCAAACCGGACATACCCTGTGTGACCCCAAAAATCCCGCTACTCTGGAACCAATGGTATTTCCAGACCCTGTAATTTCCATTGCAGTTAAGCCCAAGAAGAAGGGTGGTGATGAGAAGATGGGTATGGCATTGAGTAAAATGGTTCAAGAAGACCCATCCTTCCGGGTGGAAACAGACCAGGAAAGTGGTGAAACCATCATCAAGGGTATGGGTGAATTGCACCTGGATATCAAAGTTGATATTCTTAACCGTACCCATGGTGTAGAAGTGGAAGTGGGTAAACCCCAAGTAGCATACCGGGAATCCATTACCAAAGTCATTCAAGACAGCTACACCCACAAAAAGCAGTCCGGTGGTTCCGGTCAATATGGTAAAATTGATTACACCATTGAACCTGGTGAAGTTGGTACTGGTTTCCAGTTTGAGTCCAAAGTTACTGGTGGTAACGTACCTAGGGAATTTTGGCCTGCTGTGCAAAAGGGCTTTGAAACTAGTATTGACAAAGGTGTACTGGCAGGATTCCCTTGTGTAGACGTCAAATTCACCCTTACAGATGGAGCTTACCACCCTGTTGACTCCTCCGCGATCGCTTTTGAAATTGCTGCTAAAGCTGCTTATCGCCAATCCTTACCTAAAGCGGGCCCACAAATGCTAGAACCCATTATGAAAATTGATGTGTTCACTCCAGAGGATTATATGGGTGATGTGATTGGTGATTTAAACCGTCGTCGCGGCATGATTAAGTCCCAGGATCCAACACCTACAGGGGCTCGGATCAAAGCGGATGCTCCTTTGAGTGAGATGTTTGGTTATATCGGTGATTTACGTACCATGACTTCCGGTAGGGGTCAGTTCTCTATGGAATTCTCCCATTATGCTCCTTGTCCAGCTAATGTAGCGGAAGAAGTAATTAAGGAAGCGAAGGAAAGAGAGGCTGCTACTGCTAAGTAAGTTTAGTTCTTGAACTTAGATAAATGGCTGGATTAAGATAACAATCCAGCCATTTTGTTTTTATCTGCCCTTTGGGCAAGGCAGAAGGTAAGCTATTGCGGTGGTTCACTGATTACTTATTACTTGCGCGTAGCGCTATAATCCCAATGGCTTACAGTGACTTTACCTTAAGTAAGTTTAAAAAAAAATTCAATATTCATATTGATGAAGAAATTGATTTATTTGCCAATATTGAACCAGCAGAAAGAAGTAATATACTTACAAATACTTTAAATGAAACTACTGAATTGGCTTTAGCAATTAATACAAAAAAAGCCCGTTCAGAAATGATAATTACCCCTATTTTGCTAGAGGTCAGAAGTAAAAAAATTATCAGATTAGTTTATTTTCCGGTACAGATTTTAATGTTGATATTGAAAAAGGGCTGAATGGTTATTGTGATTTTGCTATCAGTCGTTCCCCAGAACAGTTAACCATAAATGCACCAGTCATGATTATTGTAGAAGCAAAAAATGAAAATATTAAAGGTGGTTTAGGGCAATGTATGGCGACAATGTTAGCAGCACAATTATTTAATGAACAAGAAGGGAATCACATTCAAACTATTTATGGAGCAGTGATTACAGGAGATATTTGGAAATTCTTAAAATTATCAGGGACTGAATTATTTGTTGATTTAAATAATTATTATATTAACGAATTAAATAAAATTTTAGGTATTTTATATCAAGGTATCCTAGGTTGAAACTAGTAAGTTCACATCTTCTATCACAGGATTATTAATGAGACTTGATAGGTTAATATTCTCAAGTATTATTGAAACAATTTAATTTTCTTTAAATTAACTCGGTAGAAAAAGTTGTAACCTTGACTACCTCTATCCAGAAATTTTGACTGTCTTTGGCAGGTTCATAGTTATCATTCTATTTGAGATTATATAGTGAAATCTTTGCTGGATAAGCTTTAGAAAAATTTATACATTAAAATATTTGCTTGTTTATGTCTTACCGACTTATCACAAAGCTTGTATTTAATGCTACTTCATGCTATATACTTGATTGTTCGTACAAATAAGTTTTTACAGTCTTTTTACTCAACTTTTAATTGAGTAATTGAGTGATAAATTATATGTACATCTAATTGGTTGTCTTTTCTAAGTGAAAAATGCTCTTATTCTTAAAGCTGATTGATTATCTATTAGCGGCAGTTTTCATTGGTGCTGCTCTAATCATTTATTTTGATTCTAGTAATCAACAATATCTCATAGTTGGGACTGGAGCTTTAGCAGTTACATTTTTTTTGTTTTTACTAAATAGAAAATCAATTGAAAATGCTCGAAAGGCAGCTCAAAAGGCTGAAATAGAAAAAAAAGCTGAAATTTATACTTCTTTATTAACTCATGGTAATTCTTTGGAAAATAATACAATTATCCCTGCTAGAGTCAAAGCCTTAGAGTATTGCCAAGAACTAATTAATGATTACAAAAAGACTAGAAATTTGGCAAGAAATTTTTACTATGTATTGCAAATTGCCACTGTTATTTTATCAGGTATAACACCTATTTTGGTGTTGGTAGACAAACTAGAAGCAGGACAAAATTGGCTTAAATGGCTACCAGTAATTTGTCCTGCTCTTGCTTCTATTATTGCTAGTATTGTTACTTCTTTTCCTTTTCAAAAAAATGCAGTTGTAGCTAACACAATTGTTGAATTGCTAGAAGCAGAACAAGAAAAATTTATTTTGGGAATTACACCGGCTTATCGTTGTTATGACATTGTTGAAGAAACTGAACAGCAACAAAGGGTGAGTCAAGCGGTAGAATTATTTATCAATCAAGTTAATAATATTCACCTGCAACAAGTTAAACAAGCAACTGAACAACAAGAGGAGAAAACTAAAAAAACTTCCTCCCAAGAAGAATCTATGTCTGAAAAAGCAAAAACTGAACAACTTGCTTAAATCATGCACCAGGAGCAATAGAATTTTGTCAAATTTCAAAGTACATTACAGTACATTTGCATAATGCAGGAAAATTGATGCTTTTTCAGGGTTCAAAGCGATCGCCTAAAATATTATCAATAAGCGTTCATTAATGCGATTACCTTGGAACTCATGGATATTGAATGAAGTATTGTGATTGGCAACATGCATTAGTCTCGGAGATAAAAAGGCTGCCGAGACTAATTATTATTATTTTGGGATAATTTATTTTCAGGAAGTCCCTAACTGCTTATCTTGTTACCCAATGGGCTTATACCATTTCGGATTTTAGATTGTGAAAGATTTACTACATCGGCTTTTCTTTCCATCTGTGGCTATCATTTTTCAAATTGGTATTATTTGGAAACTCACTGGTTCAAACTGCGAACAGTAAGCTACATAATTAATTAACTCATGAACATAACACTTCCAGCAAAATATAACTTTGTACCTCGTTTCTACCGCTTAGCGATCGCCAATATTCTTTCCAATCTGATGGTTCCTCTAGCGGGGTTAATCAGTGTGGCTTTTTTGGGTCATTTGCAAGCAATAGATGCCTTAGCAGGAGTATCCATAGCTAACATCTTATTACGCAGTATGGCAAGGGAATTAGCACCCTATGGTATCACAGTCAATGCTGTTGCTCCCGGATGGATTCCTGTAGAACGTCATGAAGGTGTCTCTCAAGAAAAAAAGGATGCTTACCAAGTGAGAATTCCCATGCAGGAGTGGGGTAATCCCCAGGATATTGCTGAAGCAGTGCTTTACTTCGCCAGTTTTGAGTCAAAATTTGTCACAGGGCAGTATTTATGTGTTAATGGAGGCTTTACTCTTATGTAATTTAACTTAAAAATTAGAGAGTTTTTGGGTATTTAATAACTAGCCAAGTTTGTGCAGATCACGCAAACGATTTAAGTAATAATATCAGTATCAGTATAATCCAAAAGGCAAGACCAATTTGTGATGCTCCATCATAACTGATGTATCTCTTTTTATCTTTGACATAAGTGAATTTATTTCCTTCGGCTCTTTGAGTTTGACGCAGTTTCTTGTTCTGAATTAATTTACCAGGGTAATATTTTCCCAGGCTGACCAGAAGAATCACAGCCACACCTGTAAAATAGCACAGCCGATAAAATATGATTTCGCCAAATACCCAGAAAATAGTCCCTAGCAAGAACTCACCCAGTAGTTCAATCAAAGTACTGACTCCATAGATTAAATAGTTGTTGATTATACTTATTTAACCTGAGTATAACTGCGGGTAAGCAAAATATAGGAATCGGGAATTGGAAATTGGGAATTGGGAACAGGTTTACCCCTAGTCAAGAAGAGACACGGAGACGGGGAGAGGGGGAGACGCGGAGATACCGATGTGGTGGGGCTTGAACAACCCACCAATCGGGAGTCATCAAATCGCAGATTTTGATGGGGGGACTCAGAAAAAGAATAGAAATAAAGAGGCTGGAATTACTCCCTAATCCCTACCAAAAGACTTTTACGCTTAACGGCACCCTATTTATATATGGGATTTCTCCCCTGCTCCCTGCTCCCTGCTCCCCCGCCTCTTCATGACCCAAATTATTCCTTCGTGGTACGTAGCTGGAAATACACTAGGACAAGAGCGATCGCTAACAGTATAGTAGCCGCAGCCGCCGCATAACCAAAATCAAATTGACCAAAGGCTTCTTGGTAAATGTAGTAAACCAATAAGTTGGTTGAATTTAAAGGACCACCGCCAGTAATCACATATACTTGTTCAAAACTCCGTAGGGTAAAAATTCCCGTCGTCACCAGGGCAAATATGAATGTGGGTTGCAATCCAGGTAAGGTAATATACCAAAATTGTTGCCAACTATTAGCACCATCCAATTCCGCAGCTTCGTAGCGACTGCTGGGGATAGCTTGTAAACCAGCTAGAAACACTACCATATTAAAGCCTAACTGCTTCCAAACACTTAAAATAATTAAGATTGGCATTGCCCAAAAAGTATCTCCCAGCCAAGCAATGGGTTTAATGCCTACAGTCTCTAAAATACTATTTACTGGCCCATAGAGTTGAAATAACCAGCGAAAACCCAAACCAGCCGCCACTATAGAAATAATTGAAGGTAAAAAATAGGCTGTACGTAAAACCCCTTGGAATGGGAAATTCTGATTCAATAATACAGCTAACCCTAAAGGAATGATTAAACTGGGGATAACTGTGGCGATTGTAAAATAGGCAGTATTACCCATCACCTGCAAAAAGTCAGGATTGAGGAACAAACGCCAATAATTTTTGAGCCCTACCCAATAAGCACCATTAGCTGTGAAACTTCCAGCCGTAAAGCTGAGATAAAACAAATAGAATATGGGGAAAAAAACAAAAATACTCAACAAAATTACTGCTGGTGTCAAAAAAACTCCGGCAGCAACGGTATCATTATCTAACCAAGATTTAGTATAAATTTTGGGCATCTAACAATTTTTCTCCCGGCGGTTATGGCTATTTGTTCTGATTCTACTCCCAGCTTGATTTCCCCGAATATTCATAGTCAACAGTGGGAATATCCTCCAGTAAAACTGAGTATACTAGCTTCTGGTAATGGTAGTAACTTTGAAGCGATCGCTCAAGCTATTGCAGATCAAAAACTCAATGCCCAAATCCAAGTTTTAATTTACAATAACCCTGATGCCTATGCTGCAACTAGGGCAAAGAATTGGGGTGTACCAACAGTATTATTAAATCACCGTGAATATCAACAACGGGAAGAATTAGATAGCAACATTGTTGCCACTTTACATGACTATGATACAGATTTGGTCATTATGGCTGGTTGGATGCGCTTAGTCACTCCAGTTTTAATTGATGCTTTCCCTGACAAGATAGTGAATATTCATCCCAGCTTATTACCCAGTTTTAAAGGGATTAAGGCCATTGAGCAAGCTTTATCTGCGGGTGTAAAAATAACTGGTTGTACCGTACATTTAGTGAGTTTAGAAATGGATAGCGGCCCAATTTTAATGCAAGCCGCAGTACCCATCTTACCCGATGATACTTTGGCAATTCTCCACGCCAGGATTCAAATTGAAGAACATCGGATTTTGCCTATGGCGATCGCTCTTATAGCTCTAGGGGGGAGTAATAAGTAACCTGTCATAAATACCCAATGGGTAACTCAATGCTAAATTTAGTTCCCCAAGATGGATCAGATGTCACACCAATTTGACCATTATGACTCTCAATGATTTGGTAACTAATTGATAATCCTAATCCTGTACCTTTGCCAATAGGCTTCGTGCTGAAGAAAGGATTAAATATTTGATGATGAATTTGGCTAGGTATTCCGTTACCATTATCTTTGATGTAAATTGCAATTTTGCGATCGCTTAATTTCTCCGTGCGAATCCAGATCCGACTAGAATGATTTTGCTGTGCTTCTGGGGAGCGCAATTTTTCAGCTTCTTCTAAAGCATCAATTGCATTATTCAGGAGATTCATAAATACTTGATTCAGTTGTCCTGGAGAACAATCAACTAAAGGTAATTCGCCATATTCCTTAATTAATTCAATACCAGAAT
>NZ_FYBH01000158.1 GCF_900185595.1 Calothrix rhizosoleniae SC01
TTCGCTGAAAAATTACTACCACTTGCCCCTGAATGTGAATTTACAGGAGTAGACTTTACGGCACCAATGCTTGATATTGCTAGAGAAAGACTGGGAGAATGGGGAACATTATTAGAAGCTGATGTTGTTGATATGGATCTCAAAGATACTTTTGATATCGCTGTTTCTAGTGGAGGAGTTTGGGTAATAATTCAAGGAGATAATCGCACCGATCTTGGAACCCATTTAAAAGATATTGATCAGGATATCAAAGGATTAATTAATGTTGCCAAACATATACGTCAAGATGGATTACTACTGCTGAGCATTCAGGGAGAACATAAAAATTATGAACAAAATCTTCCTTCGGGAATTGTCTATTCTCAAGAGATAGTAAATTTAATGGAGAATGATGAGACTAAATCCATTGAGAAAAGTTATTTCTTTAAGAAAGACGGTAATATATTGGCTCAACAGAAGCTTAAATTGAATTTTACCAAGCAAGGAAAAAAAGAAGAAATTCTTGAACAAGCCGGGTTTGCTTTCGTTGGTATCCATGACAGTCAAAAATTTCATATTTATCGGAAGAAGTAATCATTGCATAGGATTTGTAGTTTATCGAATTAGATAGGTAGTATTCACTTTTGGCGGATATATATTTTTTAGACCAACGATGCGATTGGGTTTCTATCGCCAATAATTATGTTTCTTCCAAAAGTGGATGCTCCCAGGAAATATTAGTGGTCGTTTTGACAACATCATCCCAAAATAAAAAATATCTCTCGAAAAGAGCCGCACACAATCCAAAATCCAAAATTGAATCACTAGTCGGTATAAATAGCATTTTTTATTCCACCCAGAAGCAATTCCACGGAGTGACACAAAAGTCAACCCTTTTCTTCTCCTCACTAAGGGTAGATTTTTAATACTTCTGCTAAGGCAAGACATTGACACTCCCACGGTTACGCTAGGGTAAAGCCGATGGGTTTTGCGCTAAATTCTATAAAGATTTTTCAACAGAAAAATAGGCTGTTGAACAAGGATCACAACCCCCGATTTCTGTAAGTCGCTTTCGTTCAGGTGGGGTTATACCAATTCTCCAAAATAAAACTACACATGCACAGCAGGAGGGAAGGGAGCAGGGGGAGAATTAAATTATCTGTAGCCAGGATTTAGAGAAATGGTATTAAATCCCCATCTGAATATCCCCCTGCTCCCCTCTTTTATGGGTAGGGATTTTGTATTTGGTAATTTTTTCTCCGTTTCAGCCGATGCTTAAACGCTGAAATGACCAAACCACGTTAGACAATTGAGAATTTTCTCAATTATTTCCGAGATTATGAAAACCCTACCCTTGAAAGTCCCCTGCCTTTTTTTGAACTAGTTTCTATTGTTAATCACCGTACAATAGTTGGTTGTGCTTCCGTTACATAAAAATTACCCAAAACTACCTATAACTAGACAAATATATACATATGTCATTTTGGTGTTTACTTCTTGCTTCGACTGGGGTAGTCGGCTACTTCCCATCCACAAGCTGAAACTGTCTAACTGACAGCCGATGATAAATTAATTGCGGCGTTTTAATCCCGATCAATCTATCTGTTCTCCAAATTTAACCATATCATCAAGCTACTATTTATAAGTGTTGCCAATGGCAGAATTATTAATTATTAAAAATTGAATTGGGGTAAAGAACAACAATGTCGTCCTACCTTCATCACCGTAAATATGTATTAAAGTAAACCCCTATATCTGGACAAAATGAGTATATTTGTTAACTTATGGGTATAAATTAGATAATAGTTACTAGCCCTCTTTATCCAACCTTACATTTACATTATTTAAGTTTCCGGGTCAGACAAAATTCTTGTATAATCAAAATGCCCCTGGGGGGGATTTTTCAGTATGATATCTTAAGTTAAGTTAAGTAACAAATCTTAAAAATTTTGATTAATAACACCTTGTCAGCCTACGCTCCTAGTAAATCCTCAGTCCAACCCCTCGAACTGCAACAAAAAGCGGAGTTCTCGTGGTGGAGTAAACTAATAGCTCAAATAGTAGCTCAACAAACTTGGTTAGTATTTGCAGCAGCAGTTTTCCTGGTATCTGTGCCAGTGTTTATCGAAGCGCCATTGGTGCGATCGCTACCTTGGCTGAGTTTGGGATTAACAGCCCTTTGGGTATGGTTAAGCTTCTCATTAATGTCATATCCCACAACATACATCTGGGGAAATATACTGTATGGATTTAGCTGGAGTTGGTTGGCTGGTGGTATTTATTGGGGTTGGTTGCGTTGGGAACCCCTATGGCATTTACCAGTAGAATCTATTGGTTTACCATTTGTATTGTGGTTTTTGTTGACCAAGAATTGGGGTCAGATAGGTAACTGGTTTTATTTAGGT
Organism: Calothrix rhizosoleniae SC01; assembly: GCF_900185595.1. GTDB lineage: Bacteria > Cyanobacteriota > Cyanobacteriia > Cyanobacteriales > Nostocaceae > Calothrix_A > Calothrix_A rhizosoleniae. The sequence goes on from NZ_FYBH01000158.1 coordinate 2,385, forward strand.
TCTTTACTGGGTACAGTTGTTACAGATATATATTTTTATACAGTGGATTTGATGCCTTATTGGCGACAAATTATGAGAGTAGAGCCAGAAAACATTGGGCCAATTTTGCACCAAGCACTGTTAAAAGTACAAACGCCTGGGGGTGAAATATCGGCTTTGTTACTTGGCTTATTGTTGTTGATTGTAGGTATATTGCCTTTAAGTACCGGTAAGCTGCATTGGTATGCTTTTAGTGGAGCAGTTCTGAGTACTATATTGGTAGATAGCCTCTTTTTGTTAGCTGCGGTTGTAGCTTAATTTTTTTGCTGTCTGTTTATCACCCTTAAACCCTCATTTTTCATATTTTTAAATAAAATTGCTGGCAAGCATAGTAATAATAAATAACTGTCAATAGTGATAATCCTTGTGGAAATTCCCAACTGCAAAATGAAAACCCAACTGGGGTAGTTCATGAAGCTGTATATTAGTTTCTGATGACTGCTGTGTGTTTATTCAGCAATCGGCTATAAGCATAAGGTTGAAGGTAAAAGATGTAGAAGTAACAAAAATTAATATAAACCAGGGATATAGCTATTGGAGTTTTTTTAATAATCCGATTTACCTCCTGTGAACCATATTTGGTAAGCAATGAAGGAATAATATACCTTTGGTTTGTGTAATCGATAATTTCTACAACTCCCTACCGATAGTGTGAAAAAAAGTCATATTCATCTTTGACTAAATTTTTAGTAACTATGACCTAATGCTCCTAGCGGAAAGCTGGCATTTTAGCTTGATGGAAAGAGGTAGAAAATAGTGAAGCATTTAGCGCGTTTATTAACAGTATTTAGTTTGTTAGTTGGTTTTTGTGGATGGTTTGCCACACCCCCAATAGCTCAAGCTGCCAACTTACAAAGTTTGGCTTTACCATCAGTCTCTATTTTGGCGGTTGAAGGTGGAGTAAAAAGGCGAAATCGGGCTGATGCGAAATTAGCAGATGTATATGGTGACAAAATTGATTTGAATAACACTAATGTGCGAGCGTTTCAGAGTTACCGAGGACTTTATCCAACTTTGGCAGCTACAATTATCAAGAATGCTCCCTACAATCAAGTAGAGGATGTCTTGAATATTCCAGGATTGAGCGAACGCCAACAAAAAATCCTTCAAGGTAATTTAGATAACTTTACGGTAAATCCACCAGAATCTCTCTTTAATGAAGGAGACGACCGCATTAATCCTGGTATTTATAGATAAATGCTTTAGTAGTTAATTTGACCCAATTTTATCCCTCTCCTAGTTTCAGGAGTGGGATATTTTATCAATGAAGGCACTCCAAATGAAAAATAATTTTCACCATCAATTATCTAAGTAGGGCTTGCTGAAAAAGTCTTTTGGTGGAGGTAGGGAGTAGGGAGTAGTTCCAGCCTCTTTATTTCTATTCTTTTTGCCAGAAAAAATAACAGATGCAAGGATTTTAAATCTAAAATCCTAATTTCCTTGCACGCCCTTCCCCCAATAAAATAGCCTCAAAGCATTGATAAATAAATATTTTTCAGTTATTCAGCAGACCCTAAGTAGAATCTTCTTTCCCCCCTGCTCCCTGCTCCCTGCTCCCTGCCCCCTGCTCCTTGCTCCCTGCTCCCTACTCCCTGCTCCCTACTCCCTACTCCCTGATTTCCAAATCATTGTTCAAGGAATGCAGGTTGCACAGTAGGATGAATGATAACTCCATCAATTCTTTTTCTGTCATCCACTACCTTGCCTCAAACAGATATTCCCCAACAATTTGATGTTCTTGTCGTCGGCGCTGGTGCAGCTGGTTTATATACAGCTTTGTGTATACCCCCTCACCTGCGAGTTGGCTTGATTACTAAAGAAACCGTTTCTTTATCTGCTAGCGATTGGGCACAGGGAGGTATTGCAGCAGCAGTAGCCCCGGAAGATTCCCCCAGTCTACATGTTGAAGATACCCTCAAAGCAGGAGCGGGTTTATGCGATCGCACTGCTGTTGAATTTATTGCCCAAAATGCTCCTAGCTGCATTCAATCTTTAGTAGACTTGGGAGTTGCTTTTGACCGTCACCAAGGTAATTTAGCATTAACCCTAGAAGCTGCTCACTCCCGTCACCGGGTTCTCCATGCGGCTGATACTACAGGGAGGGAAGTAACTACCACCCTCACTACCCAAGTATTAAAACGCCATAACATTCAGGTAATTCAAAAAGCTTTGGCTTTAGACCTATGGCTGGAACCACAAACCCAACACTGTCAAGGGATTAGTCTATTTTATCAAAATCAGATTTGCTGGATTAAGTCTGGTGCAGTTATCTTAGCTACAGGGGGAGGGGGACAGGTATTTGCCCAAACCACCAATCCCGCCGTCAGTACGGGTGATGGAGTTGCCCTAGCATGGCGAGCAGGAGCCCAACTCCGGGACTTAGAATTTGTCCAGTTCCATCCCACAGCTTTGACAAAACCTGGTGCTGATCGTTTCTTAATTAGTGAAGCTGTACGTGGTGAAGGGGCACATTTAATTGATAACACAGGGCGACGTTTTGCCTTTGATTACCATAAAGATGGGGAACTGGCTCCTAGAGATGTGGTCAGTCGAGCTATTTTCAGTCATTTACAACATACATCCAGTCACCCCGCCACTGACAATGTATGGTTGGATATGCGTCCCATCTCCCCTGATAAAATTCGTCACCGTTTTCCTAATATTATTCAAGTTTGTCAGCACTGGGGCATTGATGTCTTCTGTGAACCCATTCCCGTAGCTCCAGCAGCTCACTACTGGATGGGAGGTATTGCCACAGATGTAAGTAACCACACCAATATCCCTGGTTTATATGCTGTGGGAGAAGCAGCCAGCACAGGAGTACATGGAGCCAACCGCCTTGCTAGTAATTCTCTCCTAGAATGTATTGTGTTTGGGGCACAAATGACTAGGCTCAAGTTGGCAAATTTACCACCATCGGATGTATGCATACCAATTGTCAGGGAATTAGACTTATCTGAACATCAATGGCAAACTCAACAGCAAAAGCTACAAGAACTACGGCAAAATTTACCATGCCTGGTTTGGCAAAGTGCTGGGATTTCTCGCCTGGAATCAGGATTAACAGCTGCCATTTCTACGATTAAATCTTGGCAGCAGGAGTTTAATAATTTACCTTTAAGTCAATTTTTGTTCGCTCTCAAACCTCAAGAAACGATTAAGTTGGCTGCACCAGATATGGTAAGTAAATTACAGTTGTGGGCTGAAACTCGTAACTTACTAGATATCGCTTATTTGATTATTAACAGTGCTTTATTTAGAACTGAAAGTCGTGGAGGACACTACCGTACAGATTATCCTCACACCGATATTTCCTGGCAAGTTCATACCTTAGTACTGGGGAACAATTGGTGGAAATCTGCGAAAATCGACAAGTGTTCAGAATCAGCAGAGGGAAAGTGATGGAGTGATGGAGTGATGGAGTGATGGAGTGATGGAGTGATGGAGTGATGGAGTGAGGGAGTGATGGGAAGATGAGTCTAAATTACCCTCCTTCCCTCTTTCCCTCTTTCCCTCTTCCCACACTCCTCTGCTCCTGCCTATTCCTGATTACTTAAAATAATCAGGGAAATTCTTAAAGTCACTGGGTCCTTTATATCCAGAAACTTCGGCGAGTCTTTTGAGGGGTTGTACGTTGGGGTACTGTTTACCATTAATTTCCCAAGTGGGGAAACCTTGAATCTTGGCTGCTTTACATAAATCAGGAGCAGCATTTTTCCCCTTAGGATCGCATTCAATAATATTTAGTTCTGTTGCAGCTGCTTTGCCAAATAATTGCTTTTGTTCATGGCAATGGGGACACCACCAAGCGGCATATTTTTTCGCCCCAATTTTTTTCAAATGCCTAGCCAGCTCTATTTCTGCTTTCCCAGAAGTGGTAGCAACTTCCCAACCTATTCCCTGTGTTGGTCGTCCTGTGGGAACAGGAGTAGCAGGTTGCCCAGCATTGGGGTTGTTGATATGGTTATACACCCCTAGGGTGCCAATTAGGGTCACCATTCCCACTACAATGGCAGTAAAGAAAATTTGCCCAATATCTTCCCAAGTACGACCAATGATGGTAAGTACCAACATAGCTAGGGAAAATGAAGCAGAAGCAATACAATAAGGACAAAATGCTTGAATTTTAAATGCTAGTAGATACATCAAGTATCCACTAAAGACAGTCATAGCGATCGCACCTGCTAGTAGGAGCAACCAAGTTAAATTTTCAATTTTTTGCCGCTGTTCTTTATTTTTTTCTGGCTGAAATGCTAGAGGTGCCAAGGCAAATATTGCCATTCCCACATATGCCAAGAAGCCAAACAAAGCTAGTGGCTGACCAAATACGGTTGCCCAAGGGCTAGAAAGTACATCATTACAGCCTTTACCACTAGCGTCAACCACGCAAGCTGCCTGACCTCCAGTTAACTTTTCAAAGGTGATGTAGGCTGTTGTTAATGCACCACAGGTGGCAATAGCGGCGATAATGAACCGTGACCATTTGTGAATCCAAGGAGTAGAACGACGGCGAATCATAAAATTGCTATGGGAGAAAAGGTAATTAAATATTTATTAATTATTGACTGCTCCCCTGCCTGAAGGCGAGGGGATTCTAAAAAGATGCTGCACGATGGGTTAAAACCCCGTCACTTCGCTTCTGATTAGCTGTCACCCAGATATAAATCCGGGTGGGGTGAGTCAAAGCACCCCTACACACTCCACTCAAGTCCAAGTGTTGTGCTTACTTTACGGATAATATTGGCTGCACCGTTACAATCTGCATTAATGTACCAATTCATTGCAGTAGGTCATAAACCACGCTTTACTCTACGACCAGAAGATTTCCAATCATCGGGTTTCATCCCCTGTCTGAAGCACGAAACACCCAACTGTGTTTCTTTTTCTGGTGGGGCTTTCACCCTCTCGTTACACTTCCAGTAACCATCACCTACTACCTACTACCCATTACCCATTCACCATTCCGTAGTTAAAAATGTAGCTTCAATGGAGAAATAGATTTACTATCCTCTGGGGAATTCCAACTTTGGCGTGCTGCTTCTACAAATTGATTAACACGATTCGGATCAATGGGTAGCTCTCGGCGACCGTGACGTTTCAAAGAGCTAGAAACAATTACACCATCTGCCGCTTGCATAAGTTTAGCAATATTTGCCCAACTGGCTCCACTACCAATAAATACTGGTGTGCCTTTTGCTGCACTAGAAGCTAATTCCAAATCTTCCTGGCTGGGAGGACTACCTGTTGCCCAACCAGATAAAATTACCGCATCTGCCAGACCACGTTCAATGGTATCTTGCACTGCATTAGTCAAATTAATTATCCCTAGTGGTCTTGCGTGCTTCACTAGGACATCAGCCATGATTTTGACATCACTACCTAGTTCTCGGCGATAGCGTAGTAATTGATGTGCCTCCCCTTCAATTAGTCCCTGATCCGTTGCCATGATACCGTTAAACACATTCACGCGGATAAATTGTGCCTGTACACAACTAGCGATCGCTAAAGCACTTTGAGCATCATTCCGCAAGACATTCAGACCAATAGGTATTGTGATTAAGTTTTGTATCCTCTGGATAATCACAGTCATGGCACTCACAACTGCCGGATCTACTTGGTTTTTCGTAAATGGTGCATCAAAAAAATTTTCGACAATAATTCCATCTACCCCTCCACTGGCTAAGGCTGTAGCTTCTTGCTCTGCCCGATCAATAACTGCTTTGAGATTACCTCCCCAACGAGGTGAGGTGGGAAGTGGTAGTAAGTGGACCACTCCAATAATTGGCATTCTGGTTTTAAATACTTGATATAAGTCCACGTCTTTTAACTTATGAGGGAAGAATCCACAACTTTTAATTTGTATCAGGAATTTGGATTAGTTAACACTGTGATTGAGGCTCTCATCTTTGTCCTGGAACCTTTTGAGCATTGCTAATGTCCCTTTCCTGTACTATCTGTTCTTTCTTTCTATTAAACAAGTTTGGTATTGGTCGCTTGATGACCTCCCCCTTGGGATGGAATTTAACTTCAAAGCTCCCATAAGATATGTTAAGATAAAACCTGGCTATTAAGAGGAGTTTGCTACTCACAAAAAGTAATGTTCAGGAAATACCTTCCTTAACTCATTACTTTTAATTGAGAAACTTGTCTAAACCTGAGACTCTGTCCCAGGTCAAGTCAAAGCGAGAAGGTTTTATTACCGCCTTTCAGGCGTTGCGCCAGCGCGTTTTTCCTGAGGGTTAGAACTTCTCTACACAAGCCACTGGCATTTGGAAAACAACCGAAAAATTATCGGTAGTCGATTATCCTACCTAAATCTTTTGGCTAATGTTGTCGCAAATGTCTGACCAAGGGCTGCTGACCACAGGGTAGATTAAAAACGCGGACGCTGGGGTAATATAAAGTGCCAAAGCGCGAAGTTGAAAAAATATTAAGTGCCTGATTTACCCAAAGACACTTTGATTTTCCTCTGACAAGGATATTAGTAAAAATATCATAACACGGCTTCTATTATTGAATGGGGTCAACACTTCCTAGGGAGTGAAAATGGTAGAGGAGAATATTGAAGTTAATCGGTCTGGAGTGATACCAAAATTCTGGAAATTCAGCAATAGCTGAAAATAATAACAATGAGGAAAAGCGGAAAATTAGTTCTTTAGATATGGGTGAAAAGCCAAACATTGCCATTGCTCACCTAGGTTGTGAAAAAAATCGCATTGATACAGAACATATGCTAGGTCTGCTGGTAGAAGCAGGTTATGGCGTAGATAACAATGAAAATTTAGCAGATTATGTAATTGTTAATACTTGTAGCTTTATTGAAGGCGCAAGGGAAGAATCTGTCAGGACTTTAGTGGAACTGGCGGAAGCAGATAAAAAAATTGTCATTACCGGTTGTATGGCACAACACTTTCAGGAGCAACTGTTAGATGAATTGCCAGAAGCAGTGGCAGTAGTCGGTACTGGGGATTATCAGAAAATAGTCAATGTTATTGAACGAGTAGAACAAGGAGAAAGAGTCAAACAGATCAGCGATGTGCCAACATATATAGCTGATGAAAACATTCCCCGCTATCGAACAACAACAGAAGGAGTTGCTTATCTGAGGGTAGCAGAAGGATGTGACTATAGTTGTGCCTTTTGTATCATTCCCCATTTGCGAGGCAAACAGCGATCGCGGACAATTGAATCGATTGTTAGTGAAGCAGAAGAGTTAGCCGCTCAAGGGGTAGAGGAAATTGTCTTGATTTCCCAGATTACTACCAATTACGGCTTAGACATCTATGGCAAACCCAAGTTAGCAGAATTACTGCGGGCGCTGGGTAAGGTAAATGTGCCTTGGATTCGCATCCATTATGCTTATCCCACAGGATTAACAACAGATGTACTGAATGCCATCAAAGAAACTGCCAACGTTCTTCCTTATTTAGATTTGCCTTTACAACATTCCCATCCGGAAGTACTGCGGGCAATGAATCGTCCCTGGCAAGGGCGAGTCAATAACTCAGTGATTGAGCAAATAAAATCAACATTACCAGAAGCCGTTTTAAGAACAACATTTATTGTTGGCTTTCCCGGAGAAACAGAAGAACATTTTCAGCATTTATTGCAATTTGTCCAGCATCACCAATTCGATCATGTTGGTGTGTTTACTTTTTCCCCAGAGGTAGGTACAGCAGCCTACGATTTGCCTCACCAACTGTCTCAAGAAGTAATGGATGAACGGCGAGATGCCTTAATGACAGTACAACAGCCGATTTCTCTGCGAAAAAATCTCCAAGAAGTAGGCAAGGTGGTAGATGTACTGATAGAACAAGAAAATCCCCACACAGGAGAGTTAATTGGTCGTTCCGGCAGGTTCGCCCCAGAAGTTGACGGGCAGGTATATGTCCAAGGTGAAGTCAGATTGGGAACCATCGTGCCAGTATTGATCGAGAATGCCGATACTTATGACCTCTATGGTCAGGTAGTCCAGAACTAAATTGTTGGTTGTTAACCATTTCACCATTATTTTTAACAGCTAACTAAACCTAGATCAAAAATTAAACCAATACATTAGGAGACTTAATGAATCTTTCGTTCCAAGAATTAGGCCTTTCCCAAGAACGTACTCAACAATTAGAAAAATTAGGCTTTACTGAGCCAACCAATATCCAACAGCAAGCAATTCCCCATTTACTCAATGGACGTGATGTAGTTGGGCAATCACAAACAGGTACTGGTAAAACAGCAGCATTCTCCCTACCAATTTTAGAACAGTTAGATGTAAAGCACAAAGCTGTACAATCCTTGATTTTGGCTCCAACAAGGGAATTGGCAATGCAAGTCCATACTGCCATATCCAATTTCGTTGGCAAACAAGGAATACGGGTTTTAGCAACTTATGGTGGTCAATCAATTGACCGGCAAATTATGCAACTCAAGCGGGGAGTGCATATAGTTGTGGGTACCCCAGGAAGGGTAATTGACCTACTAGATCGGGGTTATTTGAAACTGGATGCTGTGAAGTGGTTCGTTTTAGATGAAGCCGACGAAATGTTAAGTATGGGCTTCATCGACGATGTGGAGAAAATTCTGTCTAAAGCACCTAAAGAGAGACAGACAGCTTTATTCTCAGCAACTATGCCCCCTTCAATTCGACAATTGGTGAACAATTTTTTAAGATCACCAGTTACTGTTACCGTACAACAACCTAAAGCTGCACCCAACAAAATTAATCAGCTAGCATACCTAATTCCTCGTCACTGGACAAAAGCCAGAGCATTACAACCAATTCTGGAAATGGAAGATCCAGAAACCGCGATTATCTTTGTCCGTACTCGTCGTACAGCAGCTGAACTTACCAATCAATTACAAATTGCTGGACATAGTGTAGATGAATACCACGGTGACCTATCCCAACAAGCTAGAGAACGGCTGTTAAAGAGATTCCGCAATCGCCAAGTACGCTGGGTAGTAGCTACAGATATCGCTGCACGAGGATTAGATGTGAGCGAACTATCCCATGTAATTAATTTTGACCTACCTGATAGCCCAGAAACCTACGTACACCGAATTGGTCGTACTGGTAGAGCTGGGAATGAAGGTACGGCTATTTCTTTGGTACAACCCTTTGAACGGCGTAAACAACAGTCCTTTGAGCGTCACGTACGTCAAAGTTGGCAGGTATTAAGTATTCCTACTAGGGCACGAATTGAAGCACGACAACTAGAAAAATTACAAACTCAAGTCCGCGACACTCTGACTGGGGAAAGACTGGCATCCTTTTTACCCATTGTTAGCGAATTGAGTGAGCAATATGATGCCCATGCGATCGCAGCAGCAGCTTTACAAATGGCTTACGATCAAACTCGTCCAGCTTGGTTACAAGCCGAGGAAATTCCAGAAGAGCAGATGAGTAAGCCTCAATTACGGAGTGGTCGTCGTCAATCTGGTGATCGTAAACGTTCTTCTGATGAGGAAAGAAGATCATCTGCTCCAAAGCCAAAGCCAAGGATATCCCGTCGTGAAGCATCTATATCTCCCAGCCAAAACTTGGATTCTAGCAATGCCAATAGCTAAGTAATTAGTTGCTTAAATCATGTGTCCTAGTCTGGATAATCTGGATTTATTTTGGTTAACCAGACTTGTACACTGGGGTTTAATATCATGTTCGGTTAAAGACTTATGGTTAAGACTGCAAGGGGCAAGTAAGTCACTGCGTTGCACGGGTTAAGCGCGTTGTAGCAAGTGGCGTAACCCGAAGGGTGCAGGGGGAGAAAGAGTTTTAAGATGTTTGCACCATGATCCGAACCATAAGTAATCTCCCGAATTTGATATAAAACAGTGTCCAAAAACCGATCTTAACTTACTCAAAAATCGTGTAAATCAGAAAATTATTGTATGCAAGATTTTTGGACAACAGTGCTGGAATTTTCCCAAACTACTAGTGTTAGGGTGGGAAAACAATTAATGCAAGATTTTGGACAAGTACAAGCTACACACAAAGCTGATGGTAGTTTAGTAACCCGTGCAGATCAATGGGCAGATAGGGAAATTCGAGATGCTATCGCTGCTAGTTTTCCTGGTTACGGTATCCTCACAGAAGAAGGAGAACAAGTCTTTCCTGGTACAGAATGGTGTTGGGTAATCGATCCTTTAGACGGGACAACTAACTTTACAAGGGGTATTCCTATTTGGTCAATATCTCTAGGTTTACTGTATAGAGGCGTACCTATTTTTGGTTATGTCTATTTACCAACCCTAGATGAAGCCTTTCATGGCTTTTGGCCAGGTAAATCTGGCTTAACAACCCCCATAGGAGCCTTCCGTAACCATCATCCCATACATACTAGTAACGATGCTCCCAGCAGCCATCATTTTTTTAACCTTTGTTCCCGTAGTACAAGGGTAATGCAAACTAACTTCCCCTGCAAAATTCGTATGTTGGGTGTTGCTAGCTACAATTTCCTCACCGTTGCCGATGGCGCTGTATTGGGTTGTTTAGAAGCAACACCAAAGGTCTGGGATATTGCTGCTGCTTGGGTAATAGTCCAAGCTGCTGGAGGTGTGTGGGTATCCCTTGGTTCTGAACCCTTTCCACTATTATTAGAAATTGATTATAGCGATCGCTCTTTTCCTTCCCTTATAGTTAGTCGCAAGGAATTATTGTCTGTATTTACTCCTTTTTTGTCATAGAAAGTACAGGGATGCAGAACTAGAAAAATTAAACAGTTATACCAATTTGAAAAATGATTGCGACAAATGGAGATTGGATTTGAAAAACTTATGTAGTGACTCTTTCACAATCTAAAATCTAAAATCTAAAATCCAAAATGGTATTACCTATTCTTTAACCTTCAGTGGTAAAGAAACAGTAAAAGTAGAACCCAATCCCACTTCGCTTTGAACTACAATATCTCCCCCCATTAGTTGACAAAAGTAACGACTAATGGCTAAACCTAATCCCGTACCACCATACTTTTTAGTTGTGGAAGCATCTCCTTGGGTAAAAGGTTGAAATAATCGTTGCTGTTGTTGTTCGGACATGCCAATGCCCGTATCGCTGACAGTAAAACGAATCATTGTCTGTGACTCATTTCTCGATACATTCCCATTTTCCAGCTTGATATGCAAACTTACTTTGCCACAAGTTGTAAATTTAGCAGCATTGCTCAGTAAGTTTAACAGTATTTGCCGCATCCGTGTTTGATCAGCGTACATAGTTCCTATTTGCGGATCACAATTAAACTCTAAGCAGTTACCATTTTGATCCATCGCCGATTTAACCGTTAAAACTAGATTATTAATCAAAGTTTTGACATCAAATGTCTCTGGATATAGAGTCATCTTCCCGGCTTCAATTTTGGACAAGTCGAGAATATCGTTGATCAATTCCAATAAATGTTTACCTGCTGTATTAATTGTTGCTAAATCAGTGACAAAATCTCCAGATAAACCTAAATCAGCAGCATCATCTTGTAACAATTGACTTAAGCCGATCACAGCATTTAGTGGGGTACGTAGTTCGTGGCTGACAATGGCTAAAAATTGACTTTTGGTCTTACTAGCGGCTTCTGCTTCTTCCTTGGCTTGTTGCAGTTGCTTGGTACGTTGGGATACTCTTTCAATCAGACGATTCAGGGATTTGGCTAATAAACCAATTTCATCATCCGTAGTTACAGGGGCTCGCAAATCGAAATTAGATTTCTTGGCGACTTGTTCAGCTATTTGAGTGACTGTAATCACAGGCTCAGCGATCGCTCGTGAAGTTCGCCAAGCAACTACTGCGGCGATCATTACAGAGAGCAACATGCTCAAAAGAGAAATTAATCTCTCAACTAATTTGGCTTCTTCTAATTCCTTAGCCCGTTTTAGTTTCCGCGATTCAGCACTTTGTAAGATTTTGTCTAACTTTGACGACGACAATTCTAATTGTATGGCGATATTGCCACCCATGATTGCCAACAGTTTTTCCTGTTGTTGTGATAATTGCTGAGACTGCTGCGGTTTTTGCTCAACCTCTTCCAATATGGACTGAACTTGCAGAAAGTAGTTTTCTAAATTTTGCTCATATTCTTCTAATAAAGCTCTTAAAGTTTCTTGGGTGGCAGCTAAATCCCGAGGATAACGGTTAACAAAGCTAGCTATACTAGGCTGTAGTTCTTTCGCTTTGCGAATATATTGGAAGAACTTCTTTTTTTTATCAGTTAGTCGGGCTGGATCACTCAAAGCAGCAGCTAAATTCGCGCTCTGTAATTGCGCCCCAGCTACTGCATTTTGGTAGTTAGTTAGGAGTTGGGTTTGTGTTTGGGCACGGTAAAATTCCCTAGTTTCTCGCCCTCGATAGAAATTGGCACTTACGAACCCAGTTAAAGAACCAAAAAATCCAATCCCAATTGCTAAAAAGTAACCATAACCTATTTTTTGATGGATACGCCAAGAACTGGCTTTTAGTTTCCTACTAGATGGAAATTCTATAGTCGGAAGCTCGTCCGTCAAGAGCTGCTCGGCTGACATATCTTGATTTTCCAAATTATTGTCAACAGCGGTTGGCTTTCGAGTTCGCATCCCTCAAATCTCCTTGCCCTTCCGCAAAAGTTACCACATCTTCAGCGAACTATTAAAGAAGATTGACTACTAATTCGCCAATTCATAATCTTTTTTTTATAACTGAAGCAAATTATTGCTCAAAAATGAATTTAATTCCATTACTGATCGTTAAATTAACATACTACAAATTTAATACCACTAATTACACCTTAGGAACGGAATTTTACGGATATTTTACAGATTGCTCAAATCCAATAATAGCGAAAACCTCCAAGGACTACCAGAATTAGCCATCTGCATTCATATTCTGGTGTCTGGAGGTATACAGTTAATTTAAATTAAGTAAACCCCATTACTACCCACATTAATTACTAATGATGGATAGTAATAAAGATTCTGCCGATAATCACTACTTGGGTTGTTACTAAGCGATCGCAGTGGGTTGTTTTTGACTAGCGGCTGCCTTCAACAATTCTGCCTTGTCAGTACGTTCCCAAGGCAAATCTAAATCATTCCGCCCAAAATGACCGTAAGCCGCGACGTCCTGATAAAAACGTCCGCCTCGTTCACTGGGTAGATTGCATAAGTTAAAGGTATGGATAATTCCAGCAGGACGCAGTTCAAAATTTTCTTGAACTAACTCTAGTAAGACTTGTTCGTCCACTGTGCTAGTGCCAAAAGTTTCCACAAGAATGCTCACTGGTTTAGCAACACCAATGGCGTAACTGAGTTGAACTTCACACTTTTGTGCCAAACCTGCTGCCACAATATTCTTAGCGACATAACGGCAAGCATAAGCAGCAGAACGGTCTACTTTTGTGGGGTCCTTACCGGAGAAAGCACCACCACCATGACGAGAATAGCCACCGTAGGTATCAACAATGATTTTCCTACCAGTTAAACCAGCATCACCTTGGGGTCCACCAACTACAAACTTGCCAGTTGGGTTAACAAAGTAGCGTGTCTGGGAATCTGGTTTAAGTTCCAAATCACCAAACACTGGTTCAACTACCTTAGACCAGAGATCTTCCTTAATTTTTGCCAGTATCCCTGCATCATCGGTAATATCCCCAATGCTGGGAGCATGTTGGGTAGAAATTAAGATGGTATCAATACCAACAGGTTTTCCGTCTTCATAAGCCACAGAAACCTGGGTTTTACCATCGGGACGGAGGTAGCTTAATTCACCAGTCTTGCGAACTGCTGCTAATCGGCGAGCAATACGATGGGCAAGACTAATGGGCAAAGGCATCATCTCTGGAGTTTCGTTACAGGCAAAACCAAACATAAGACCTTGGTCACCAGCACCAATCTTGTCGAACATCTCATCGCTCGATTCTTGGCGGGTTTCTTGGGCGCTGTCTACCCCTTGGGCAATATCAGGAGATTGTTCGTCTAGAGCAACAAGAATGCTAGCACTATTGGCAGAGAAGCCATTATCAGCATCTACATAGCCAATTTCAGCGATTTTCTGGCGAGCAATATTAATATAATTAACATTGGCTTTAGTGCTAATTTCACCAGTTATCAGTACTAGCCCTGTATTGACCACAACTTCTGCTGCCACACGGCTATGGGGATCCTGCGCCAAAATTGTATCGATAATGGTATCGGAAATTTGGTCACAGACTTTGTCTGGATGTCCTTCGGTCACTGACTCGGAGGTAAATAGATAGCGATTAGACAAATTTAATTCCTCCTCAAAAGAAATATTCAATTGCCTAGATTTTGACATCTAGATTGGCAATCTTACATATATGGGATTAAATCATACCAATATTTTTACTACTAATACCAATTTGAAAAATGATTGGGACAGATGGAAAGAAAGAAAAGCTGATATAGTAACTTTTTCACAATCCCAGACAGCTGTTCATGGAGGGAAATCAACGCCACTCATCTGTGGTGGGAAACCCCTACGGGTTGCGCTACTTGCTTTATGCCGGGAAACCCTTCCACCGCAATGACTTACCATCCGCAACACTGGCTCCCCAAGACCACACTGTCCTCAAAATTATTCGACTCAGGGCTGACAAAGAAGTATAAAATCTCAAACCCACAATGGTATAACGGTGACTATTTTTTTCTTGATCAAAATTGCTGACTTTCTAGAGCATATTTTTTGAGAATCAAGGATATTTATGAAAATAGGGCTACTTATAATCAAGTAACCCTATTGTAATTGACAATTAAAGATTGTCTTGCTTATGCTTCTTGCATCGCTAGCTGGTTTTTTTGGGATGTTAGCTGCTCATATGTAGAACGCATCTTTAACCCTGTTAACACTTGGAATAGACCAGTTCCATTGTTAGAACCGGGGTACTCGCGGTGCTGTAGTAATAAATGGGTCATCTCACCTTGATATGTGGTAGAAGTATTGCTGAGATGGGTTTCGATGTAAATTACCTCATCAAGGTTGTCAAACTGACCATCAACCTCTAATACGGATACGTAACGACCGTAGTAAACATCGGAGCCATAGTACATTTGCATACCAGGGTAAGAACAAGTCAGTTTGCGTCCACAAGGAGTCCACTGAATTGTTGATCCTTCATCAAAGAGGTAAACTGGCTCAAATCCTTCTTTATCTTCCCGTTGTAGCATCCGCACCCGCAGGACTTTGCGTTCTTTATCATCTTTAATTAAGTTGGTAGGTAATACTTGGATTACCACATCCGCAAACTCTCTTTGTGGTTCTATATAATTCTGAAAATCAGGTTTGCGAGCATTAATTGCTGCCAGAACATCTTCATAACGGTGACCCCTTTCTGTCATATCCCGTTGAATTTTCCAGGCGATCTTGACTTCATCGCTGATATCCAGATAAACGCTGAAGTCTATCAATTCTCGTACCCGCTCATCATAGAGAGGATGCAACCCTTCAACCACAATAATATGATTTGGCTCTACCCTTTCTGGCGGATCAATTTCACCTGTTTCATGGTTATAAATTGGTTTATCAATTGCTTGACCACTTTTGAGCGTTTTGATTTGCTCATACATCAAGTCAAAATTGTTAGCTCTGGGGTCCAGTGCAGTAATTTTTGTTTCTTTACGTTGTTTGCGATCCAAAGAATGATAATCATCTAAACAGATAACTGTCATTAGCTCTTCGCCAAATAAATCTATGAGGCGACGTAAAAATGTAGATTTTCCGCAACCTGAGTCCCCGGCTACTCCTATTAGTACAACCCTATCTGGCGTATTTGTCATAATATCCCCTCTTAAAATACTAAAAGATGATTCACGAATATTGCTTTCCCTTACCCCTATCATTGGTATGGGGTTCCTCGTCAATCAATATTTTTTCAAACAGCAGTTTTGCAGCCAGGGGTTGACCCCATTGGTTTATCCTGCATTATCCCTTATCCAGCACCAGCAATTAAAAATAATAACGAGCAAGTATTTAGTAGTATTTTTTACTTGTCATTACTATCTGTTACCGCTAAGTATTTAATCCTAATGATATATTGGATTCTAACAGAAGGGGTTCTTCTATACAAGCCATAAATCAAACAATTCAGACTTGTGTTTGAATAGGAATAAAAATGTATATTTACGACCGCCAAATATTTTCTGTCAAATGATGTGTGATGTAGAGCTGACTTGGTGATTAATTTAGTCTCTATACTAATCTCAAAAAAGGTGTAGTATAGAAATTGATGCTGTTTAATTTGAGACTAATAAGAATCCGGCTCAATATGCAATGATGTCCCATCGACTGAATTATTCCCAGAGAATCAGCAATCTTAACTCCACTCATTTATTTGAGTTCAATGCACAGGCTACAACAAAACACAAATATTAAATCCTAATCAGCAATATAGGGACAATTTAACTCAAACAAAATAAATAACTCTTAGCCTCAGCAATTGAAATTGTCAAAACTAACCTGCAGTTAAGTTGATAAATTTAGGTCTTAAATAAAGCCTATGGAGAGGTTGACATATGTTTCACATCAAGTAACACTTAATTGTAGTTGCTAATATTAACTCTCCCTTGATATTGATAATTAAATCTATATCTAGTCATGGATTAATCTATGAAGAGAGTATACAAGGTTGCTAACACTATCCCAATCTTGAGAATCCATCACGATGTCCTACAGGAATAGCTAGCTATGGCTCCCAAAAGAGTAATGAATGTAGGTAAAGACAATCATTCGTTGATGTATTATTAAGACTTGCTGTTCTCAGGCAACTAGTCTGTGGGGTGATTTCAAGTTCACTCTACTGGCGATAAAATTGCATAAAAAATTAAATTGACTCACTATTAACATTCTCGGGAAAGCTAATCCTGTAACTTAATAGGTGAACAGGTGTATGTATTGCTATGCCTGTACATCTTTGGCGAGTGTACTGAGCAAGCGTATTGGTAAAAAAAATGCCTTATTGTCAAATAGCATTGGCTTTGTGTGACTGAAATTCGGTAAACTGAAGCTTATATTTGGTAAGGATTTTTTGAATTAGGTTAAGTAAATTTGGAGTGGTAGAAGGAATGTACAATCAAGGTGCCGTTGAGGGTGCTGCCAATACAGAATCAGGTAGCCGTGTCTTCGTCTACGAAGTGGTGGGTCTGCGTCAGAGCGAAGAAACTGCTCAAATCAACTACCCTATTCGTAAAAGTGGCAGTGTATTCATCAGAGTGCCTTATAACCGCATGAAGCAAGAAATGCGACGTATTACTCGTCTGGGTGGCACAATTGTTAGCATCCAGCCAATGAGTTCTCTACAGTCAGCTAATGGTACAACTACATCTGCTGTGACTGCAAACAATCAAGGCGATGGTAATGCTACACCTGTCAGTACCATGAGTAAGGACAACAAAGGCAAGACCATGACTCAAGCACAACCGAAGAAAGGTGCTAAACCTAATGTTCCTGTCAACATTTACCGTCCTAACAAACCCTATATAGGTAAATGTATTTCTAACGAGCCGTTAGTCGGTGAAAATGGAATTGGTATTGTTCAACATATTAAATTTGACATATCCAGTGGGGATTTACGGTACTTAGAGGGACAGAGTATTGGTATTATTCCACCAGGAGTAGATAAGAATGGTAAGCCAGAGAAACTTAGACTCTACTCCATTGGTTCCACCCGTCATGGTGATGATATTGACGATAAGACAGTATCTTTATGCGTGCGCCAATTAGAGTATAAGCATCCAGAAACTGGTGAAACAGTATATGGAGTTTGCTCCACTTACTTGTGTAATCTAGAACCAGGGTCAGATGTTAAAATTACTGGTCCTGTGGGTAAAGAGATGTTACTACCCGACGATCCCGAAGCTAAGATAATTATGATGGCTACGGGGACTGGTATTGCACCCATGCGGACTTATTTATGGCGGATGTTTAAAGATGCAGAACGAGCTGTCAATCCAGAGTATCAGTTTAATGGGTTTGCGTGGTTAATTTTTGGTGTGCCTACTACTCCCAATATCTTGTATAAGGAAGAGTTGGAAGAAATTGAACAAAAGTATCCTGATAACTTCCGCCTCACCTGTGCCATTAGCCGGGAACAAAAGAATCCTCAAGGTGGCAGAATGTATATTCAAGATAGGGTGGCAGAACACGCAGATGAATTGTGGCAATTAATTAAGGATGAAAAAACCCACACTTATATCTGTGGTTTGCGAGGAATGGAAGGTGGCATTGATGAAGCTTTAAGTGCTGCGGCTGCTAAAGAAGGTGTGAACTGGAGTGATTATCAGAAGCAACTCAAGAAAGCTCATCGTTGGCATGTGGAAACATACTAAGACTAAATTTAGTTAGACTTAGTAAAAAAAAAGACTAATCTAATCCTAGTAGGGTGGGCATTGCTCACCCTACAATTGTTGTTGATGAACTTTGGAGTTTGATTGATGGCTATTAAGTTGGGAATCTTAGGTCTAGGTACTGTTGGTACGGGTACAGTGCAGTTATTATTAGATCATACTGGGCGACATCCACTATTGGCAGAAATAGAAATTTATCGGGTGGGAGTTCGATCGCTAGATAAACCCAGGCAGGTAAAATTAGCGGATAATTTATTCACAACTGATTTAGAATCTATTGTCACCGACCCCCAGGTAGATATTGTCGTGGAATTAATTGGGGGATTGGAGCCTGCGCGATCGTTAATTCTCCAAGCTATCCAATGTGGAAAACATGTGGTGACGGCAAATAAAGCAGTAATTTCCCGATTTGGGGATGAGATTTTCACTGCTGCCAACCAAGCAGGGGTATATGTAATGTTGGAAGCTGCGGTTGCTGGGGGAATTCCAGTAATTAGTCCTTTAAAGCAATCTTTGAGTGTTAACCGTATTCATACGGTAACTGGTATTGTAAATGGTACAACAAACTACATATTGACACGGATGCAGGCTGAAGGGGGGAACTTCGATGATGTTTTAGCCGATGCCCAACGTTTGGGTTATGCAGAAGCTGATCCCACTGCTGATGTAGATGGTTTGGATGCTGCCGATAAGATTGCTATTCTTGCTTCCTTAGCCTTTGATGGACGCATTAAACTGGAAGATGTTTATTGTGAGGGGATTCGCCAAGTTAGCAAGACAGATATTGCCTATGCTGAAAAATTGGGCTTTGTGATTAAATTATTAGCGATCGCCAAACAGGATAATTCATCTGCACCATTATCTGTGAGAGTGCATCCGACCCTAGTTGCCCATACCCATCCTTTAGCTAGCATTAACGGCGTTTATAATGCCATCTTAGTGGAAGGGGAACCTATTGGACAAGTAATGTTTTTTGGGCCTGGTGCTGGTGCGGGAGCAACTGCTAGTGCTGTATCCTCAGATATTCTCAACTTGGTCGCAGAACTCAAAATTAGTACCGAAAATACTAATCCTCTGTTGACATGTAGGCATCATAGCTATAGTCAAATAGCACCCATAGAAGAACTTGTGACCAGATTTTACACCCGTTTCCTGACTAGAGATCAACCAGGTGTAATTGGCAAATTAGGTACTTATTTTGGTCAATACGGGGTAAGTTTAGAATCTGTAGTCCAAACAGGGTTTCAGGGAGAGCTAGCAGAGATTGTGGTTGTGACTCACGATGTACGTCAAGGAGATTTTAACCAAGCATTGGCGGAAATACGTAGTTTGGATGCAGTACACAGTATTCCCAGTTTATTAAGAGTACTTTAGGTGAAGTACTAAGTTAATTAATAAATAACTTTATTAAGGCTATGGTATAAAACGTACATCATATGGCTTAATTTGATTAAACACCATTTTTAGTCTTCATAAAATAATCACGATGACTAATACAAATCCTTCCGATCACGATTCATCCCCATCCAGAAATTTAGGGTTTGATGAATTCATTGCCATTTTTGTCGCTTTTACCACTATTGGAGCAATTCTATGGTGGTCATTATCTCGACAAACAACTGGCTGGCAATTTAGTAAGTTGCTATCTACCACACCCACACCATCTGTCTCCCCTACATCATCTATTTCTGATTTACAAGCTTCTTTATTTCCCACTCCCACTCCCACAGTTACTCCCACCATGAGCGGTGAGAGTGGGGACTCAACTGGAATCGCAGCAGGGGTAGCAGGAATAGCAGCAAGTGTACCTAAAATTATTGGCTCTCGAAATCAGGATACATCCCCATCGGCTGCGGATTTACCCAGAATTGATTCATCAGCAATACTCCCAATTCCATTACCAGAGTCATCCCCAACTCCTGAAGCCACAAAAACCCCTGCATCAACTGCAAAAACACCTACGGATAAAAAATCAACTATTCCCCCTCCAATTGCCTTTACCGATATTCCACCGAACTTTTGGGGAGATAGATTTATCAAAATTCTTTCACAACGTGGTATGGTGGGAGGTTTTTCTGATTATACTTTTCGACCCAATCAACCTGTTAATCGGGCGCAATTCGCCGCCATGTTAAACAAAGCTGTTGATAAACAAGTTCCGGAAAAAGCATTAAATTTTAAAGATATCCCTGATGATTTCTGGGGAAAAACTGCCATTCAAAAAGGTATTGGTACGGGATTTTTACGAGGTTACCCAGATCAAGAGTTTAAGCCAAATCGACAAATTCCTCGGGTAGAAGTTTTGGTTGCTCTTGCTAGTGGGTTAAATCTGCCGATTCCTGACAATCCAGAGTCAGTTCTCAGCATTTATAAGGATGCCAAAGATATTCCCAAATATGCCATTGGTAAAGTCGCAGCAGCAACAATGAATCAGTTAGTAGTAGTACAGTCTCCTGAAGAGCAACTACTTTCACCTAACGAAAAAGCTACTCGTGGAGAAGTAGCAGCTATGATCCATCAAACTTTAGTCAGGATGAAAAGATTAGACTCAATTGAGTCTCCCAATATAGTGCGTCCTAAGACGGACTCTTAAGGGTTTAACAACATAAAAGTGGTCAAGCTTAGCAGCAAATTATACTTGACCACTTTTATGTATGGTAAAAACAGCCGTAAATTAGCACTAAAATAAATATATGCCTAAATTACGAATGTTTCCGGATGTTTCCGACAATTTATTTGTCTTGACCCATGACTTGTGATTTTAATGTAGTAATTTCACTAGTTAGCTCTTTCCTGCTCGCAGCATTGAGCAAATAGCGATAGACAAACCACACAGAATAACCAATACCAATCAACTCAAAGGTTGGAGCTACTAGGGGAATATCATTTAAAGCACCCAAAACAGCAAGGACAACTTTAACAGCAACTAACGCTCCAATAATTAAACCGACGCTAGTTAAGGGTTGTTTGTATTTATTAAAAAAGTTTCCCAGATATTCTGGCATTGAGCCTAAAAAGCTAGAAACTAATTCTCCATATTTTAGCCACTGTTCTTGAGATTCCATAGGCGGCTGAAGCTTAGTAATAGTTCCTGCTTGGTTATTTATCTCTGGTATCTGTGTCTCTGAAGACTTAGTTCCAATGGATTCCGGTTCTTGCATTTTTGCCTTCCGTTAATTCGACAGTTTAGTAAATCTAATCCAGACAGTAACCCCTAGAAGGTTGCTGAAACTGTTTATAGATTAGCGTCTTCGCACAACTGAGCTTGGGAGGGACCAAGGTTTTATTATGTTATAAACATAATTGCCTTTTCACCCCTAATACATCAACTACAGGGTAGAAGTTATATAGAGGTGATTGCATTCCCAGTTTATAACTCAATATTTTGTCCCCCACACTACAAATCATGCAAAAATCAGTCCACCTTTCGCTGACAAAAGTCTAAGTGCCGATCTTAATTGATATTAAAGCTATCTTGAGTAGCGATAGTCAATTAAGACACTGCAATAGATAGTAATATGTAATAAAAGTTTTTACCCATTTACCATATACAAACTTGGTAACCCCTTGGATAATAAGGTTTCAACTGATCACTGAGTAATCAGACCTCTCTAAATATAAAAATTTTCTATATTTTACTCATGAATATATTTGTACAAAGAAAGTCTGAATCCCCTGACATAATACTCTTGACTGTACTAATCAAGTAAAAACAAGCACCATAGTATTGCTAAGATGGTGCTGAATAGGTTGATTTAGTTAAGTTGAAGTCTCATGAATTTGACTTAGTCCCAATCGGGCATATTTATTTGTCCTTTTCCACCAATACCAATACCTGTATGGAAAATTTGTGCATCGGTGATATTCATATTCTTCATTGAAGCCTGGTATACATTTGAGTCAAAAATCTTGGCTCGGCTCAAATTAGCTTCATCCATATTAGCTTGCTTGAAATTCACATTGGTTAACAATGCTGATGTCAAGTTAGCTTTTTTCAAAATAGCACCTGTTAAGTCAGAGCCTTCTAAATTGGCTTCTGTTAGGTTGGCTCCCTTTAAGTTAGCTCCTCGCAAATCCGCACCAATTAAGTGGGCTCCACTCAGATCTGCTCCTATTAAGTTACAGTTTCTGCATTCTCCCGTTGATAATAACTGCTTCAGATGTTGTGGGTTTTCTGCCTTGACTGTACTAGCAAACAAAAGGGGTGTTACTAGTGCTAACGTTGCTAAGATTTTGCGGATCATAACGCATCCCCCTATATCTAATTCAATTTAATTCCGTCTTATCCTCACAACTTAATTATCTCACTAAAATTCAAGATAATTAAGTACTTTATCGACAATTTATTTGTGATTTGGATCACAATAATTGTTTTTTTATCCAAGACTATGGATGTAAGTGCGTATATACATGGGTTTTGAGAAATATGGTGATGGAAAAATATCCCAAAATCAGAGTGTTAAATATTTTTAAGACTGTCTCTAATTCTCATATTTTCTATACAAAAATTCTGATTTTACATATCATTATTACTGGCTACTCACCAGTAATTTGTCATGATATACTCACAATGATTTTGAGATAATCATGAGTTAATTAGTATCTACATGATTGGAGATGGCAATTCCAGAAATTCTCGTATATACTGGTTGACTAACTGGGGTTTTTCTTGCTGTACCCAATGACTGCAATTGCTAATATACTTAATTTGTAGTTGATTCACATAGCTTTGAGTTCCATAGGTGAGTTCTTTCCCCAAAGCAGCATCATTCTCTCCCCAAATCATGAGTGTGGGCATATCCAGCTTTTGCCAATTTTTGGTTGATCTCTTTGATTTAAAAATATTCCGATAATAATTTAACATTGCTGTTAATGCCCCTGGTTGAGCAACAGCTTTTTTGAAGATGCTAATATCTTCTGAGGTAAAAGCAGTTTTATCTATTGCCATACCTTTAAAAACTTTTTCTACCATTTTATAATCTGCTGCTTTTATATATAATTCTGGCAGCAAAGGTAATTGAAAAAAGAAAATATACCAACTACGCAATAATTGTCGAAAAGTATTTAACCCCTGGCTCAATTTAGTAGGATGGGGAATATTCAGAACAATTAATTTCTCTACCATTTGCGGGTGAGTGTGAGCAAAATTCCAAGCAATCATACCACCCCAATCATGGGCTACTAAAATGCATTTTTCGTATCCTAATTCTGTAATTATACCCTCCACATCTTTGATGAATTCATCCATCACATAAGCAGATTTTTCTTGAGGTTTGTCGCTATTATTATAGCCACGCAAATCTACTGCAACTACTTTAAAATATGGAGAAAATTCTGGGATTTGATGTCGCCAGGAATACCAAAATTCAGGGAACCCATGCAACATTAGCATGAGAGGACCTTCACCCTGAGTAACATAGTGTAATTTTACACCATTGCTATGGATATATTCGTGTTGCCAATTATCTTGTGTAGAAGTCGCCATCTGATAGTTGATAGTTGATAGTTGTTAGTTGTTAGTTGTTAGTTGTTAGTTGGTGGTTGTTAGTTGGTGGTTGTTGATTGTTAGTTGGTGGTTTATGGTTAAAACAATATTGTCCTAAATATGCCCATTGCTATATTACAGACATCTTGCTTATACCATTTTGGATTTTAGACTTCGTCGTGAGCGCTCAGTCGAGCCGTCAAACAATTTTGGATTGTGAAAGAGTTACTAAATAAGCTTTTCTTTCTTTCCATCTGTCGGAGTCATTTTTCAAATTGGCATTAGTTTTTAAACTAGAAATAGTACTGAAATCAAAGAAAACACGTATTTATAGGTACTTCAATTATGAGGAGATTTTGAGCAGTGTAGTTTTATCTTGATTGAATATTCCCTAGAATCTCAATATACAACCAAAGAGAATCAAGCGATCGCACATGGGTAAAGTAGAAATTCGTGGTGTTTGGCTTACCAATACGGATAGCTCAGTACTTAATTCCCCGGAAAATATTGCTGAAGCAATGGAATTTCTCGCTGAGACAGGTTTTAATGTGGTATTTCCTGTGGTGTGGAATCGGGGAGTAACCCTATATCCCAGTGCTGTGATGCAGAAAACCTTTGATGTGGAAATTAACTCAATGTACCAGGATCGAGATCCTTTAGGGGAAGTGGTGACACAAGCACGAAGGGTGGGACTAAAGGTGATTCCTTGGTTTGAATATGGCTTTGCTAGTTCCTATAATTTGCATGGTGGTTTATTGTTACAAAAGAAACCTGAGTGGAAAGCTTGTGATCGTCAAGGAAATTTACTGAAGAAAAATGGTTTTGAGTGGTTAAATGCTTTAGATTCTCAAGTACAGGATTTCCTGTTAAGTTTAGTATTAGAAGTTGTTACTAATTACGATGTAGATGGGATACAAGGGGATGATCGCTTTCCAGCATTCCCGAGTGAAGGTGGTTATGACGAAATCACAGTGAAGCGTTACCATCAGGAATTTGGTGACAATCCCCCACCTAATCCTCTGGATAAACAATGGTTACAGTGGCGGGCGGATATTTTAACGGAATTTTTAGCACAGCTATATCAACAGGTAAAAGCAGTAAATCCAAATCTCATTGTATCAGTTGCTCCGAATATTTATGATTGGGGATTTAAGGAATACCTACAGGATTCATTGACGTGGCTGCAAAGGGGAATTGTAGATATGATCCATCCCCAGATTTATCGTCGAGACTTATTCAGTTATAAATATGTAATTGATCAATTATTAGGCAAACAATTTACAAATAAAACATTGTCAAGGTTAGCACCAGGAATGTTGATAAAAATTGGCTCTTATAATATTAGTACAGATTATTTAATCAGAGCAATTGAATATAATCGTGAGCATGGTATTCAAGGAGAAGTATTCTTTTTTTATGAAGGTTTGCGAGCCAATAATAATGCCTTAGCAAAGGTATTGAAAAAAAATATTTATAATTATCCAGCGACTTTCCCTTCTCTTGTAGAACTTTCTCGCAGCCGGGTTATTCAACAGCAATCAGTTTCTCTTTGGCAACGTTTATGGAGATGGGGAATAAATTTTTTCAATTTTTCATAGATTGAGTAGTATTAGTCACAAACAGATGAAATCTCAAACATCTGTACAACTTCACTTAATTAATCTCTAAAATTTCCCCTTTTGGATTAATTTTAATTGGAGTATTCGGGAAATCTTTTTTAGTCAGGTACCGTACAAGTTTGACAGTGCGATATTTTTTATCTACATATGGAATCCCTTGTTTATTCATCATCAAAGGGATAATCTTTGCTGATTCTAAATTCCCCTGAGAGTTAAATTTGGTTTCCAAAATCATTGAATGACCTTTCTTGCCTAAAGTAGATAAGGTACGGTATCCTAAAAAATTACCTAAAGAATAGGCAATTAATTTTCCTTTATACATTTCCATAGCTCTTGGTACATGGGGGCCATGCCCAATTACTAAATCTGCACCTACATCAATCATTCTCCGGGCAAATAAGACAGAATTACCTCGATTTTCCCCATAGAAAAATTCAACTTTATTCCTAGTACGGATGGCATTATTCCCTTCTGCCCCAGCGTGCATAGAAATCACAACAATATCAGCCTTTCTTTGAGCTTCTTTAACTAGTAATTCAGCTATTTTTATGTCATGAACAGAATTATGAAAATCATAGGGAGAAAAGCCAATTATAGCAATTTTAATTTGATTCTTTTCAATAAAGAGAATTTTATTTTTATGACCTACAACTTTAATACCAACGGATTCCAAATTATTTTGAGTATCCTGTAAACCAATATTTCCAAAGTCTAATGTATGATTATTGGCAATATTGAATACATTAAATCCGACTTTCGCCAACAAATTTTTATATTGAGGAGGAGAACGAAACGCAAAAATTTGTCCTTTAGTGATATCCTTACTGCTATAACGATAGTTAGTTAGACTACTTTCCAAGTTACCAAACAGAACATCAGCTCTTTGAAAATGGGTTCTAATTGAATTGGGAATCAAGCGATCGCTATTTTTTGGTAACCTATAATTAGGGTAGTTTGTGCCCGGAATCACATCTCCAACCGCTTGGATGATAACTGATTGGGTGACAGACTGTTGATTCTCAGCACCAGGTGTTGGGGATTTACTGACTGAAAATGGAGTTTGAATAGTACTAGCTGCATCTGATATCTGCTGTGTACCAAAGTGAGCAAATGCTACTATACTTAAACTTGCAAAAATACAGCTACCGATAGTTGTTATAAATAGAGAATGCCTTAATTTTACTTTTGCCACAGTTTTATACGTTTAATTATGGCTTTAATCTAACCAAGGACTTTCTACATATTACAGGGAATATATATGTAAAATATACTAGATCATCTATCTTTTATGCGTATTATTACTTAAGTGATTTAAATGAGCTAATTAAAGGCAGGGGAGCAGTCAAATACATAATCGTAGTAAAAGCTACTAATGTCTGATTTGTGAGTTTATCCTTTGTCCAGAACCCTTGACAAGCATCACAATTTGTAAAGTTGCTCAAAATTATGGAAATTCCTCATTTTACCTGGGAAACCTCCACGGAAATTGATTTTGATAATAATTAACTAAAAATAAATATCCCTAAAAGTACCCCTAATTAGAACTCACAAGTGCTATAACATCATCAGTTTGAGACAGAGGCAAATAAATAGAACAACTGATTAATGATTGATGAATTTTGTTGAGAAAAGCAAATTATCGTCCAAATTCTCAGAACCTTGCGATATCAATAAAAATTATGTGTGAAAAATATATCAATCAAGTCGCCTATTGCTGGCTAGGCTTTAAACCCAATTTTTTTGGTAAAGTAGAATTTAATAAGACAATTTATGTGAGCAATTTCACTGTAGTTACTGTTGTTCAATTACAAGCTGGTGGGTGACGAGTGATGAATGAAGCTGAAAACCCAAATAACAAGGCTGTGAACAAGTCCTTGAATGATCCTAATTCCCTACATTCAGAAGAACAGGCGATTTGCCCCTTTTATTCTGTTATACCCCATCAGAATATGGCAATGCCCCAATTATCACCAGCAGCTGAGCCAATAGAAAATGAACCATTAACAATAAATATAGATATAAATAAACCTGAATCAGACTGGGTTGCTGAACCCGATAGTGAAAAACAAGCACTAATTGATACTGAGTTTCAAAAAATTCTAGATCTAAATCAAGAGTTACGTGCTGATAATGATGATTTATATCATCAGGTGGAGGAGCTCAAACAAATTTTGGCTGATACAGAAGAGGCTTTGCAATTACAAAATAAGCGTTCTAGTATCTCAGAATCAATGCTCAGCCAACAAACTCAAGAGCTAAGTGCAGCCCAAGAACAGATTAAAAACCTGTTTACAGAACTAGACACTACGATACAAAAAGCCCAACGTCACGAAAATCTAACAGAGAGTTACAAGGCACATTTAGAACTGAGTCAACAACGCCTCGCCCAGTTGGAAAGAGAATGTGCGATCATTCAAGCAAATTACGACGAACAATCTAACCGCCTACTGCAATCAGAAAATGTTTGTCGGGAATTACGTACAAGATTAATGCGACAGCAGCGTCAAACATTACAATTTAAAGCTGCTTTGGAAAAATGTTTAGATGCACCAGTACCAACAGGGGATTTCCTAGAGGATATTAGTAGTAAATCTAATGAGTGTGATCACAATAGCAAATTTTCTCAAGTAGCTAATTCAGTATTTTCTCATAAAAACCCCATTCAACCTTGGTCAGCAGATTCTGAATCTGATACAGATGATTTGCATCACACTTGGGAGGAATTATGTTTATTGTCATCTGATGCGATAGAAGCCACTTTAGAAGCAGAGGCTAGGGATGCACAACCCTTAAACTGGAAATTTGATCCTACATTACCTTCAATTAGGAATACCCCATCAGAGCAGGAATTGTCTACAGAAGATACGGAAGATGATGAATCTACACCAACTCATCCATGGGATGAAAAATTAGATCGTGCCATCCAAGATTTATTGGCAAATCAAAACTCATCCATTTCATTAGAGGCGATCGCTCAATCTGAGTCAAATCCACTGCCGAACAATAGTGAGAATGATTCACCTTTTGCAACGGAACCTGAGGGAGAAAGTGTCTCTACATCTATGGTAGATAACGAGGAGACAGATAAACCTATTGTACCAATTGTGGAAACAGTAGATAGTGATATCTCCATCGCACCAATTGTGGAAACTATAGCAGCAGTAGAAACAGAAGATTATTGGTCTGATGTACCCCAAGTTTCACCTTTTGAGGTAATAGAGGCTGCTAAATCTGATAATTCATGGGATGAATACACAGATGAACAGAGTTCTCCTTCGCCAGTAATATATCCAGAACGCCCACCTAAAGGCAGAAAATCTTTGGCATCCGTGGAATTACCCAATTTTAGACCAGATAAATAAATGATTGAGGTATAGCAGTCGCCATTATGTTCAGGACGTTTTTCAGTTGTTAGTTGTTAGTTGGTGGTTGGCGGTTGGTGATTGTTAGTTGTTAGTTGGTCAATTAATGCACAAGTACATAACCATGAAAAATTTGATTAATTTGTGGACGCGCCGGGATTTTGAGGATTATTTATTGCTGGTATAGTATTACATGGACTGCTTTCACCAGCTCGTAAAACTTTGACTTTAGCCTCTTTCAGTTGCTTTAAATTCACCCGCAAAATTTGTGCTTCTCCTGGTGGTGTTTTGTTAGGATCGTTACATACTCGCAGTTCAATAAACGCACCTCCGGTATCAGAAGCCGAGACACTCGTAGGTGTTGTATTTATAACCTCTAAATAGCTTTGATTTGTTAAAGAGACTTTCTCATTAAATTTAGTTGTATTTTGAGTTGTTCTAATAACCCACCCCGGCTTTAAGTTGTCCAAGCTTCGTGTTACTACTGGGGAGCTAGTTGAATTTATGCCAGGATTTGATTGGGGAGATGATGTAAAAGATGGATTTAATGGACTGGAATTATTAATCAGTCTTCTAATTGAGAACCCAAGGACAGCTGCCACAATTACCAAAGGGAAAATAACTAACAACTGCAAGGGAATCTTAAACTTTCTCCCTGGAACAGTATCAACAACTACTTGGGTGTCTTGCTCGCTGTCCCTACTCTCTTCTGGCATCTCCGTTGGCACCTTTGATTCTTCCTCTACTACTGGCGTGGGAGATGTATCAATTAAGGCAGGATCTACTGATACTTCTGGTTCTGAGTATTGAACTTGACAGTGCATTAGGGCAATGGTGATATTATCATGACCATTTTGAGTATTAGCAATTTCTACTAACTTGTTAGCAACATCGTTAATTTCGACCTTATCTGTCAGCAAGGGCAATATTTCTGTATCCCAATACTCCTCTACCCTGTCAAAATCACTTAATCCGTCAGAGCACAACAGGAATACACTATCTTCATCAACAATGAAGCGCTGAGCTGTTGGATGGAGAGAACTACTGGGACTCATTCCTAATGCCTGTACCAAGGAGCCAGCGCCATTCTGTTGGACTGCTTCTCTATATATGGCATAACCCAAACGGACTTCTCGCGAGGCAACATCATCATCAAGGGTAACTTGATAGCAGCCTTGGCGAGTAATCCAATAAGCGCGGCTATCACCCACATGAGCTATGTATACTTCATGACCGATAGGTAAACCTATAACCAAGGTTGTGCCCATGCGTTGACGACCTTGGCGATTTTCGCGATCATTTTGTTGGCTGATTTTGTCATTGGCAGCTGATGCGGCTTTTTCCAAGTCCGCAATCACTGTGGAGGGATCTAAGTGTTCAGGTGGTACTTTGGTTAGTTCAGATACCTGCTGTTGGACAGTTTTAATGGCTAAATCAGAGGCGACATTCCCTCCTTCATGGCCACCGATTCCGTCACAAACAATCGCTAAAGCCGTGCTTTGAGGAGGTTTACTAATGGTACTACCAGTTAGAGGATAACAAGCATCTTCATTCCGTTGACGACTGGGCCCAGTATCTGTTCTAGTCGTAATTGTTACCCTATTTATTTGCGATCGCCCTACCACTGATAGTCCTTGATCTAAGACATTAATTAGTTGTTCGGGAGAATAAATTTTTTGTTGAATTAAATCTTCTGTAATTTGATTAATTAAATCTGTGATTGCTGGCTTGCTCGCAGGTAAGGATTGCTGCCAAAATTTACCCAAATCAACTAAGGAAGGGGTTACTGCTTGATTGTCAGGACTTAGGTCTAAAAGTCTTACCAACGAACCTTCGATCCTGATTAATTCCGGTGACAGCAAACTAGAAGCCACGCCCTCACTCGCCAAAGGTTGCCAAAGATGGGCAATTTGCCACAACCAATTTAGTTGCTTCATGGCTGTAGCATTTTCCCAAGCAGTAATTAAATTATCGTAAAGCTTTACTTTTTGGGATTCTGGTTCTGAAAATAGAGGTGGGTTTTCTAGAAGCAATATTTCCTGTGAGGATGGCTCATCTGACAATTTCAACACCCCATATACCTGGGGTATGTGTAAGCGGTAAGGAAATAGTCTCAAATAAGGTCTAATTGCCTGTAAAGTTTCCAACTCTGGGGATTGGGGCAATAAAGCAGGTTTGGTGTCTAATAAGATTGATTGCTCAATGACTAAATAGCGTTCTAATAATATATCTCCAGGGTTGCCCTTTGTTTCCCCATTTCCCGATACCCATAAGAAACGTTTAGGTAATGGAGCAGCACATTGCTGACAAAACTTATGAGTCAGGGGGTTAGGAGCCTGACATTTTGGACAGTAGAGCTTTGCCCCTTCATTTTCCATAGTTTTCCCACCGCTCGGCAATTGGCATGTTTTTCTAAAGGTATTGAGTGACGGTAAGCAAGACCGTTGTTTATTGTTGATACATCCAACCTTGGATTATGATTGTAACTTGTGGATGAAACTAGATGCTAATACTGGGTTGACATTTTCATTTCGATTTGGAGCATAGTTGATATTTGGCTAATGGCTTGAGAGTAGATGTTAACAGTTTTTTGTGAAAATACCTGAAGTTGATACCCAAAGTTACCACCTTTGAACCACCATGTTTGTGTTTATGAATAACAATCTCATCAAAAAAGGTACATGTCACTCTTCATTATTTAATATATAAATGAAATGACCGGCAAAAAAATTAAATTAATTAATCATAAATTAAAGATGATTCTCAGGATTAGGGAGAGAGATATTTTTATTATTTAACTTGACTGTGAATCAGCAGGGGGAAAAGGTGCTATTAGCAAGGATGAATGTGGTTTTTCCCCTGCTGTGGAGGGTAGAGCATCAATTCAGTGAGGGAGTGAGGGAGTGAGGGAGTGATGGTTGATTGTTGATGGTTGGGAGTTAAGATTTTTTATCTTTCCCTCTTTCACTCTTTCCCTCTTTCCCTGCTCCCTTGTTTCTTTGAATTTACTGTGATTTTCCAGGAGTTTCAAGTAACAAGGGCTTGCTGATTCTGATGGTAATAAACTCTGTGTTGTCTATTCTTTTGGGCTTTCTACCCATGCTATCAGCATAATTGTTGTCATTAATTACCAGTAAGGTTTGGGCATCTATAGGTAGTACACTTTCAATGGTGACAAACGGGAATGTAAATTGACAATTTTTTTTACCGTTACCACTAATACACTTGGGGTCAGATATATTCAGCAGATCCACTAATAATTCTTTCGCTACAAACCCATTTTTATCTATTCTCGATATGTCTATTTTATAAATACGTTTGAATTTTGCTGGTGTGCGAAATTCTTGATTTAGAGGATATCCTTGACGATGATCACGCTCAATTACAAGAAATTCTCGATCATTGATCGCTGTCAGCTCACCAATGGCATAATCTTGGTTTTCCAGTTTATAGGAAAAAACTTGACCTGTATAATTTTTTCTATCTAAGTCAAATTCATGGATCAGTAAACGCTTTTTTTGGGGGTCGTCTTTTAAGGCTCCCTCTAACATTACATATAGTTTACTCCCACTGGCATTAATAGCCATGCCTTCAAATCCCCTGGAACTTCCTAAATTTGCAGCTGCGACTCGAGATGTACGATTGGATAAATTTTCTAAAGTGGGATGTTCGGGGGACTTGACAAAATTTAACTTGCCAAAATTGAGAAAATTAGGTAAAGCAATAGGGACTGTTAGTAATTCACCATTGGCACCAAAATTTAATAAAAATGGACCAAATTCATCTCCAATCCAATAACTACCATCACTAATACGTTGGAAAGATTCGATATCAAAGTCTCCTCCTGTTAATAAACGATTGGCTCTCATGTTTTTGTTAACAGGAATTTGACTGTTGGGATAAAAATGACCATCACCTACTATAGGCCATTGGAGTCGGCGATGACGATCATTTAGT
This sequence comes from Calothrix rhizosoleniae SC01, assembly GCF_900185595.1. Classification (GTDB taxonomy): domain Bacteria; phylum Cyanobacteriota; class Cyanobacteriia; order Cyanobacteriales; family Nostocaceae; genus Calothrix_A; species Calothrix_A rhizosoleniae. The sequence continues at coordinate 35,156 of NZ_FYBH01000158.1, forward strand.
TCTACGAAGCTGCGGTGATTAAAACTTGATAATCTTTCCCCTGTTTGCACATCCACAGGAAAAACTGTACCTGTGACAAAATCGGGTTCTACACCATAGATACGCAATAAATAATCATAGGAATTACTTTTAGCACCAAACCCATTGTCAGAAATGACTAGGTAAGTACCTGGTTTTGGTCCAGAAATAACTGCTGAAAACCCTTGTACTGGTTGAGCCTGGATAAAAGGGACGGTGCGATTAGTTTGCTTAAATTGACCAGATGTTGAACCAGGAGCAAAAGTGTCAGCACTTAAGATAGCTCTACCAACAAGTTCAGCTCCTAGGACATGGGAGGTGAGCAAAAATGAGGAAAATAGAATCGACTGCAAGTGCAAAATTAGTTTTACAGTCCACAATTTATTCATCGATAAAGAAAAGTTGCAAAAAATTATCAACCATACCCAGAAAAATTCAGGAGCTAGAAAATCCAAATTTTTATCTTCCTCCTGGTAGAAATTCTCTATCCAACTGAAAAACTTGTATTTTTCTTTGAAGTTGGAAGTATTGACTTAATTTGCAGGATTTTCTGTATTTATCCAGAGGAATAATGCTGATTATGGATACTAGCTTCTGAAAAATTCTCAGTAAAAACTCTTATTGAGCCTCACCACTAGCAACTTGAGGTAGCCCCATGCTGTAGTTATTCACGCGAGCCGACAGATTATAGCTGACTTCACCTTTTTGGAGGAGCGATCGCACATAATGTTCTAGATCTGAGCCAATACGCCGGAGGTTATAATCTGTGAGGTCTTCGCCACTGGATGCTTCTACTAGGTCATCAAACTTGCGATATACCTTTTGCAGAGCGTCTTCATTCCAATTAAATTCATTATCTGGGTCAATATCTAAGGTTAAGACCTGATTGCTAGGAACGAGTTCGCCATCCCGGTCAATTTCCCCTGCAAAAATACGAATATGACGGGTTGTAGACTTGAGCAGCATCGGGTTGTCCATAACGGATATAGATGTAGGAATTGGGTGAATTATACTGCAATCATTGTAGACCCTATCTTCGGACTTAAATGCTTTTGCCTCAAAAGCTTTTCTGCACCAAAGTCCTATTTATTAAAATTATTTTCAGCGAGAATAATTAAATATTTTATGCTTATATGTCATGGAACTACAAATTTTTCATTGCAGTCAGGTAATTATTCTTCTACATAGAAAACTAATATCAGGTGGACTTCTATGGAAACTTTGTTTAATACTCAAATTCTTGTCTATGAAACCAATTGTACTCCTAATCACCTACTCCATTTATATGCCTCTATTTATTGATGAAAAAAAACGTACATCTAGTGTTTTTACGTAATTGTCGAAAAACAACGTTTTCATAGGCTTAATTGACGTTTGTCTCGCAATTTTACTTACGTGTAACTACCTTTTTTTTTGTAGTAAGCAAAACATTTATTGACGTGAACATGAAGTTGCTGTAAAAACACTTTAACAAGGTTGGGCAACTTCTTACAGAAACTTTATTGTATGGAATCCGAAAAACTGAATAATGGTTATGGCTTGTTTTAAACTTGACTAGTTCAGCATAATCACAACCTAGGCGGTGAAAATTTAGCTAGAGAAAAATACAGGAGAGTGAAATGCAATACCAATCTTGTTTGTTAATTGATAACCTTGATTAAATTCACACAATTTAGACCTCGAGTACAATAAATTATTTTGACTGGCAAGATGGCTCCTCACTTTTATTACCAACTAGTAAAGGAATCCGAGAAACTATGAACTCTAAAGCATTACCACGTCAGGTTAATCCCATTGAAGTCGGGGTTTATGAATGCGATATCCATCTCAAATTTAGATTCATCGAAGAAAAAAGCCTATTGGGTGATCGTGATCAGTTGTTACAGGTACTGCTAGAAGCTCTGGCTGATGGCTCGGATGAATTTTTAGATATGTTACACCAAGCAATTAAAGTAAAAGAAGCATCCGAACTTACGGCTTCCCCAGAAATGCGAAGACAACTTATGCGTTTACGCAATTCAATGGAAAATAATCAATAGTGAATAATATCTATTCATGTAGTCGTCAATAGTTTATCAGGCATAAAACAATGGATGTTTCCAATTTGCCTATTTGCCTGTTTACTGCGTCCAGTGAGTTTGTTTGGGTAATCTGACCTTATGGATAATCCCCTAGGTCTTTTTAACTTAATTTCCATCTGTAGAGTCTACAGTAGCTCACACCCTTTGCACTACGGACATAATTTGGGTGCCTACTAATGCAGTCAAATAATTTTGGATTTTGCGGAAAGTTGAGTCAGTCCGGTCTTGGGGTCTCACGCCACTCCGCACAAGTCGGGGAACCCGCCCATGCAGGTGGCTCCCCAAGTAGAGAAACTGACGTTGCGGTGCGGTGAGTGTAGTGTGGTCTTGGGAGTTCCTCCCATGAACAACTACTGTGCTTCTTGCTCCCTTCGGGAGAGCTGAGTCGCTTTCGCGACACGCTGCGCGAACGCTAACAGAGGAGCTTTGCTAGCACGGAGCATCTCCGTTCGGCGAAGCCGTGCCGAAGGCTCAGGAGATACCCAAAGAGGGTTTGTCCCCGTTGAGCAAAACTTTCAAGACGGATTGTGGATTGATCCCATTTCTAAAGTCAGGGGATTGCATTTTTCTATTCTTGGGTCATTCCTTGTTTCTAGCAAGGGTGAATGTTATTTATATTTATTCAGGGTCATTAATTCAATTATTCAATTGTCAACTTTGTTTTGATTTATGAGAAGGTTTTAGCTTTTTACTAACTTCATTGCATTTCCTATTCTGGTGACTTGGGTAACCTCAAAATTAATGTTTTTCAATTTATGCCATAGACACCATAGGTATAAAGTTCCCAAATATTTGGGTGGCTCGGCATTAATTAACCTGATATTGGGATTGGTATTTATTGGAAATGACGAACGAATCACTTAATAATGTATGGCAGTAGCCATGATTTTTAGGACTTTTTTCTGTTCCCTATTCTCTTTCAGCCAAAATATTGTGTCCGTAATATATATTTATACAATGCTAGATGTATGTATTGAAATCTAAGGAAAATTTAGCAGTTTCGGTAATTCGATTTCCAGCTAGCCATTTTTGACTGGCTGCTGGCGAATAAATTTTTGTATGCCTAGATTCCCTGAAAATAGTCAATCTGCTAAACCATGTTCTAAAGCAAACCTGACTAATTCTGTACGGCTATTGGTACCTGTTTTGCTAAATAAACGGCTAACGTATTTTTCAACATTGCGAACACTGGTATCTAAGCGACGGGCAATTTCCTTGTTCATTAATCCTTCTGCTACCAAATTTAAAACACTCTGTTCTCTGGGCGTTAAGTCAATTTTAAAAGGTGCAGGGGATTGGGATATGGCAGTTCTTTGAGTTAATAAGGCTTTTATTTGAGCAATTTGATTGGCAAGTTCGGCAAGATCTGGTGTTTCGCCATTTTCGGAGATGGCTGGAGTTTTACTGATTCTTCGAGCTAGCAAGTTTTCTACTATGGCGATTAATTCATCTGGATCGAAAGGCTTGGGAAGATAAGCGTCTACACCAGCTTGATAACCTTGAATGCGATCGCTTGTCATCCCTTTGGCAGTTAAAAAGATAACTGGCAAAGACTGAAAACGCGGGTCTTCACGCATTTGTTGGAGGAATTGATAGCCATCCACCTGGGGCATCATAATGTCGGAAATTACTAGATCAGGTGTACTGTGCTGCATCAGTTCCCAACCTTCATTGGCATTACTAGCAACTTGAACACTGAATCCGCTTTCTTGTAAATAATCTCTGACTGCTTCACGTAATCCAGGTTCATCATCTACCAGTAATAGTTGTGCTGACATTTAAACTTTCCTTGACGCTACACTTTTCCAATGTACCGAAATTGGTGATGCATTGGTAAAACTAAAGGCTTGCAGGAGGGGTGAGTAGGTGCTCACAGGTGTAGGCTTTTTACAATTGGGTGTTGGTAAGACTTGGAGGACAACCCCCATAATCTCCCAAGGGGGATAAGACAAGGGAGGAAAACCGAACCCTAAAAGTACGGTTACCAACAATACAAACTGGTTAAAAAGCCTATTTGACCGTTGAACAATCGTCCTTGTCTACCTGTCTTCTAATCTCCCAACTCTAGCCTCAATCGAAATGTTAAAAACCTACCCTTGTGAGGTGAATAGGTGGAGGGCTGAGTAGGTATTTTTTTGGGCGTGAGGATATCAATTTCAGTGAATTTATCCATTGTTTACTGACATCCTCCAACAGTCAGTATAAATACTCACAGATTCTCTTGGCTAGTCCAGTCACAATCCAAAAAAAGCTAAATTATCAACACCTTAAAAGTTGAGGATTCATGAAATGAGCAATAATCCTGTTGGTCAAATGACTTGGAAGCCACCTGGAAGTAAGGAATGCTCTTTGCATTTACGTCTCCATTCTTCAGAACCTTGGAGACACTACAAGGAATTTCCTGAATACGTCATTCCCGATCCACAAGGGTTTTCTGAAGGCTATGCCACCTTTATCGCCCTACGAAAAAAGAATTGGGACTTTATTTGACAATATCACTTTATGTTAACAAATATTAAAATTTGACATAAAGACTTGACTTAATTCTGGAATATTAAATTTATAGAGGCTTGGACTGAATAGAACATGGCTGAGAACAAGTCAGCCCCTCATGGATTTTTTCCACAATCAACCATGAAAATACTTCCTTCATTCTTTCACTCCTTCACCCCCCCCATTTTCAAGTTAGTCTCTCAGGGGAAAATGTAGTGCAAGAATTTTTCCTGCAATTGGAGGGTAACTCTGATCAAGTCATGATTTAATAGCATATTACGGATTGTTGCTTTATCTCCAAAAGGAGAGACAACAGTTTTTCCCATATCCTATGCTGAAAAAATAGAGATGCTATGAGTCATGGCTCCATGTATAAACCTTTTCTTGAGTACTTAGAGCAAGAATTGTTTAAAAGATTCGACTTGCAAAAACGGTCGATTCCAGAAGGACTAGAATCCCGAGTGAGTGAAAGGGGAAAAAACCCTGCTACCATTCGCAGCTGGTGTTATCAATGTCCACAATTGCGTAAGATCCGCTACACGTATATTGATGCAGGAGAAAGTGCCCAAATTTTCAATAGTGTCATCTATCCCAGCAATCAGTACGATGTACCCCTATTAGGGATTGATTTTCTGTCTTTTGGTAAGGTTAAAAATCTGATTGTCTTGGACTTTCAACCTCTGTTTCAAGATGCTGAATACCAGCATAAATACATAGATCAGTTGAAAGTATTACACGACAATTACCCAGACCTAGCACAAGACTTAGGCATGAAGTTCTATGATGCCAATCAGTATTTTTCTAAATATCTGTTATTTGCAAAAACAGACCCGGAAACCGTTGCTACACGTCTATTTGCAGCATATAAGGAATATTTGACTTTATATTGGCGAATGCTGGAACGGGCTGAACCACTCACAGAACCGGAAGATATCCAGCGAGTTGTGCAAGCGCAAAAAGATTATGACCAATACAGTGCTGAAAGAGACCCTGCATCTGGCTTATTCAGTAGCTACTTTGGTCATGAATGGTCAGAACGTTTCCTCTATGAATTTCTATTTGAAGATGCTGTTCCTCTAGCAGCCAGTACCAACAAAAGGTGAACAAAAGTTAAAACTGCAATGGCTCACTGATAACTTAATAACTGAATCACTGAAATGACTCTCTATCAGCCGTTTTTGGATCATGCAATTTCATATATGGAATCGCGCCTAGATCTAATGTCATATCCTATACCTGAAGGATTTGAGTCTAAGACTGCTACCGTTGGTAAGGGAAAAAATGAAGCAACTGTTGTCACCACCAGTTATGCTTTCCAAACTCCGAAATTGCGACAAATTCGTGCTGCTCATGTGCAAGGGGGGAAGGCTCTGCAAGTCCTAAATTTTGTCATTTTCCCACAATTGAACTACGATCTACCTTTTTTTGGGGCAGATTTAGTTACATTGCCGGGAGGGCATTTAATTGCGCTGGATATGCAACCTTTATTCCGTAATGACCTAGCATATCAAGCTAAGTATACCGAGCCAATTCTACCCATGTTTTCTGGCCACCAAGAGCATTTAAGTTGGGGAGGGGATTTCCCGGAGGAAGCACAGCAATTTTTCTCTCCAGCTTTTCTATGGACTCGTCCTCAAGAAACTAGTGTGGTGGAAACTCGAGTATTTGCAGCTTTTAAGGATTACTTGCAAGCTTACCTGGATTTTGTTGAACAGGCAGAACCCGTGAGGGACTCCCAAGGGTTACAAGATATTGAAGCAGCTCAATTGCGATATCTGCGCTACCGGGCAGAAAAAGACCCTGCACGGGGTATGTTCAAACGTTTTTATGGAGAAGAGTGGACAGAGGAGTATATTCATGGCTTCTTATTTGATTTGGAACGAAAATTGTCCTCTGTAAACTAAACCTATACAGCTGCTTGGTTATACAGTTAAATGCACAAATAACAAACTACGGCCAGAATTTTCAAACTGTATGTTTTTTGTGTAAACTGTTGTTTTTTTGCAAATGGCAATGCTGTTAAGGAATGTAAAGAAAATACATTATTTAAAAATAATTTGTAACAGAACAAGGGGCGGCGGCATTGTATAAAATGAATTTGGGAGGAAAACTATATTTTTCAGGTTGTCCAGATTGTTGATGAGCAAAGTATTCCAGTCTTTCATAATTAATATAAATTTTTGTGAAAAAAGATATAACCTGGAAGCCAAGAAACCTTAGACTGATACATTGATATCTGTTGTTGCTTCTTCCCATCTGCTCAGGCAGCCTGATATCAGAAATTGGCTGATATTTTCAGTTTTCAACCCAACAATTCTTAGTCAAACTACTAGGAGATTCAATCGATGTTAGATGCATTTGCAAAAGTAGTTTCCCAAGCTGATGCCAGAGGTGAATATATCAGCCCTGCTCAGTTGGATGCCCTGAGTGCAATGATTGCAGACGGCAACAAGCGTATGGATGCTGTGAACCGCATTACCAGCAATGCTTCCGCTATTGTGGCTAATGCAGCTCGTTCTTTATTTTCCGAACAACCTCAACTGGTTGCTCCTGGCGGTAATGCTTACACCAGCCGTCGTATGGCTGCTTGCTTGCGCGACATGGAAATTATTTTACGATATGTTACCTACGCTACCTTTGCTGGTGATGCCAGTGTACTAGAAGACCGTTGTCTCAATGGTCTACGGGAAACCTACTTGGCATTAGGAACTCCTGGAGCTTCCGTTGCAATAGGCGTAAACAAAATGAAAGAAGCCGCGATCGCGATTGCGAATGACTCCAGTGGTATCACTAGAGGTGATTGCAGCTCCTTAATGTCAGAAATCTCTGGCTACTTTGATAAAGCTGCTGCTGCTGTGGCATAAGCCAAATAATTCTGAATTAAGCTGACATATTAATATTTAATGTCAGTTGGAAAAATAATATCAACCAAAAGTTTGTCAAAAGGGAGATACCAAAGTAATGAAAACCCCCCTGACCGAAGCCGTTGCAGCTGCTGATTCCCAAGGTCGTTTCCTTTCCAATACAGAAATCCAAGCTGCATTTGGTCGTTTTCAACGTGCTAGTGCAGGCTTAGAGGCAGCAAAAAGCTTGAGTGCTAATGCATCCAGATTATCTGAAGGTGCAGCTCAAGCAGTATATAACAAGTTCCCCTACACCACCACAATGGAAGGTCCTACCTACGCTTCCACAGCTACAGGCAAGGCTAAGTGTGTACGTGATATCGGTTACTACTTGCGGATAATTACTTACTGCCTAGTTGCAGGTGGTACAGGTCCCATGGATGATTATCTGATCGGTGGTTTGGCAGAAATCAACAAGACCTTTGAATTGTCTCCTAGTTGGTATATTGAAGCTCTCAAATATATCAAAGCCAACCACGGTTTAAGTGGTGATGCTGGTGGTGAAGCAAATACTTACATCGATTATGCGATCAACTCTCTAAGCTAGAGAATTTATTTAGCCCGGAGAAGGTAAGCAGCTGTTAGCAGGTAGTTAGGAGTTGTTTATCTTTCCGGGCAGTTTTATGCCTAATATTACAAAATAGAGTAGCCAAAAAAGTAAAAAATTAGCAATTGCTGATATTTTATTTAGAATCATACGGGCAGGGATGCACATCCCACAGGAGTTTTTTTTTATATGTAGCCTTGTATTTCATTTACCTGCAATGTGCTGTATTTTTTAGATGGATAGGATTTTTGTTGGTCAAAGCATGATAAAGGTGTTTCAAACCTGAAGACATTTTATCTCTTGAAGAACGATATCAAAACTGTCTCATGTTGAATCCCCATACCGAAAATATTGAGTCATCATTACTAACAGATAAAAGTAACAATGGTGAGTCTTTAACAGTAGAACAAGCGATAAACCTAATGGCATAGCTTCGCTTACCGACTTTCACGAATTATTACACAATTAGAAAAATTAGTAGAATAATATACGAATTTAGCAGTGCATACCTGTGTAATTAGGGCACAGCAACAAATCAATGATAATGGAGATAATTATAAAGATGGATTGAGAAAGAAATAATATCTTCCTCAATCTCCTATTATTCTGTTCTCTATCCCTTGTTTTCTAATCTTCGTCCCAAGTTTCCACAACCAGTAATTCGCTGACAGGGTCTTGCATAGTAAAGCCGAATTCTAACAGTTCCTGTTTCCAGTACTGCCATTCGTTGCCATATAGTAAAGCAATTTTCCAAATGCTATCAGTAGGCTTGATGATATTAGAGTCCAAGAGTGATTGCACATTACGCTGCAATTTCACCATGGGGTGAATCACTTTCTGGGTCATAACTTAAATTTAATTCAGATTTCCTTTGGTAAATACTTAATCAAAACTGCTATTCGCTTGATTATTGCCGATGCGTAGAATGTATGCTTTCTGGCGAAGCAAGTCTTAACTCCCTAACTATACCATAAATATTTTGACAAATAAATCAACTAGATCGGATTTTGTACGGTAATTACTACTTAGGGGTTCGTTATTGATGCTGGTAGCGATCGCTAGATATATTGAATATACAGCTCATAGCTTAAATATCAGGAAACTTGAAGAAATAAATCCTCTCACAGTTATTAGTTAGGGAAGTCTTTTGTACTTCACGCAGCTATTACTACAATTAAGCGATCGCCTTTATTGTTTTACATATCCCATTTACTATATTAGTATGCTGTGATTGCTTGATTAATGAGTAGCACATATTACTTCATTTATTTATTTCAAAAGATTAATATTGCAATGGTTATATATTTATTTTGCGTGTATAGAGTAAAATAAATAGTAAAAAATTTATCTTTGGATGATAGTTTTCAGGTACTAGTGGGTATCCTCTTAAACAAAGAGCTTTTAGGGGTGACAGATGACTAGTACTGATAAAGAGTATATGATGGCTCGCCAAAAGCGATCGCAAAGAATTAAAAAAATTGTGGGTTTGGTTTCACTGGTTAGTTTTTCCAGTTCTATGGTATTTGCAGCAGTTCCGGCAATTAAAAATGCCATTGAGAATGATACATTATCACAGTCGCAAGCTGCATCTGTGGAGTCTTCCTTAAAAAAGCAGGCGAAAGGTTTTGAGTTAGTTTTACAGCGAGAACCGGATAATAAAACTGCTTTGGAAGGATTGGTACGTTTGCGGTTAGCTCTCAAAGATGAAAAAAATGCGATCGCTCCTCTGGAAAAGTTAGTGGAGTTACAACCTGAGAGGGAAGATTACAAAGTTGCTTTGGAGCAGTTGAAGAAGGGGGTGGGTAAGGAGAGAGAGTCAGAGCGAAAATTAGATAAAAAACTTAATTGATATTGTCTAATTATCGAATCTAACAAAAATCCTCTTCACCACATGAAATTAACTAAGATTACTTGGATGAAATAATCTTTCTTGTTAATGAGACTTCAGAGGCTTCAACATAAGAAATTTATAGATACAACTATGAAAAATTTTGCTTACGATGTTTGTATCATTGGTGGATTAGGTCATGTAGGCTTACCTTTAGGTATTTCTCTCGCAGAAACAGGGAAAAAGGTAGTTTTATATGATATTAATCCTAGAACTATATATAAGGTTTCTCAAGGAGAAATGCCTTTTGTTGAACAAGGTGCTGAACCTGCTTTACAAAAAGTTTTAGAGCGAACTTTATTTATTTCTGATGACAAACAAGTAGTTGCAAATAGTTACTTCTTAATTGTCGTAATTGGGACTCCAGTAGATGAGCATTTAAACCCTCAATTTACTTTATTTAAAAGATTTTTTAATGATATTATTGAATTAATTTCTGATGAGCAACATATTATCCTACGTAGCACAGTTTATCCAGGTACAACAGTAAAAATAAAGAGTTATCTAGAATCTCAAAATAAACAAACTAAAGTTTCTTTTTGCCCAGAAAGAATCGCAGAAGGCAAGGCAATGGAAGAATTAAAGTCCTTACCACAAATTGTATCTTCTTTTGATTCCATAGCTGAGGATGAAGCCAAGAAATTATTTGAATCACTCACAGATGAAATTATATTTTTAACTCCAATAGAAGCAGAACTATCTAAATTATTTACTAATTCGTGGCGATATATTCAGTTTGCTATTTCTAATTATTTTTATCAAATTGCCACTCAAAATAATTTAGACTTTTATAAAATTTACGATGCGATCACATACAAATATCCTAGAGCAGCAAATTTCCCTGCTCCTGGTTTTGCGGCAGGTCCATGTTTGCTGAAAGATACTATGCAGGTAGCAGCTTATAGTAGTAATAGCTTTTTTATGGGTCATACCGCTATGTTGGTGAATGAAGGCTTACCCAATTTTATTGTGCATAGATTACAAGAAAAATATCAACTGAAACAAAAGACAGTGGGTATATTGGGAATGGCATTTAAAGCTAACAATGATGATAAAAGAGAGTCACTTTCTTACAAACTTAAAAAAGTTTTAGAATTTGAAGCCAAAGAAGTATTGTGTTCAGACGTATATATTCAGGAAGATAATTTTGTGACATCAGAAAAATTAATAAATAATGCAGACATTATCATCTTAGCCACTCCTCATCAGGAATACCAAAATTTAACTATTAATGAAGATAAAATTTTAGTTGATGTTTGGAATTTTTATGAGCGAGGAGGGCTATTCTAAATGAAAATTTTAGTAACTGGATCAGCAGGATTTATTGCTGGATATTTAATAGAAGACCTTTTGCAACATGGTCATGAAATTGTAGGAATTGATAATTTTTCTAAATATGGTAAAGTGACCAAAAGTTATGACAATAATCCTAATTACGACTTTGTAGAAGGGGATGCGAAAGATGTTAATCTCCTGAAAGAATTAATAGCAGATTGTGACCAAGTAGTAGCAGGTGCTGCTATGATTGGTGGAATATCTTTGTTTCACGAATATGCCTATGACTTATTAGCAGAAAATGAACGTATTATCGCTTCTACTTTTGATGCTGCTATTTGGGGTTTGAAAAATAGAACACTGAAAAAAGTTAATGTTATCTCATCCTCAATGGTATTTGAAAGTACCAACCTCTTTCCTACGCCTGAAGGTGAACAATTAAAATGTCCTCCTCCTCTATCTACCTATGGATTCCAAAAATTAGCGTGTGAATACTATGCTAAAGGAGCATGGGAACAATATCAATTACCCTACACAATAATTAGACCTTTTAATTGTATTGGTACCGGGGAGAAAAGGGCTTTATGTGATAAAGAAATCTCCTCTGGGAATATTAAATTAGCCATGAGTCATGTTGTACCAGATTTAGTACAAAAGATTTTAAAAGGTCAAGATCCTTTGCATATTTTAGGTGAAGGCAATCAAATCCGTCATTACACTTATGGGGGAGATTTAGCTAAAGGTATTAGAATTTGCATCGAAAGTGAAAAAGCAATTAATGAAGACTTTAATCTCTCGACACAAGTATCAACTACAGTCTTAGAATTAGCTGAATTAATTTGGCAAAAAATTAAAGGGGAGAAGCCATTTAATTATATCTCTGATCAACCTTTTAAATATGATGTGCAAAAACGGATTCCTAATGTAGATAAAGCCAGGAATATTTTAGGATTTGAGGCTACTACTTCTTTAAGTAAATCTTTAGATGAAATTATCCCCTGGGTTGAAGAACAAATATATGTAGGAGGAATATGAAACCAATTAAAGTTGGCATTAAATTATTTGGAATCGATACTTTTGATATTAATAAACAGGGAAATATTCAGGGAGATGAATTAATTGGGAGAGGATGGCAAAAATATCTCGCTAGACATGAACAAATAGATAGAGCAGATATTTATGGTGCACAAGATGCCATGATGGATGATTTAGATGTGGTAATTCATTTTAATCCTTTCCTTGACTTACATCCCACTGCTAAAAATATTCTTTATCTGCAAAATGCTTTTCCAAAAGAAGCATATCCAGGGGGAACAGTAGGAGTTTTTCATCAAATTAAAGATAGATTTGATGGTCATATTTACACTAGTAAGCGACTACAGCAAGCTTGTGGAGAAGGTGTAGTTGTAGAATTTGCCACAGATCCAGAATTTTTTCAACCTCAACCTGCGGGTAAATATGACTTTCCTGTTTCCTTTGTTGGCAATGGTATCAGAAGTCCTTACGTGAATCAGAGATATATTGCTCCTGCTTTACCTTTTAATTTAGTCATATACGGCAATATGTGGGAATATCCTTTCTCTGAAGTCTGGCAAGGAAAACTACCTATGCCCGATTTACCTACATTGTACTCAGATTGTTCTATTAATTTGAATGCTCACATTGCCCAACATGCTGAATTAGATACGATTAACTTAAGAATTTACGACATTTTAGCTTGTGGAGGTTTTGTTTTATCAGATCATGTAGACTCTCTGGTTGAAACATTTGGTGATTTAGTACCTATTACTGATGGGTATGAGGATGAATGGGCTAAGATTACTTACTACTTATCTAATCCTGAAGCAAGAAAGAAAAAAGCAGAAGAAGGGAGAAAATTAGTTCTTAGTAATCATAGCTATGAATATAGGATGGAAACGGTAGGTCAGTATCTGAAAGAAATTTTGTAAAAAATAAATAGATTGACATCGAAGAAAAGTCATGGTTGATTTGACGAAGATTGAGGAAATTAATTCTGTTTGTATTGGTTATTCTGGTCAGCATCATTGGCAATTATTTAACCAAGTCTTAGCTAATCCTGATATTAAAAACATCTGTATTATTGGTGTTTATTATGGTAGAGATATTGCTTATATGAAGGCAATTTTACAGGAATTAGGGCGAACCGATTGTATGATTGTGGGAGTAGATAAATTTGAAGATAGTTTTTGTGAAGATTGGCCAGAAGAAAAGCGTGATTTAACTTGGCAAGAAGCTGGTTTTGGTCAAGCTCCTGATTTACAAAAAACTAGAGCAAATTTATTAAAACTAGGCTTAAGTGGTAATGTATTTTTAGTTGCTGATTCAGATGTTAATTTTTTACAAAATACTTCCCAAATTTTTGACTTAATTTATATAGATACATCCCATGATTATCAATCAGTTAAAAATCTAATTGATTTATCTTTAGCAAAAGTTAATCCTAACGGATTTCTGGCTGGTGATGATTTTTCGGATCAAGGTACTTGGGGAGTAGCAAAAGCAGTAAGAGAATCTTGCCCAAAATTTGATGTCTTTTATAACTGGATTTGGTTAGCAAAAGTTAGTGATTTAAGATTGAATAACAACAATCAAATCAAATCAAATAGTCGTTTAATTAGAAGAGAATAAAAGAATCATGATAACAGGCAATAGTATTTTTTATTCTCTGTCAAACTTAGTTTTTTGCTATTAATATTAACTTAGAAACAAAGGAAATAACTATTATGAAAGTATTATTTAGTAATCCCCCTTGGTGGGAAAAAAAAGAAGGTAATTTTTGGCGTGCAGGTGTAAGAGCTGGTTCTCGTTGGCCTTTTACTTATTTTGTCAGATCAGCACCAGATCAATTTCAATTTGGTGACTACTTACCCTATCCCTTTTTTATGGGTTATGCAGCCACTTACACCCGTGAAAAAACTAAAACTGATGTTAATTTTCGAGATAGTATCGCTTTAAGAGAAAGCTATCAAACTTATTTTCAGCATTTGGAAGCTGAACAATATGAATACATTTTCATAGAAATAGCTACTCCTAGTTGGGAACATGATCAGAAATTAATTAGAGAAATCAACAAAATTCTCCCTGATTGCAAAATAGTTGTTACCGGACCAATTACAACGACAAAATCAGAGTCAATTCTCAATCATTACCCAGTTTATGCCTGTATTCGTGGTGAGTACGAGAAAGGTAGTGTGCGCGTAATTAACGGAGAATCAGGTTTAATTGACTACGACCTTCTGACTACAGAAGAAATGAATCAATCACCTTTCCCTTACTTTGACGAATGGTATGCTCATCGTTATTGGGATGCAAATCCTATTGGTCAAAGACCACCTCATGCTCAAATTTGGAGTAGTCGGGGTTGTCCTTTTAAATGTATTTTCTGTGTCTGGCCAGCTGCTATGACGGGAAATGACCCCGAAGGCAAAAATCCACGTACAGTCAGACAATATTCTCCAGAATACATGGAGGCTTTTATTCAGGAATTAATAGAACGCTATCAATACCAGTGTATTTACTTTGATGATGATACTTTCAATTTAGGTAATCGTCACGTTTTGCAAATGTGTGAGGTGATGAGCCGTATAGGGATTCCTTGGTCTGCCATGTGTCGTGCAGATACAATTCCTTTAGACACTTGGAAAGTTATGAAAGAAAGCGGTTGTTTTGGGGTCAAATTAGGCTTTGAAAGTGGCAATCAATATGTAGTAGATAAAATCGTTAATAAACACCTGGACTTAGAAGATGCAAGTCAGGCAGTTTTTGAAATTAAACGATTAGGTATGACAGTTCATGGTACTTTCACCTATGGATTACCTGGAGAAACCCCAGAACAAATGTTAGATACTAAGCGATTTATTGCTTCTTTACCTTTTGATACTTATCAAGAATCGGGTACAGCAGAAATTGAAGGAACTCCTTTACATGCTCTGAGAGAAAAAGGTCAGTTAGATCGTTATCAGGGTGCGACAATGGATGGTAATTATCAGCGTCAAGTTGATGGAAATAAAAAGTTTCAAGGCTTAGTTGAAAGTCTGAGAAGTAACTAAAATAGATAGCATAATTTATTTAACAAGAGTAGGTAATCATTATGAAAATTCTTATTGATGGAGTAGCATTCAGCCAAGCACAAGACCAAAAAGCTATTGATTTTTGGCAACAGCTTATGCCTAGGCTGACTCTTAGGTTAAAGGGAGAAAATATTTATTACCTGAATAGAAATTCAGATATAGATTTTCCAGACCTTACTAGTCTTCATAATCTATATGCTCCATCAGTGGATTATTCTTTATCTGCTTTAGAAGATCGACGTTTAGCTAGTTTGTGTCGAGAATTAAATATTGATGTATTTATTTCCACTTATAATACTTCCGCAGGCAGTGGAGTTAAAACTTTATTTATAGATTTAGGAAATAGTGATGATGTAAATATCGTTAGTTCTAAACAGAGAAGTCTCAGATTTACATCCTTTTATTTAGCTATATATCAGGAAAACATCAAAGAATTACAAAAATATGTGAATTTAGCCTCTGAGAATATCCAGGCTATTTATGCAGATTCTAATCATGAATTAGACTGGATAACAGTTGCTAATTTTGTTGCTAAAACAACTATCAATCTAAGTGCATATCAACTTAGTCAAGAAGTTGCTCGCATTCAATTAGCAGAAGAGGAAGCAACTCAAGCAGAAGCGTTACAATTAAGAAAACAGGCTTACGGCGAAGAAGCATATAAGAATTTTTATCAATCAACAAGCTATAAAATTGAACAAAAGCAGAAGGCTAATTTAGCAACAATTGCTGGATTCAAATCATCTGTTAATTATGAATATGACGATAATTGGCAATTAACCACTCCTGTTGCTTTTCTTATTTTCAATCGCCCCGATACCACTGCCAGAGTTTTTGAAGTAATTCGTCAAGCTAAACCCCCTAAATTGTTAGTTGTTGCGGATGGTGCGAGAGTCGATAAACCGGGAGAAGCAGAAAAATGTGCTGCTACTAGAGCAATTATTAATCAAGTTGATTGGGAATGTGAAATACTAACTAATTACTCTGAAGTTAATTTAGGTTGTCGAAAAAGAGTAAGTAGTGGTTTAGATTGGGTATTTGAGCAAGTAGAAGAAGCGATTATTTTAGAAGATGATTGTCTTCCTCATCCCACTTTTTTCCGCTACTGTCAGGAATTGTTAGATAAATATCGTGATGATGAACGCATCATGATGATTTCTGGTGATAACTTCCAATTTGGACAGAAAAGAACTGAATACAGTTATTATTTTTCCCGTTATGGTCATTGCTGGGGTTGGGCAAGTTGGCGTAGAGCATGGACAAACTATGATGATTATATGCAGAAATGGCCAGAATTAAGAGATAACGGTTGGCTTAATTCTGTCTTACAAAATGAGCAGACAATTGCTTACTGGTCAAAGATATTTCAAGGTGTTTATGATGGCTTTAATACTTGGGATTATATTTGGTTATTTACCCTTTGGGCGAATAATGGATTAACAATATTACCCCATGAAAATTTAGTTTCTAATATTGGTTTTGGCTCTGGCACTCATACAATCATGAGTAATAGTCAATTTGCTAATATGCCCGTTGAAGTAATGAATTTTCCTCTAAAACATCCTAGGATGATAAACAGAAATATTGAGGCTGATGATTTTACAGAAAAAACACAATTTAGTGGTGTAATATCACAACCACAAAAAAGAGAAATAACATACACAAATACTATACAATCTGTACAAAAATGTAAGGTTTGCAACTCTGATTCTTTTCATCTCTCCACAGCAAAAATCCTCCAAAAATATGAGGTTAATTATTTTCAATGCTCTCACTGTGGTTTTGTACAAACGGAACATCCTTATTGGTTAGATGAGGCTTATTCAGAAGCGATCGCTGTTAGTGATGTTGGCTTAGTGTATCGTAATAACATCATGGCCAATATTACGGGTAAATTGCTATTCAATTATTTTGATCATCAAGCCAAATTTTTAGATTATGGTGGTGGCTATGGTCTTTTTGTGCGCCTAATGAGAGATCAAGGATTTGATTTTTACTGGTTTGATAAATTCTGTAAAAATATATTTGCCAGAGGATTTGATTTACAGAAAGACGACAAACAAAATTTAGAATTAATTACAGCTTTTGAGTTATTTGAACATCTAACTAATCCGTTACAGGAGTTAAAAGAAATTATTAATTTATGTCCTAACATTCTATTTAGTACAGAACTACTACCTGAAGATAATCCCACACCAGATAAGTGGTGGTATTACACCCCCCATGAAGGTCAACATATTTCTATATATACTCGAAAATCCTTAGAAATATTAGCCAGTAAGCATAATCTTAAACTACACACTAATGGGAAGTCTCTACACTTATTGACTACAAAAGAAGATTTACCAGAAAACTTGTTTGAACAATTAGCACAAAATGAGTTGCAACCTACCAACAAAGAATCACTGTTATCCCGTGATTTTAATCAAATAGTTAATAATATTGTACTAAAAGATAGAGGATTAAATGCTAAGGAATTAGAAATTAATCCAGAAACTCAACAACCAATTATTATATTTGATGGTGTATTTTTCCAACTTTATAAAACTGGCATTGCTCGTGTCTGGAGATCTTTACTACAAGAATGGGCAAATAATGAATTCAGTAAACACATTGTAGTCCTTGACCGTGCTGGTACTGCTCCTAAAATACCTGGTATTAGATATCGCACTATACCAGCATATAGTTACAACAACACCGATGCTGATAGAGAAATGCTACAGCAAGTGTGTGATGAAGAAAATGCAGATTTGTTTATCTCCTCCTACTACACTACTCCCATAACAACGCCTTCTGTATTCATGGCTTATGATATGATTCCTGAAGTCATGAGATGGGATATGAATAATCCCATGTGGCAAGAAAAACATCGAGCTATTCAACAGGCATCTGCTTACATAGCAATTTCAAAACACACAGCGCACGACTTATCAAACTTTTTCACAAATATATCGTTAGAGGATATTACCGTAGCTCGTTGTGGAGTTAAAAATACTTTTTCACCAGCTAAAGCAGAAGATATTAATGCTTTTAAAATAGAGTATGGTATTACAAAACCCTACTTTATTCTGATTGGTGTAGGAACTGGTTATAAGAACAGTATCTTATTCTTCCAGGCTTTTTCCAAGCTTGCGACTAGCCAGGGGTTTGATATTGTTTGTACAGGGAGTGGTGGTGTATTAGCACCTGAATTTAGAAACCATTCATCCGGTAGCACTGCTCATATGTTGCAACTCAGTGATGAAGAATTAGCAATAGCTTATTCTGGTGCAGTGGCATTAGTTTATCCTTCTAAATATGAGGGCTTTGGAATGCCTATAGCTGAAGCAATGGCTTGTGGTTGTCCTGTAATTACTTGTGCTAATGCCTCAATTCCAGAAGTCGCAGGAAAAGCAGCTATTTATGTGAATGATGATGACATAGAAGCAACAGTAAACGCTCTTTGCGAAGTACAGAAGCCTGTTATTCGTAATACTTTAATTGCTGCTGGTTTGGAACAAGTAAAGCAGTTTTCTTGGTCAACAATGGCAGATACTGTTAGTTCAGTGTTGATTAATACAACACCACTGTGTTTAAACCTGAAAGAAAATAACCTAATTGTTTTCCCTGATTGGAATCAGTCAGAAGAATCAATAGGTTTAGAGTTGCAAGCAGTAATTAAAACTCTGGCGACTTATCCTGATAGCCAAAAAACTACTTTACTAATTGATACTAGTAATATTGCTGTGGAAGACGCGGAAATGTTTTTATCCAGTGTCGCTATGAATCTACTTATGGAATCAGATTTAGATATGACTGAGGAGTTACAGATTTCCTTAATTGGAGAGTTAAGCAATATTCAGTGGAAAACTTTATTATCAAGCATTCAGGCAAGAATTATTTTGGAAAATGATAATCAAGAAGCTGTGATGAAATTATCAATGACAAAACTCCCACAGCGCAAACTTGAAAGCTTTCAACTCTCAGCAGTATAATCAAATACTTGTAGATGAGTATTTTCTGTTGTAATAGCTTAGCGATCGCTAACTAATAAATATTTGTCATTCCTATAAGTCCGTCACTGAAACAGTATTCCCTTCAGTGGCGGACTTATTAGGATTTGGGTAAAATTTGGGTTGTCAAATTTTATGAATATTCCCAGGGATTGATCACATTTGATGAATATAACACTACGTAATTAGGGCGCGGACATTGTTGAAGACTCAAACCTATGAACAGTAAACTTATTAAGTAGGTAGGCGTAAAAAATTATCGTTTGGATAAGACAGGGGGCAGGGGGCAGGGAGCAGGGGGAAAAAGGGTTTTAGCCTTATTTACTTTTCTCCACATAGTTTGGTTTTATTGTGCCGACTTACTTACTTGCGCATAGCGCTATAGTGCTTAATGAACACTTCACTTTATTTTATAGGGGTACAAACATGGAAATTTATCAAAAAATTTGGGAAAATGATGAAAATCAATTTTCCGTTAGTGCTCGCAATAATCAAGGGGAATGGGATAACGAAGATGCAGATATTCTCTTAGATGAGCAGGTTAAAGCCAGTGGAAAACGAGAAATTGACTTGGCTACCCATCCTCTATTTCATCGTGTCAACGAAAGTAAGTTATTTGATGAGAGTACAACTTATGTTAGTTTCATCAATTTATTAGATAATTATGCCATTCGCTCTGTTGATCCAGAATTTACATCTGAAGAGGAAGCAGCAGAGCAACAAAAATTCTTGTCCTTAATTATTAAAACTAAACCCATGCAGATTGCACGGGAATATATCAATGAGGAATTTGGAGAAAACTTATCTGAAAAACAATTTCAGCAGAAGCTCTATCATATCTGGTTTGAGTTATATACTAACTATTACAAAGGAAAGTCAACTGATTATTGTTCTGGTTTTGAACATGTTTTTGTTGGTGAAGGTAAATTTAATCTTCAAGCAGGAAACAAGAAGGAAAACTTCGGTAAAATTTCCGGCTATCATTCCTGGATCAAGTTTTATCTAGATGAGAAAAATCAACGAGTCAATTATTTAGGTTATAAATATGATCTCAAAGGTGAAGATGGTTCTGCAAACCCCAATGTTGTCACCTTACAACAAGTCCAAAATGTGACTAATATGCGAGGAGATGTAATTGCTCAACTATTTAAAAAGAAAGGGGGATTTTTTGTTGGTCCTAGTCCGGAATGTGAAATAGCGATCGCAACAGTGGCTTTTTATGAAAGTGTATATGGCAAAATTCAAGACCAGCGACGGGCGACAATTAATGGAGCGACCTACGATTTAGTAATTTACCGCAATATTAATCCCAATGGCTCCCGAGGTGAGCTAATTCGTTCTTTCTTTCCTATTTTTCTAGGACTAGAAGAATTAGATGGGAAAGAAAAACCAGAAAAAGATGAGCCAGAAACAACACCTCCTGTAGTCAATCCCATAGACATTAATTTAAAAAATGATGGTGTAGTAGTAATTACTTCTACCTTACCTAATCCCAGAGGCGTAGATGATGGTAATGAATGGGTAGAGTTGAAAAATAATACGAATCAAGCCATTGATTTAACAGGTTGGCAATTACTAGATAAATTAGATCGTCCTCAACCTTTGAAGGGAACTATAGCAGCCAATGAAGTCAAACGTTTTAATATTACCCGCACTCATCCAAGTGGGATGCAATTAACTAATAAATCAGGTTTGATTTCTTTGGAGGATGAAAAATCTAACTTGATTGCAAAAGTTAAATATTCCCGTGCTCATTCTGGTGAGGTTATAACATTTAATTAATGTAAAATACTGAATGCAGTCGATCATAATAAGGCAATAAATTCAACTTTTGGCATTGCTGATTTGAAGTATGAAATTGACAAATAAGGTATTCACAATTCTTACTCTCCGAGCATTTGAAAGCAATTCATACCTGAATTCAGCAACGCCAAATTGAGAATTAATTATTCTTCTGGTAAATATGAGTATTCAAGCAGCATACGATCATTGGTCAGACACATACGATTCTGATGACAATTTTACACGAGATTTAGATCTAGCAGTCACCAGGGAAATTTTGATTGGTTTGAGGTATAAATCAGTTATTGAGATTGGTTGTGGTACAGGTAAAAATACTGTTCTGCTTTCACAAATTGCTGAACAAGTTCATGCCATAGATTTTTCAGTAAGTAGGTTGGCGTAAAAAATTATCGTTTGGATAAGGCAGGGGGCAGGGAGCAGGGAGCAGGGGGAACAAGGGTTTTAGGCTTATTTACTATTCTTCACATAGTTTGGTTTTATTGTGCCGACTTACTTATCCATGATTGAAATAGCTAAAAAGAAAGTGAATTCAGCCAACGTGATATTTTCTACAGGGGATATAACAAAGGGATGGATTTATAGTGATGAATCAGCTGATTTGGTAACTTGTAACCTCGTTTTAGAACACATAGAAGAACTATCATTTATATTTTCCGAAGCATCTCGTGTATTAATGAAAGGAGGACAATTATTCATATCTGAGCTACATCAATTTAGACAATATAAAGGAGGAAAAGCTAATTTTCAAATCGATAAAAATATTATTGAAATCGAAGCATTTTTACATCATATATCAGATTTTTTTAACATAGGAAAAAATCACAACTTCATCCTGGAAAACTTTCAGGAGTGGTGGCATGAACAAGATAAAAATAAACCACCAAGACTTGTATCATTCTTATTTATAAAGTATTAAACTCCTAGCCATAGGAAAATTTGCAAGTACTTAAATTAAAGTTGATTGTCCAATCCGGAGCGAGTGAGAATACATTAGCAATCCCACCATTTTCTTGGCGATGAATCCTACTCCACAGAAACACGGAAATTTCAGGTATAATTGAACGCCCGCCAGAGGTACAGCGAAGTTCAGAGAAAGCCCTGGCAATTTGTTTGAGTTTGACAATCAAATTAATAGCAGGTGCTAACTCTGTCTGAAGTGCGCTGTGTTCTCCTTGTGGCATAGGTTTTTAATGATACATCCATTAATATACTCACTGGGAGGTTCTGTCTCTGGCAGCTTGAGAAATTCATCTAGAGTATTAGAATATATCTGTAGCATTTAAAACATTCTAGTTAGGAATCATTGGTACTGTTACTTTTATTCTACAGATAACTCATTTACCTACATCAATTAAGAATTTAATGGGTTCTTAGAAATTATTGCCTCAATTTTTTGCATTAGATACTCCCAACGCTTTTTATCTTCCTCGTATCTTGCATTTGCTTCTTTGACATCTGTCTGACAGTGTGGACAAATCTCTTCATGGTTCCAAATAAACTGATTGCAGTTCTTGCACATTTCCAGTTTCGGCGGCACTCTCCCCTCTAGATGATTGCCATCTTCGACTGTTGTTAGCTCTGAAGAATTTATTACAGGTTGAGCGATTCTTTGTCTTGGCATTTTTTCCCAGTCATATTCAGAACTTGTTGCACGCCCTGGGATTGGTTCTTGTATCAGTTCAAATTCACCAACAGCAAACGGACTTTGAGCCGCATCTTTGACCTTGCGAATTTTTTCCCGCAGCCCCTGTTTCTCTAACTCTAAAACCCTATGATGGCAGTAGGGATTATTTCCTGGTTTACCCAGAAGTGAATGGGAAGTCCAAGTACAGCCCCCTCGGCAAACGTCAGCGTAGTAGCAAGTTCGACAAAATCCCCATAAATCATCTATGGATCTGAGTCGTCCAAAGTGAATTTCTTCACTCGTATTCCAAATATCTTCAAGGGATAGGTCTCTGATATTACCTCCTGCATATCCTACAGTTGGAAGCGATGGACATCCTTTAACTGTACCGTCCGCTTCCAAACCAATAGCTGTTTGACCAGCAGTACAGCCGTTATAATGAGACGTAGAATTCCCTATGCTACGAAATTTATGCTCGTAAGGCCCAAAGTAACCAACATTGTTTCCAGGAACCATAGTTAGTCCTCTCTCAAGGGCTTCATCGAAGAGCCGAGCTAACAGAGGCATAAGTTCAAAAAGCTGGTATGGTTGTAAAATGATGTGGTCATTATCAACAGCATTTCCCATGGCCACTGTCAACTGAATCTGCCATTGCTGTGCGCCAGCGTCAATAATTTGATCCATTAACTGACTCAGCATAGGTATGGTTTCTGGACCAATTTGTGTATTAACACTGCGATTTAGTCCTGCATCCTTGGCACGTCGCAAGGTATCAATTGCCATTTGATAGGATCCAGGTACTCCCCGTAGGCGATCGTGTAATTCTGGCAATCCATCAATGGATACTCCAATTCCCTGTAATCCTGCCTCGATAGCCTCTTCAAGTTTCTCTTGGGTGAAATTAAGGGCACCTGTCTGTATGGCACAGTAGATATGATGATTTCTAATTGCTTTGACGATCTCCATCCAATCGCGACGCAAAAATGCTTCGCCACCAATCAGAGTTATTTCCCTTGTTCCCAGTTTAGCCAGCTGATCTACCACATCAAGACATTCTTGAGTTGTTAACTCATCGTGTCGGGGTTTACCTGCTCTAGAACCGCAATGCTGGCATTTAAGATTGCAGGCAAGAGTAATTTCCCAAACAACATGGACAGGGGTATGATGTCGATAATCATTCTCTGTGCGGGTTCTCGCTGGTGTTGGCATAATTCATCCTCCACTTTATTCTCAATTTAGACATACTCAGCATTAGACATCTCCAAAAAAGACTCATGAATCAGGGATTCATTCTCGGTTCCTTAGAGATGTCTAATGTTGACAGACGGCTATTAGCCCTGTTAGCCGTTCCTTTCAAGCTTTATAATTTCCAGCTTCAGAGCTTCAAGGGCGGCTGAGACATCACCCGCCTCTTTGAGCCACTCTTCGGCTTGCCGCGTCATAGCTTTCATCCTTTGCAGATCGCCCGAAGCTGCAGATTCATGGATAGCCGCTGCATATAAAAGTTGTATTGCCATTGTATTCGCCTCCATTGAGATAACTAAACAATTTTTTTGGCATGAAACTGAGATACCTGTAAAAACTTGCAAAATGACCTGAAAACCCTTTTTCTATCTGGTTTTGATAATTTGATATAGTAGGCTCAAAAAAGCCGTGCTAATAACACAAAAGTCAAGGTTTTTGGGGTCATTTTGTTGGGAAAAATACAACCCTCAGCTCAATGCCAGTTTAGCTTTAAGTATTCACATCTATTTAATAAGAATTATCATTTTTTGAGCAAAGTATTGTTAAGTTCAGTTGCTTGATATTGCATTCATAATTTTGAGGAAGAAAAAAGGTAAATTCTATTGAACAATAGCAACTCGAATTTTATATATTGGTATGATAAAAATAGCCTTGTATTACTGTAAAAAGTCAAGGAACAAATATTAAATTGATCGGTAAGCGATCGCAGGATTAAAATTGAGAAAGTACTTGATTCGCATGGTCATTTTCCATGATTACTTTATCGATACTCCTGCTCAAGAATTACTCTAACTTCCGCATCTAGTAAGGGTATTTTTTTGATCACAACATCCCAAATAATGTCATAATCAATGCCAAAGT
>NZ_FYBH01000318.1 GCF_900185595.1 Calothrix rhizosoleniae SC01
AAAAGTTTTGGTGCAGATGTTAGCAGAAATAAAAGTGGAGTATTAATGAAACTAACCCCTGATAATTATCGTATAGATTTAGACCCAGCATGCTATCCCATTGACTGGAAACCAACGCAATCGGCTTACGCAGTAGAGGTTGCTGCTGGAGGTTATACACCCATACAAATACCATTTACCCACATTCCGCAGGTTAAATTAACAAGCTTGGTATTGTTATAACCCAGTTATAACAATGCTTTCAGACATGAAGTAAATATGGTTGTATTTAGTGATACTCCCAAAGGTAGCCCCACCGTGGATGAAAACCAGAGCAGTCGTTGACAATGGTATCAATAAACTATGATTTGGCGATTATCCCTCGTCTTATAATTAACGATCGCTGTCACGCTTAATTGCCGAAAAGGCTTACCAGACAAGTATTTTAAAAATACCGAAAAGTTTTCCTCTACGTGCGGAATGTGGGATTTACCCCATCTTATACTGTTGCTGGAACCTTAACTGATGCTGAAGGAAAACCCATTGAAGCTGCGAGGGTGGAGGCTGTATTAAAAGATAAAGATGAGAAAATTGTATCTGTAACCAATGGTGCAGGAATATTCTTTTTAGAAAATTTGCAACAAGGTACTTATAATTTATAATTTGTTGATTAACGATAAACCCGCACAACTAGAAAAGATTACCATTGATGCTAATTCTGAACCAATGCAGGAAGTTAATTTAAAGCTGTAGCAACTGTCTTGATTGTCGCTTGCATATTAGAAAAATGTATTTTAAGGTGGGACTTCCGCATTACTTTAAAATAACTATTGGCGCTACATCTATACTCTAAAGAGAAAGAGACACAGATGTAGCGCCTATTTCATAATTCGCTCAAACAAATATCAGTCATAGTAGTTAATCAAGACTATTGACTACTTAGCACTACCAGCTGTTTCTTTCCCTGCACTCGCTGATTGATACGCTTTCTCTAAACGCATAATTTGTTTAGCTTGGATAGACAAGGCACTATTATCTAACCAATTAGCAATCAAAGCATCAGTGGAAAATAAACCAGCTCCATTGATGGTAAAGAAGAGAAAACAAGCTGCGTAAATTGCAGATAGTTCTAGGTAAGGAATACTAAAGCCAGCAACCAAAATATGGTGATACATAGCAACACACATTGTTGCAAACAAACCTAATGCGGCTGGGCGAGTTAGCAAACCAAAAGCTAATAATGGTGCGCCAATCAGTTCGGTGAAAGCTGCTACGTAACTAAAAAACATGGGAAATGGTAAGCCTATGTACTCAACATAGGTTTCAGAAAAACTTTCAATATTCCCCAATTTATCCAAACCATTGTGGATCATCATAATGCCCACAATAGCTCTTAGTACAGCCCAAGTCGTCTGTGACCAAAAATTGGGGTTGACGTTGGGTTTAAATATATTAGTGATGAGTGCGCTATTAGTCATGATTCAGTTTGTGACCTAAGTCAATTTATAAGCCTTATATTAATAAAAGTAACAAAGAATATTAACAAATGTAAACTAAATGATGCGATCGCACCCCTGTAATTGAGGCAGTAATATCTCTGTAAAGCTTACTGTGAAAGCTTTGAGGAACTGGAAAATAAAAAAAATCGCCCCCAAAGGAGCGATTGCTAAATTTATCAGAAAAGTAATTTTTTTTAATATTTACTTAATGATTCCCAGCACAGGCATAACTTCAGATTCTTTGATTTGAGGCGCAGAAAAAGTGTGAGCATAAATGCTGGGTTTAGTCTCAGCTATTTGGATATAGGATTGACGTACTTGTGTGTTAACCGCCACTGTCTTGACATCATAAATTTGTGTAGCCAATTTGGGATACAAGCCAATAGCAATTATGGGTACCAGGAAACAAGCAGCAATGAAAACTTCGCGGGTGCTAGCATCTCTATATACAGCTTCAGTAGGTAAGGCACAGTCTGTACCAAAACAAACTGCTCCTTCATCATCCTGATTTTCTTTGGTCATGTTACCAATATCACAGCTATTGTCGGATCCATCGCCGTAAAAAACCTGCCGTAATAGATTAAGGAGGTAAATAGGAGTGATAATGACCCCAACAGCAGCTAGAAATACTGTGACAGTACAGAATGTTGAGCTGTAGATGTCACTACTGGTTAAACCCAAGAATACTGTCAATTCACTGGCAAAGCCACTCATACCCGGTAGAGCCAAGGAAGCCATTGCTCCGACTGTGAATAAAGCAAATACCGTAGGCATAACTTGACCAATACCACCCATTTTATCCATTAATAGGGTGTGAGTGCGATCGTAGGTTACACCAGCTAGGAAGAATAACACCGCCGCAATTAAACCATGGGAAATCATTTGTAGCATTGCTCCACTGACTCCCAAGTCGGTGTAGGAAGCAATTCCCAATAATACGAATCCCATATGGGAAACTGAGGAATATGCCAGACGACGCTTCATATTGGTTTGAGCGAAGGAGTTTAATCCGCCATAGATAATATTCACAACCCCCAGAATTGCCAGAACCGGGGCAAAATAAATATGGGCATCGGAAAGTGTTTCTAGATTCAGGCGAATTAATCCGTATCCCCCCATTTTCAGGAGTACACCTGCCAAAATCATCGATACGGGAGCAGAAGCTTCTCCGTGGGCATCAGGTAGCCAAGTATGTAAGGGGAAAACAGCTAGTTTAACGCCAAATGCAATCAGTAATCCTGCATATAAAGGTAATTCCAGAGCCAGGGGATAATTCTTCATGGCTAGTTCGGCAATATCAAATGTGATATTGTCGCCATAAAGTGCCATTCCCAGTGCTGCTACCAAAATAAATATAGAAGCCGCAGCTGTGTAGAGTAAAAATTTTGTTGCTGCATAACGCCGTTTTTGTCCACCCCAAATAGAAACTAGTAGGTAAACAGGAACTAGTTCCAGTTCCCACATAATAAAGAACAACAATAAATCTTGGGCAACAAATACCCCAATCTGTGCTGAATACAACACCAGCAGCAGGAAGTAAAATAAACGAGGCTTGAGGTCAACCTGCCAAGCTGCAAATATTGATAATGTGGTAACAAATCCTGCTAGTAGTACTAGTGGTACTGATATGCCATCAACCGAAACCGCCCAGCTAAAGCCCAACTGAGGCACCCAGGCATAATTTTCCGCGAGTTGAAAGGTAGCATTGCTAACATCGTAATGCTTCCAAAAGGCATAACACATCAAGACAAAGTCCGCGATCGCTACACCTAATGCATACCACCGCACGCTTTTACCATCTTTACCAGGTAGAACGGGGATAAGCAAGGAAGCCACTAGTGGCAGCATTATAATCGCGGTCAGCCAAGGAAATCGATCCGCTATCATGACAATGAGCAAAAATACTTAAATTTGTTAATAGGAACATCATACTAAATTTTGTAACACTTTGTTTATAAATCTTTATCTTAGTCAGGATAAGGCAAACTTATGGTGTGTTTGTAGGTTCAAAGGTAATGTTACAGGTGTGGTATCGGCTGGATATACCCCAAAAGGTCAAGCTATGCCAGAGTCTGACTTCTTTGCTTTGGGACGCACGTTTGTGTTCTTATTGACGGGTAAACAACCTAACGAACCGGCAATTTTCGACTCGTACAATGGTCAAATGCGCTGGCGTGATTTTGTGCAGCAGATTTCACCTAAGTTTGATGATTTGATAGATCGCATGATGGCACATTCCCTTAGTCAGCGTCCTGCTAATACAAGGGAAATTTTAAACTGTTTGGCAGAGATTGAGGGAACACCGGAAGAAGTGCAACGAAATTCTTCCGGTGTTCCCACTGAACCTGTTCAAAAAAATACAGGACAACAAACTTCTCAAGCAAAATCTCAATACCAGAATCACACAGCTCCACCAACTCCACAACTAATTATTGAGTAGGATTTTGTGCGGCAATGGTTACTTGGGAGCATAAGTAATCAAACAAAAATATTTACCATTATTACAAACTACGCGAAATAATCCTAACCCTTGCGATTGCTTCGTTTCACTCCGTTACACTCGCAATGACATTGTGTAATTAATTATGTTTAACTACTTACAACGACTTTTACTACGGCAGTGGATTCCCCAATCTGGGCAGTGGCTTTTGGCAAATACTCTGGGTGGTTTTGCTGGTGCTATTGGTACTATCGTAACGATCGCTGTGGTGGAGGTTCAGGTTACTGTTTATCAACTATGGGGATTGGGGTTGCACATAGGATTTATTATATACACAGCTATTACAGGAGCATTTTTAATGCGTTTACTGCAACATCCCATGTCAAAAACTTAGAGGCTAATGGGTAATTATGATGTATTATCCCACCGTGAGAAACTGATTTGATTGAGAATGGCTAAACGTCAACAAATCAATATCTTGAAGTTTCAGGCAGATTAAATGGTACTTCTGCACCCACTCTCAGACTTTATTAACCCCAACACTACAGTTAACAACTCATCCCCCACTTATCACTATCAAGGGTATTGTCCCCAAACTGGCCAACTCCTGCAATTACCCCGCACTCCTTTAGCAGAGGCGATCGCTCATGGTTTAATGGCACTATTCGCTGATGATGAGCTGTATTCCCGTGAAGGCAAAATGTACGGCATATTACTGATAGAATTGCCCAATGGCGAGCAAAAAATACTCCAAGCATTTTCTGGGTTATTAAATGGTTGTAGTCTAGTTGATGGTTGGGTTCCGCCAATTTCTGGACGGGAAGAAGTAGCATTCACAGAGGTTCGTACATTAGCTGAATTAGAAACTATTAAGCAAGAA
>NZ_FYBH01000285.1 GCF_900185595.1 Calothrix rhizosoleniae SC01
TATTGTAATTCTTGATGCACTAATACTAACTGTACCTCATTTACCTCGAAAACGCTGTAAATGGACCGACCATCATGCGATCGCTATGGGGTAAGCTGCGACGAGCCTTAAATCCTCCCAAGTCTTGAATATGGGGAGTAAGTAGTTGAGTAATATTGGACATCAAAAAACTGCGCCTGTATTAATAATCTACCTATGAATACTGCCATCAGGCATAATGGCTCCAGTCAAGAAAGCTTCACTCATATCTGTAGCAGTTATATTTGCTCCAGTCAAATTTGCTTCACTTAAGTTTGCCTCACTTAAGTCCGCTCCACTTAAATCGACTCCTCTGAGATTGGCTTTCCACATTCTGGCTCCACTCATTTTTGCTCCCTGTAGATTTGCCCCTTCTAAGTCAGCTGTACTCAAGGATGCCATATGTAATTCAGCTTCACTCAAGTTAGCATCTTTGAGCAATGCACCACTCAAATCTGATTCATTTAAATTCGCAGTTATAAGAATTGCTTGATTTAAGTTAGCTCCACTGAGAATTGCTTCATTCAAATTCGCATGTTCCAAGTTAGCTCCACTGAGATTTGCCTCACTCAAATTCGCGCCACTGAGATTTATCCGTATCAGATTAGCACCCCGAATATCAGCCCTACCGAAATCTACACCACCCAATTTTGCCCCTCGTAGGTCGGCTTGAGTTAATAAAATACCATTGAAATTCCTTTCTCCAACGGCATAACGAGTGATTAATTGATTAACATCCATAATATTTTGCTTATGAGTAATTGACTGGACAATGGCAAAAATGAAACTATGTCCAAGGATGCTTCCTAAGAAAGTAGGGGCAATTGGGAGAGTAATTTCTTAGATATTGAAAATGCACCCCACACATGGAGTGATAAAAACCAGTCTCCTGTGTATCTGCCATAATTTCAGTTTCTCAAAACCTGATTCTTTAGTCAGCAATTCTCAACAGATCAAAATAAAGACCCAAAATTATTGTGAATTTTAGATTGATGTCACAGATTTGTACTATTAAGGAATTAATGAGCAAAAGCTTTGGTTAAACTGCCACTGTCCAGTAATTAAACAAATTTATTAATGATGGTGGTGGTGATGATGATGATGATTAGCTTGGATATTGACTGTTACCCCTTCTGCGGAGAATAATTCAGCAATTTGAGCATCAGCCCACTGGGTTGCCATTGCTAAAAATTCTGGATGGTCATTCACGCAGGGCATTTGGATGTAATTGACATTACCATACTGCTTTTCCAGGTCATGAATAATATGGTGTACATCCAACAAAGTTTCATGGTTTTCAGTGGCAAAGCCAATGGGCATAAAGATTATAGCTTTAGCACCCAACTGAATCAGATTTTTGGCTGCTTGGGTAGCATTGGGCTGTGTCCATTCAATTAGAGGTGTATCATGGTTTAACCAGCCTACAGAAATTAAGGGGTAGCGGTTAATTAATTTATCCCGGACTAATTCGTATAGGGCTTGACTTTCGCTAATTCCAGAGGTGAATCCTTTAGCTTTATGGGGACAGCCATGATTTGTCAACACAATCCCAATTTCCGAGGGAAGATGGGTGTTAGCTAAACTAGAGTCGATTTCTTCCTCTACCAACTGAGCCATCAAATGGATGTAATCTGGTTCATTAAAGAAAGAGGGAATATAACGCTGAGCCTTAATCCAATGTTCGCCATCAGAAAGATTATCTAGAGCTTTGTTCACTTGTTCAATGGCTATGCCACTGGTGAAGATAGAATCCACCACTAACAGTGGGTAAATCAATAACTTCTCAAACCCAGCCTCCTTAATTTGCTCCAATACCTGGGAAGGAAGAAAAGGAGCACAGAAATTAAAGGCTTTGAATACTTGAACTCGATCGCCCCATTTGGCTTGTAGGTTCTTCTCAATCCCTGCCCGTTGTTTTTCAAAGATAGAATTATGAGGGGAGATAAAATCATCATGCTTGTGTCCCCATTCATGGCGATCAAATAATGCCAATAGTTTTGCCAGAGGGGGATAAACCCAGGTTGGTACGGGTGCAAATTTTGCTGTCAGTAGATTTAAAGCTTGTTCGTTGTAATTAGCAAAATCCTCATAGCTTTCTACTTCTCCGTAACCCATGAGTAATACAGCAACACGATCTTGATTTGGTAGATGTTCTGGGCTTTTGTTTAATGTGTCTGAGATAGCAACCACAGCGAGTTCCTCAATACAATTCAGAATGGAGAGATAAAAAATAGCTTGGTGTTTTTTCTTACTAAAACTATTATTATCCCTTCCAGGGGGATAGGATATGAACAAAAATGAACAAAATATTAACTGTTGTATCATTTAATAATGGGGACATACTAGGTATGAGTAGCTGAAAATGATACCCTATGAGGCGATCATGCCCTTAACATTTAGCAACAAATTGTCAGTAGAGATGTCACACAAGGAAAAATCTTTATAATTGCTTAACTTCACAATGTCATAGTAAATAGGGAATTGTAAGTAAGTCGGCACAGTAAAACCAAACTATGTGAAGAAAAGTAAATAAGGCTAAAACCCTCTTTCCCTCTGCTCTCTAACCCCTGCCCCCTAACTTATCCAAACGATAATTTTTTTACGCCTACCTACTTATTAGTC
>NZ_FYBH01000328.1 GCF_900185595.1 Calothrix rhizosoleniae SC01
AGCAAAGTTCTGTTCCAGACTTTTGGGCGAACTAAGGAAAAGCGGTCCTGTTTGTTGCGACATGGCATCCGGGAAAATTTCCTCAATGCCGTTCTCGATGTCTTCCAGAATTTTTTCAGCAACCACCGGAGCTGATGTCATCTCCATATCGAAGCCTTCCGTCATGCGAGTCGCCACCGGACCGGGGTAAACGCCATGTACTGAGATACCATCTGCCTTTAACGTGCCGCGTATCGATTGTGTCATCGAATGGACAGCAGCTTTCGACGCGGAATAACCACCTAAACTTGGCATGGCTGCGAGGCTAGCGATGCTAGCTATATTGACGATTGCGGCTGAACTTTCTTTCCTGAGTGTGGGCAGAAGCGCTTTGGTGACTGCGAGTGTTCCAAAGAAGTTAGCCTCAAAGTCGTTACGCAATTGTTCTTCAGTGTTCTCCAGCAAATTCTCGGCGCTCAACATGCCCGCATTATTGATGAGGATATTCAACGAGAGCACTGATTGTGAAAGCTGTTCAATTGTCGCCTTATCACCGAGGTCGAGATGAACGGGAATAACCCGTTCCTCAAACTCATCAAGCGTTGAGCGGTTGTTCTCTGAACGATAAGTCGCGTAGACCTTCGCAGCTCCTTTTTCTAGTAACTTTTCGACTAAAGCCAGACCAATTCCACGATTGGCACCGGTAACAAGAATTTTGCTATCTAAGATTTTCATTGATTCTTTCTTTTTTATTGAGTGTTAGTGAATCATTGAGACATTAAAACTACTTGATGTTGCTCCCCAGCACTAAGTACATCTTCCGGATTAGCTCGAGTCGTATAATCCACATCGACATGTGCGAAAGTGATCGTGCCTGCTCCCGTTGGCCACCAACGTGGCTGGAATAGGAAGGTTAAAATTGCCTGCTCCGTTAAACTTCTGTAGGTATCCACCCAAATTAGCGTAGATTACGCGAAGTTCTTCAGGGTCTTAAATTAATCGAGGTGCCCTATAGATCGGATGAATGGAATGAGTTGGAAAACTCTTATTCTCTCAAAACACAACAGTTTTTAGTAGCAAGCTAGGGTATAGAATGTTTTACTACAACTGTGATCTACATTTCAGGGACAATCAAGTTGCCTCTGGCCCAAGCAGCATCGGCATTTGCCTTCATCGTGACTTCGTCAGCTTCCCATTGAGGTTTGGTGTTACCAGCTTCACCGTTATAGAAAAGGTACAGTTTGTTGTCTGTAATCTTGTAAGTCTCCGGATTGATTGGGAAAAGTTTACCTTCAGAGGCTGCAACAGCACAGAAACCACCATATTGGGGCACATAGGCTTCAGGTTCAGCCTCAAATTTAGCCTTGTTTTCAGCATTGACGAAGTAATAAGTGGCCTCGCCATAAGTCGCTGTAATGTCGGGATTGCCAGGTTGTGGTTCATCCACAAAGTAGGAAACAGGATCGTAGCCGCTGATGGCAATGTTTTGTTCGGTCAGATTAATAGGACGTGACATGGTAAATCTCCTGGTCCAAACAGCCAAATAGTATGAGTATTGCAAAGCTAGTAGGCGATCGCCGCCGATTGAGCCGGCTGTTATGACTCAGTTAGCCTTATTAGGCGAGGCGCGAGTGCCTCCTATTTATTCAAAGAAGCAATGTAGGCTTGAACTTTCTGGTATTCCTCAGGGTGGTTTTGCTCAAGGTAACTCATGCTAGTTGTACTAAATGAATCACCGGTTTCTTGGCCTTTAAGGATTTGCTCAAGTGAAGCAACAATATCTGCAACTAATGGTCTGTCACTAGCCCCACCCAGATTCATCTCACTAGGAACTATTGCCCATTTGTAAAGTATTTTCCCTTTAGAGTCTTCAATAACAACTCCGGGTTGAGCCATTCCGTTTGGATATACCCCATCTACATCTTTGAGCGGAGTTTCGGCTTTAGGCGTAATGAAAATCCCGTATTTTTTAGCTTCAATATTTTCTTCATCAATTTGAATGTCAAAGTTGAGTCCAAGGTTTTTTTGGGACTGGTTTCCCGCTTGAGAAGTAATTCCGACAATGTTTCCACCAAGCTCTTGAATTTTATGAAGAGCTTTATCGTTAAAGTCTTTTAAGTAGCCCGAGCACCACGGACACCAATCTCCTCTAAAAAATACTTTTACGGTAAAATTGCTACTCATTGTAATTCCTCCAATGCTGTTTAATTTGCTAGTTTTTCAAGTAGAATTTGTAGACTCATTATCTTGCTGTTGAAAGAGCAAGTTTATTGAGAACGGGGAATAAGTCACTAGGTTCTGGACGGCGAGTATAATCCGGATTGACCTCTGCGTAGGCAATTATTCCGTCAGTGTCGATAACGTACCTTGCAGGCATGGGCAGAGTCCATTTGTCATCGTTATGAATCTTGGGAAGATCAACCTGGAACATCTTAAAGAATTCAATAACGTAAGGCTGCAATGTCCAGCGCAGGCCAAAACGCTCTGCCAAGTCTCCACCTTGGTCTGTGAGGATTGGATAGCTCAGCTTGTTATTTCTTTGGGACTTGCGACTACTTGAAGCTCCTTGCTGGGAGATCGCCAGAAGTGAGGCACCTCGGGAACGGATGTCGTCAGCAACTTCTTCTAATGCTTGTAGATCAAAATTGCAGTAGGGGCACCAGACACCACGATAAAAAGTCAGTACCAAGGAACCTTTGGTAAGCAAGTCTCTTGAAGAGACCAGGTTGCCGTCTGAATCAGATAACGTAAATTCAGGCGCTCGGTCACCTGCTTTGAGGGCGCGTTCAGCATTTCCATTTTCGATCAATTCACGGGTGGAACGATGAAAAGCTTCTATTGCAGCGGCAGGAGCCTTGTTAGTTTCAAAGTCTGCCTTAAAAGCGTCGAGTTTTTCTTGAAGAGACATAATTTTACTCCTATTTTGTGGTTTTTCATTGGCATGAGAACTACATCAGGGTTCACCCAAGGACTGGTAATCCTTTCAGGCTTTCGTGAACTGTTCCATCTGCTTACTATTCAGTATTGCTCATTTGTTTATTAATTGGTAGAGTCAATTTATCTCTAATAGTTATTTGAAAAACAAATGAACGATCGCATCTCAACCTTGCGCTTATTTTGCCGAGTCGCCAGAACTGGCAGCTTTACGGCTGCAGGCAAAGAGGTTGACTTGTCCCAGCCCTCTGTTTCCAGAATCATCTCCAAGCTGGAAAAGGATCTCGGGGCGGCGCTCTTTGTTAGAAGCACCCATGCGGTGAAATTAACAGAGGCCGGGGCGGACTATCTTGCGAGAATAGACCCAATTCTGTCTGCTTTGGAAGAGGCTAACTATCTAGTTCGTAGCGATGGAAAGTTGCAGGGGAGGTTGAGAGTCAGTGCTGCCACGAGCTTTGCAGTACGCGAAATTATTCCTCGCCTTCCCGATTTCCTGGCTCAACATCCAGGTTTACAATTTGATCTTGTGCTCACTGATGCACGTCAAGATTTGATCGAGCAGGCTATTGATGTTGCACTACGTTTCGGTCCGCTCAGCGATTCAACTATGGTCGCGCGGAAGCTAGCTATAACACCGCGGCTGATAGCTGCTTCTCCCGCATATTTGGCGAAGGCAGGAACGCCACAAATTCCTACAGACCTTGCAGGGCATCAAGTGATTATTGGGCCTTCGAGTATGGGGTCTACTGGCTGGAGTTTTAAAAAAGACGGCAAAACTTTGTCTGTAAGAGTTGAAGGTCAGCTCATGGTGACCGTTAATGAGGCATCAACGGCTGCTGCTTTGGCTGGAATGGGGATTATCTCCACGGCTTTTTTGGGGTGTAGGGCAGAACTCGAAAAGGGTGAACTCGTTCAAATTCTTGCAGATTGGGAAATTGGGACTATCGAAGTCAATGCTTTGCTCGCTGGAGGGAGAAGTGCAAAGCCTTCAGCTCACGCTTTTGCAGATTATCTCGTAGCATCGTTCCGCAATAGCGTTTCAATATAGATGAGATTGAATAGTTATTGAGTAAGAAACGTTTTGCTCTCGTTTATTACTTTTGAAAATGTAACCCTTATACAGCAAGGCTTTCATTAGCCAATGCTGGGCATCTCATCATGCTCGGTGTTGGCAAGGGGGCTTTTTTGCTGCTTTGCATTCCCCCTTGGGGTTTCGGCACAATATAAGAAAGTTTGGATTGGATGCATGATGCGCTTGATTATTTTCCGAAAAGTATAGGGACAATGGTTAGATGGTTTGGGGAAATAGTAGACTATTTCGATGAAAAAACTACGAGTGGTACTGTTGAAGGAATTAATAATAAACTTAAGTTGATTAAAAGACTTGGATATGGCTTTTGTCACTTTAACAATTTTCGGTTACGTAGTTTATTAAACTGGCACTTTACTATTAATTCTCCATCAAAGTAGCGGAAGAACCAGAATTTTTAGATTTTAGCCCATAAAAATCCTCTTATAGAGCTACTCATTTTTATCCAAAAGCAAAATTATACAACAAAACAAAATTTACTATGGGAACAATCATCAGCAGAATTAACCAGGGATTCTTGCCTAATTTTTTTATGATATTGACAAACGCAATAATCAGAAAAATTGCGGCAACAATATTTACCAGAGGTATAAACAATCCAATTAACCACCAAGGGGACTGATCTCCAGCTTTGTACATAATCCAGTTTTGTAGAATGGGAACCCACGCGAACCAAGCATTTGGCTCCCCTAGTTTCTGATAAATATTATAGAAACAGTAAGAAGTAAATACGTAGATAGCAAGAGAGATAATTAGACTGATTAGATTGATAACACTATCGCTAACACCAATATTAACCTGAGCTAATAGATTGGTGATGTTCCAACCATGATTTAACCAAAGCATCCTCAAATCCCCAAATTAAAAAGTTGACAATTGCCACCTTTTTATACCAAAAATCTTAATTTATGTTGGCAATTAAACAAAAGTTTGTATTTATTTGTCTAAGTGAATCAAATCATATCCGTAAAAACTCATACCCGTAAAAACGGAAAGCAGCGAGGTAAGCAGAATTACATATGTGCCGAATGTGGTCGTCAATTTATTGAAATTACACTGACATTTTGGTTGTTTCTGCGGCGATAAGATAATTCAAGGAAAGCTAGTTAAATATATTGCAACCATAAGGAGAAAAACAAAAGTGATGGTTGTTTTTTTGTCAATACTTGGTTACAAATCGTAACAAAGGGGAAAATAGAGAAAAAGCCTCAACCGCGCAAAAACCCTGCCTCCTAGTATGTGATACTACAACTGTCTAAACCCTTTTCCACCAACCATTTCAACTCCCCAAGGAGAAGTCGCCCAGAAAAGGTACCCAGCATTGGCGACTGGAATGCTCGTATAACAAGGATGTAATATAACCTGTGCCAATCTTGTTTCTTACTTTTTGCTTAGTTAATGATTGTAGTATAAGATTATGCAGATAAAGTGTCACAAGCAGTATTGACTTTTACTTCTGTTATTCTCAATCATAATGTAGAGACATTCATTTAACAAAATGTCCCTACATAGTTGAACTCCACCCAATATCTAACCCAAGATACTGTGAAAAAAATCCAATGTATCTTTCAAAGCGTGAATAAATATATCTATTTCTTCACGGGTATTATAGAAAGATAAACTGACTCTGGCAGTTGCAGGAATTCCTAAATGGCGGTGTAATGGTTGGGTACAATGATGACCAGAACGAATAGCAATCCCTTCTTGATCTAATAATGTTGCTAAGTCGTTAGCATGAACCTCTCCAGCAGTAAATGCTGCTAGTGCTGCTCTTCCTTCTCCTTGAGAATTAGGATA
Organism: Calothrix rhizosoleniae SC01; assembly: GCF_900185595.1. Classification (GTDB taxonomy): domain Bacteria; phylum Cyanobacteriota; class Cyanobacteriia; order Cyanobacteriales; family Nostocaceae; genus Calothrix_A; species Calothrix_A rhizosoleniae. Next base: position 5,801 of record NZ_FYBH01000328.1, read on the forward strand.
GGGACCATAAATTTTTATTTGGGGAATTTTATCTAATTGTTGAAATAAATACGCAGTTAATTCGGCTTCATAGGCATGAATTTTATCCATACCAATACTATTAAGATAATCTACTGCTGCACCAAGAGCGATCGCTTCTGCAATTGCGGGGGTACCTGCTTCAAATTTATGGGGTAATTCTCCGTAGGTGGAATGGTCTAAAAATACCTCAGCAATCATTTCTCCTCCACCTAAAAATGGTGGCATGGATAACAAGACTTTTTCTTTGCCGTATAAGAAGCCAATCCCTGTGGGGGCGCACATTTTGTGCCCGGAAGCGACCAACCAATCACAGCCAATTTGCTGTACGTCGATGGGCAAATGAGGGGCACTTTGACAGGCATCAATTAATACCTTTGCTCCATATTCATGAGCTAATGTACAAATTTCTGCTACTGGGTTAATACAACCCAAGGTATTAGAAACGTGAACCACTGACACCAATTTGGTTTTGTCAGATAGCAGGGTTTGGAATTGAGGGAAGTCAAAGGTTTGTTTTGGTGTCAGTTCTACAAATTTGAGGACTGCGCCGGTTTTTTGGGCGACTATTTGCCAAGGGACTATGTTACTGTGGTGTTCCATCACCGACAGAATAATTTCGTCTCCTGGCTTTAAGTTATTCATTCCCCAACTGTAAGCTACCAGGTTAATGGCTTCGGTGGCGTTGCGGGTAAAGACGATTTCTTGACGAGATGAGGCGTTGACAAATTTAGCGACTTTATCCCGTGCTGCTTCATAAGCATCGGTAGCTTTACCACTCAGGGTATGTGCACCACGATGGACGTTGGAATTATATTGCTGGTAATAGTCCTCCAGAGCCTCAATGACAACTTGGGGTTTTTGGGAGGTGGCGGCGTTGTCTAGGTAAATTAGGGGTTTGCCGTTGACTTGCTGATGTAATAATGGGAAGTCAGCACGGACTTGATCAGCAATGGTTCTTTCTTGGGTAAAGGTCATGGGAATTTTGGATTTTGGATTTTGGATTTTAGATTCAGAAATCTCCAATCTAAAATTGGTTGGCTGTTTGTGTGAGTCTTTTCCGGAGGGAGGGTACTGGGATATGGTTGATGATTTCTGCTGCGAAGGCGTGAATTAATAAATTGCGGGCGCTATCTTCATTAATTCCCCGACTTTGCAAGTAGAAAATTTCATCATCTTCTAATTGACTTACAGTAGCACCGTGAGCACATTTAACGTTATCAGCAGTAATTTCTAGTTGGGGTTTGGTATCTACTCTGGCGTGGGGAGATAACAGTAAATTTCGATTTAATTGTCCTGCATCGGTTAATTGAGCGGGTTTGGGTACAAATACTTTACCGTTAAATACCCCATGAGCTTTATCACCTACAATACATTTATGTAGCTGACGGGTGATACCATAGGCATGGTTAAGGGCGATCGCACTGTGAGTGTCTGCAACTTGTTGACCACCAATCATTGTCAAGCCATTGAGGGTAGTTTCTGTTTGCTCGCCAGTTTGCAGAATTTCTAAATTATGACGTGATAGTTTCCCACCCAAGTTAATAGCATGACAGCTATAACGGCTGTATCTGGCTTGGGTAACAGCAGTTTTACCAATGTGAAATGCCTCTGCACCATCAGATTCTATTCGGGTGTGATTGATTTGAGCATTCTCGTTGACAAAAATTTCTGTCACCGTATTCGTAAAATAAACTCCCTCTGGGCTTTCTGCACCTTTGAGGTTGGTATACTCTTCCACCAAACTCACTTGGGAGCCAGTTTCCCCTACTACCAAACAACGAGGCTGAGAAATTGTCGGTTTTTCCCCAGCAGCAATGAATACCAAATGGATTGGTGTTTCCACCACCATATTCTTAGGTATCCACACCACCGCAGCATCATTAATACCAGCCGTATTCAAAGCAGTGAATACTTCCAGCGCTCCTTCAGATTGGGATAAATACTGCTGTACTTTCTCTGTATATGTATCTGGTAAATCAGCCAAATTACTAACTACCACCCCTGGTGGTAAATCTGTAGTTGCTGATAATTCCGGTGCATATACACCATTCACAAATACCAAACGGTTGTTTGCTTCCGGTAGAGTGGGAATATGATCACCAGATACAGGGTATTGCGCCTCTACCTGAAATTCCACCTGACGTAAACTAGATAAATCCGTAAACCGCCATTCCTCCTCACGGGTATTGGGTATGACAGAATGACGTACCCAATCAGCAGCACGTTCCTTGACTTCCTGTAACCAACCCTCTGTTTGATTGCTGCTAACCTTGGCTAACAGACCATTCAGATAACTATCCCTATCCAATAGACTAGAACTTAAATTGACAATATCAGAATTAACGATCGCACTGGGAGAAACTTGCATATTCATTACACTCCTACCTCCACAGCAGTTTCTTCCAACACCCAGTCATAACCGCGAGATTCTAACTCCAGAGCCAACTCCTTACCACCAGACTTAATAATCTGTCCCCTTGCCATTACATGGACATAATCCGGCACAATATAATTCAGCAATCGTTGGTAATGAGTAATCATAATCGTGGCATTTTCCGGACTAGTTAACTGATTTACCCCATTCGCCACAATTTTCAGCGCATCAATATCCAAGCCAGAATCAGTTTCATCCAAAATCCCCAACTTGGGTTCTAAAAGCGCCATTTGCAGAATCTCATTGCGCTTTTTCTCTCCCCCAGAAAAACCCTCATTCACACTGCGATCGAGAAAAGCGGAATCCATCTTCACCACATCCAGCTTTTCATACACCAAATCTTCAAAATCGAAGGGTTCCAACTCTTCCAAGCCCTGAGCCTTACGCTTAGAGTTGTAAGCTACCCGCAAGAAATCCAAATTACTGACCCCAGGAATCTCCAAAGGATACTGGAAAGCCAAAAATATTCCACTTTTCGCCCTATCCTCTGGCTCCATTTCCAAAAGATTCTCCCCTTGAAAAATCACCTCACCACCAGTCACCTCATAAGCCGGATGTCCCGCCAAAACCTTAGAGAAAGTACTCTTCCCAGAACCATTCGGCCCCATAATTGCATGAACTTCCCCCGCACGCACCTCCAGATTCACGCCCTTAAGAATGGGTGTACCATCCACATTCGCCGTCAAATCCCTAACAGACAAAACTACTTGACTATTCTCTACAATCATTTTTCTCTCTTTCTCTCTTTCTCTCTGTCTCTCTTGCTCTGCGTGAGATTCTCCTACCCCACACTACCTTCCAACTTCAGACTCAACAGTTTATCAGCCTCCACAGCAAACTCCATAGGTAGCTGATTAAACACATCTTGACAGAAGCCGCTAATCATCATTGACACCGCATCTTCCGCCGAAATACCCCGTTGAGCAAAGTAAAATAGTTGGTCTTCTCCTATCTTGGAAGTAGAAGCCTCATGCTCCACCTTGGCTGTGGGATTTTGTACCTGAATATAAGGAAAAGTATTAGCATGGGCATTATCCCCAATCAACATCGAATCACACTGGGAATAATTCCTAGCTCCCTTCGCCTTGGGATTTACCTTCACCAATCCCCGGTAACTATTGCTAGATTTACCAGCAGAAATACCCTTAGAAATAATCGTACTGCGAGTATTATTACCAACGTGAACCATCTTAGTTCCTGTGTCAGCTTGCTGCATATTATTAGTCAGCGCCACTGAGTAAAACTCACCTACAGAATTATCACCTACCAACACACAACTGGGATACTTCCAAGTGATGGCAGAACCAGTTTCTACTTGAGTCCAAGAAATCTTGGAATTAACCCCCTGACACAATCCTCGCTTAGTCACGAAGTTATAAATTCCTCCCTTCCCATTCTCATCACCGGCGTACCAATTTTGCACAGTAGAATACTTGATTTCCGCATTGTCTAAAGTAACAAGTTCTACTACCGCCGCATGTAGCTGATTGCTATCGTACATAGGCGCAGTACAGCCTTCTAGGTACGAGACATAACTACCTTCTTCGGCAATAATCAGGGTACGCTCAAATTGTCCCGTATCCCCAGAGTTAATCCGGAAGTAAGTAGATAGTTCCATTGGGCACTTCACACCCTTGGGAATATATACAAAAGAACCATCACTAAATACCGCACTATTCAGAGCTGCAAAATAATTATCTGCGACTGGAACCACACTCCCCAGATATTTTTTGACTAACTCTGGATGTTCTTGGACAGCTTCAGAAATGGAGCAAAATATGACCCCATCTTCCGCCAGCTTTTCCTTAAAGGTTGTAGCCACAGAAACACTATCAAAAATGGCATCCACTGCTACATTCGATAGTCGCTTCTGCTCCGATAGGGGAATACCCAACTTTTCAAAGGTTTCCAACAAAGTGGGGTCCACTTCATCCAAGCTTTTCTTCTTCTCCGTTTGCTTGGGTGCAGAATAGTAAATTATATTTTGATAATCAATCGCTGGATAGTTGACATCTGCCCAACTAGGCTCCGTCATTTTTTGCCACCTACGGTAAGCTTTGAGGCGAAACTCCAACATGAACTCTGGCTCATTCTTTTTCGCAGAAATGAGTCTGATAACATCTTCATTCAGTCCACGGGGTATGGTATCAGCTTCTATGTCGGTGACGAAGCCATACTTGTAGGGCTGATTGACTAAGGTTTTAACACTGGCACTCATCGGCTGTTTCTGGTTGTGTTCTGTTGCAGAAAATTTCTCTTTAAGGATAGGAGATGGGCTGTGTAGAGCCAATCCCCCAGGGGGATGACCGAGCTGTTGCGCGGCTGCTATTATAGATATAACTACTAAAACAACTTAGTTGTTGTTTAATCTGTTTTCATTGTACGCTAGATTAACAACAATAATGTTGTAAAAGTGAAATTTTCAAATAATTTTTTTGGGACGATGATGGCGATTACCCAGCAGTCCTCCACTAAGCAGGATATACTAGAATACCTTCTCAAAAACTCCCAGGGCAAGGCTTCAGAACTTGCTACAGCCTTAGATGTTACTCCCCAAGCTATTCGTCGCCATTTAAAGGATTTGGAGACAGAAGGGCTTGTTGCATACTCATCTGCGGTACAAGAGGGGATGGGACGACCCCAACATATATATGAGTTAAGTGATAAAGGTAAGGAACGGCTACGTCGAGAGGTAGCAGATGGCTACGGTGATTTTGCTCTTTCCCTGTTGGATACCATAGCAGAAACTGTAGGGCACGACCAAGTAAGTTCCATTCTCAAAAAACAGTGGGAACGCAAAGCGGAAGAATATCGAGAAAGATTGGGTGATGCTTCTTTGCGGGATCGGGTAGCCACCTTAGTTAACTTGAGAAGAGCTGAGGGCTATATGGCGGAGTTTCACCCTGTGGATTCTAGTGAACCAGAAATCCGCGATTGCTTTTTGTTAATAGAACACAATTGTGCCATTTCCAATGTGGCTGAATCTTTTCCCAGTGTTTGTGGCCATGAATTGGAAATGTTTGCCGCAGTATTACCAGATTGTACTGTGGAACGTACCCAATGGATTATTCATGGCGAACATCGTTGTGGTTATTTAGTGCAAACAAAGAAAGAGTGAAAGAGTTAAGGAGTGAAAGAGTGAGAGATTAAAGGAGCAAGACTAAAACCATCAGCACAATTGGCGTAATCTATATAATTAGTGTTATGAACGTACCACCTCAATCACCATCAGAACAGTTTTTAACCCTAGAAGAATCAGGGAAAGTGGATGCAGCTTTGCTTTCTAATCCCGAAAAATTTTTAACTCGGTTGACAATTTCATCGCTGAAACTATTGAAACATATTGCCCAAGAGTATGGGGTAACGGTGGAAGATTTAACCTCCCAGCAAGTGATCGCTTGGTTTGAGAAGGATAGTAAAATTAAGCGGGAGCAAGGAATTGCAGCTGCATATCTAAAATGGTAATTTGTCAAGGGTAATTTAGAATTTAGAATGAAGAATTTAGAATTATTACCCCATCGATGAGTCAAGGGGCTTATATCCAATTTTTTTTGGTCAATTCATACATCAAAATTTTAATTTCCTATGGATTAGACTACGTTTTTAGACAAAATAGGGAATGGGTATTATCCAGTTACCATTTGCCCATTACCAACTTATGCTTCTAGTTAGACCAAAAGAAACCGTATCCATGCATACTCGAGATGGAGTGCGTTTGGATGCAGATATATATTATCCCCAGAGTAATGAACAGTTTCCGGTGTTATTGATGCGCCAACCCTATGGTAGAGCGATCGCTTCTACGGTAGTATATGCACATCCTACCTGGTACGCTGCCCAAGGTTACATTGTGGTGATTCAAGATGTACGGGGAAGAGGGACATCCGCAGGTAATTTTGAACTTTTTAGCCATGAAATTGCTGATGGGGAAGATACGGTAAATTGGGTAGCTAATCTACCTGGTAGTAATGGCATGGTAGGGATGTATGGCTTCTCTTACCAAGGAATGACTCAGTTATATGCTGCCATTGCCAAACCCCCTGCACTCAAAACTATTTGTCCGGCAATGGTTGGTTATGATTTGTATACTGACTGGGCTTATGAAGGTGGGGCATTCTGTTTACAAACTAATTTGGCTTGGGCAATCCAATTAGCCACGGAAACGGCTAGATTACGTCAAGATCAACAAGCCTATCAAAAATTATCTGCTGCTGCTCGTAATTTACCTTTGCATAACCCAGAATTGTTGCAAAATCTGGCTGAGGATTCTTTTTATCACCAGTGGCTCGGTAATCCTCAGCCTAATGATTATTGGACGAAACTTTCCCCCAAAACCCAGTTTCCAGATGTGGATTTACCCATGTTCCATATTGGTGGCTGGTTTGATACTTATTTACGGGGAACGATGAATTTATATCGGGATATGGCAGCCCGCAGTCAATATCGTCAACAGCTCCTGGTGGGCCCGTGGACTCATTTACCTTGGGGGCGAAGGGTGGGTGAGGTTGACTTTGGTCATGAAGCTATGAGTCCTGTAGATCGGATGCAAATATGTTGGTTTGACCAGTTTCTTAAAGGTAAAAATACTGGGTTACTAGATGAAGTGCCTGTGTGGTTATTTGAGATGGGAACTAATATGTGGCAAGGATTTCCCACCTTAAATTCATCTAATCAGAAATCTTATTATTTGTCTAGTACGGGATTAGCTAATATGCGGGAGGATGAAGGCACCCTGATCCAGCAAATTCCGAAAATAGCAGTAGATGATGTTTTTGTTCATGACCCTTGGCGACCAGTTCCATCCTTAGGTGGTCATGGTGCCATACCAGCTGGTGTATTTGAGCGATCGCACATTGATTGTCGTGGTGATGTCCTGACTTACACCACCGAGCCGATGACAGAAAACTTATATTTGGCTGGGGAAACAGTAGTAGAAATTTGGTGTCAATGCGATCGCACTAATTATGATTTGTGTGCTGTTTTATCTGAAGTTTTCCCTAATAACAAGGTATATAATTTAGCTCAAGGTTATTTGCGTTGTCAGTCAGAGACTAGTCAAAATACATTTACCAAAGAAGGAAGGCTCCCCAGGAAAGCCAACCAAAAAGTAATCACCCTACAAGCAACTTGTACCCGGATTGCCAAAGGTCATGCTTTGCGTCTGAGCTTGAGTGCAGCCTGTTTTCCTGCTTATAACCTGAATATTGATTCTGATTCTGGGGTAAATCTAGATGGGAATATCACCACCATAACAGTCAAATCTGGGGGTAGTTTTCCTTCCCGAATTTTATTACCAGTAGTACCACCCTCCAAATAAAATTGCCATGCAATATTTACTTCCCCTGCTAATATTAATGAGTTGTTTTCTCTTCAGCTTACCGGCAACAGCATCAATGCCAATATGTCGTAACTACAACAATCACCAAATTTGTATCCTCAGTATTAAACGTAGTGCTAAAAATTACTGGGAATATAGAGTAGCTCTCAGGGTGGATGGAATAACTAGACCGATAGAAGTATATAACTGCCGCAATCGGACTAAGATACAAAATGATGGAACAATATTACCATTGAAGCCTCAGAGCCCTGGTTTAATTGTATGTAGCTTTTTCCGTAATTCAGGCTAATTGAAATTTGTACTAATAACATTTAATCCATCAGTCCTGAGCTACTGGGGGCTTGTATCCAATTTTTTTTGGTTATTTTTGAAAAACAACATAATTTGCCTTACCGTTTCCTTTCGCACGATACATGGCAATATCAGCATCTCTGAGAAGTAATCCAGGTTCCTCGTAATCGTGATTACTTAAGGTAATGCCAATACTGGCTGTGGTGAATATCTGATACCCATTCACATCCAAGGAAGATTCTAAGGTTTCATTAATACGCTGAGCAACCTGAATTGCCACTGTAATATCTACAATATCTTCCAGTAAGATAGCAAATTCATCACCACCGAATCTGGCTATCGTGTCCCCACTACGTAGACATGACTCTAAACATCTGGCGATAGTTGCTAAAAAATCATCACCCATACTGTGTCCAAATCGATCATTTATTTCTTTGAAACCATCCAAATCTAGAAATAAAACCGCAAATTTATAATCTTTCTGTCGTTTACCTCTCTCAAAAGCTTGTTGCAAACGATCCTGAAATAAAACTCGATTTGGTAGTAAAGTTAGAGAATCGTAAAAGGCATTTTGAAGCAACTGGGCTTCAATCTGTTTGCGCTCGCTAATGTCTTGAAAAACTATAACTGCACCCGTAATATTACCATTGCGATCGTAAATAGGTGAAATACTATCTCCAATTGGTATTTGTTTGCCATTTTTAGCCATTAGCATACAGTTATCAGGTAAATTTATCACCTCACTTGTTAATATTACCTTCTGGACTAAATTCTCTATTTTTTCTCCTGTATGTGAATCTCTAATGCTCAATACCTGTGCTATATTTTGACCTAATACTTCGTATTGCTGCCATCCAGTCAATAATTCAGCAGCAGGATTCATGACTTCAATGTCACCATGATTATCTGTGACGACAACTGCACAAGCCATGCAATTAATAACTGTTAACCATCTTTGTTGTGACTGCACTCTGTTTTCAAATTTGTGTGTATAGAGAGCTTTTTCGATCACAGCATACAATTCCCTTTCATTATAATGTTTGAAGATACCATACTCTTGCTGACGGCAATGACTTTTATATAATCTTTGGTCTTGAGAATAATCTGCTAAATACAATACAGGAATGTTTAATTTCTGTTGAATTTTATCTGTAATATCTAAGGTATTAATCTTTCCAGATGAAGAGATATCTATTAATACTATATTAGGATTTTCCTCAGATATCTTGCTAATTACATTTCCCCCCAAATCTGTAATCGCTGATACTATATAGCCTAATTTATGCAACTTTTTTTTTATATCTATATTTATGAGCTGGTAATCTCCGATAAATAAGATTTTGGAGAGAGTCATTTTATATTCACCGATGGAAGAAGATTAAAATATTACTGCCAATCACTAATTAATTGATACCTTCATATTTATATGATAATAAATATTCTTAATAAATCAATCTTTTTTTCGGAATTAATAAAAACTGATTTACATAAAATCAAATTATTTACTTTGTCTAATTCTAGATATATCATTGTTACCAATATCAATGCGATGATGTAATAAAAACCACTTGTCAAACTTGCATCTTCTGGCTTCGGGATAAAAGTTTTGGATTTGATCTCACAAACAACAAACTATTATGCTTTTAAGTATAATTCTCTATACTATATAATTTGTGTTTATTCTCTGATACCTAATTATCCATTGATAATTAAAATTTTTGTGTGTAAGAATAAAATGCAGCCATTATTTTTGTACATAGAACATATCTTGACTGCAAAGATTATATTATTTTTTGTGATCAATAGTAAATCAGATAACAAAAACTAAATTTGACTAAGTAAAATAACTTACCAATATGTAGCCAAAAACCAAATTTTTTAATATATTTCAACAGTTCAGCCCAATGATTTTATGTATAAGCTGGGTTTATTTACGTAAATTATAGATATAGCGCTAGGTGCAAGTAATAAGTAATAAGTAATAAGCTTACTGTTTATAGGTTTGGGTCTTCAACAATGCCTGAACGTATATGCGTACTGCTATACGTAAAAATAAGAATTTGAATTATAAAATTATCCATAAGTAAAATCCCCTTGGCTATAGTTAATACTTTACCCAAGGGAATGTTACTAAAACGTTTAAGCTCGACGTTATCGCTGTGGCTTTCCTCAGTTTTAACCTTAAACTGTTATTAGCGAAGTTTGCATTTTTCGTCGTCTCACAACTATGCAATATGTTTTTTTTGTTAGTCCCTTAATACTTGGTAGATTTACATTATGTTGTTGTATTGTATTGATTTGAGATCAAGATTGAATTCTAGTGACATCAATGCTAATTTTTCCACCAAAATCTGGAATTGGTGCAGCTGGTTTAATCAAAATAACTTGTACTTTAGTAATGCGATCGCTCTGTTTCAGGATAGAATCAGCAATGGTTTCTACTAAGCGTTCTATTAACACAAATTTTGATGTTTTGACCAAATCTTTAACTAAGGTAATAATCCAACGGTAGTCTACAGTTTTTTCAATATCATCAGTTTTTGCTGCTGCGGATATGTCCAACCATAATTTGACATCTACCTCAAACCTTTGTCCCAATACCTGTTCTTCTGGTAAATAACCAGTGTAACCGTAGCTACGGATTCCTGTTAGGTGAATGCAGTCCATATACTCAATACTGATTGTGAAAGGTAATTTTGCCTATAGGATTGTAAATCAGCGAACAGTTATAGCAAAAGTCAGAAGAAAAACTATTATTGTACCTGCATGATAGATTATTGAGCTTTCCTCGACTGTAACCGTGGTGCTATAGAGCTACGGAAGAGGTAGGGGAACAGAGAGCTGGTAAGCCACTGCATTGCGCGGGTTCCCCGTGTTGTAGCAAGTGGCGCGACCCGAAGGGGAACAGGGGAGTTTCCACAAATAAATTTAGGGGCTTGCACCCTTTTCTTTTTCGGTCAAAAGTCAAGGAGAATTTAGAATTTAGAATGAAGAATTTAGAATTATTACCCCATCGATGAATCGAAGGGCTGGAAATGATAAATTCATTTTTTCTTTTCCACAGATAAATCCGGGGGCTTGTATCCAGTTTGTTTTTCGGTCAATTTTATGACAACTGCTTATCAAAATATAAATCAACTTTGGGCTGCGATCGCGGCACAAACTTTAAAATATTTGGGATTAAAAACTGCGGTAATTTGTCCAGGTTCCCGTTCTACTCCTCTAGTTGTCGCTTTTGCCCAAGAATCGCCAGATATTGAATCAATTTCTATTCTTGATGAGCGTTCTGCTGCTTTTTTCGCTTTGGGAAGGGCAAAAACAACGGGAATCCCCACAGTTGTAGTTTGTACATCTGGCACAGCAGGAGCTAATTTTTACCCAGCAGTGATTGAAGCCAAAGAAAGTCGTGTGCCACTATTATTGTTAACTGCCGATAGACCTCCTGAACTCAGGGATTGCCATTCTGGGCAAACTATAGATCAGTTGAAATTATATGGCAACTATCCCAACTGGCAAACAGAGCTAGCTGTACCCACAGCAGATATAAAAATGCTAGGTTATCTACGACAAATAATCACCTATGCTTGGGAGCGATCGCTGGCTCCCATTCCTGGGGTTGTCCATTTAAATGTTCCCTTTCGCGATCCCTTACCACCCATTCCCCACCAGGATCAATGGCAATTACAATCCTTAGCATCCTTGCAATCCCAGTTACAACCAGAAGAATTTTTTGCTGGAATTACGAATGTAACTAAATTACCAATTACCAACTTTCAATTGCCAATTTTATCCGAATGGCAGCAATGCGATCGCGGTATAATTATTGCTGGAGTAGAGCAACCACAACAACCCCAAGCATATTGCCGTGCGATCGCTCAATTAGCAGAAAGTTTACAATTTCCCATATTAGCAGAAGGATTATCCCCAATCAGGAATCATGCTGAAATTAATCACTATGTTATTTCTACCTATGACTTGATTCTACGTAATTCCCTGGTAGCAAAACAATTAAAACCACAAATCGTAATTCAAATTGGGGATATGCCTACCAGTAAACAATTACGTCAATGGTTAAGTGGTATATCAGCTAGACGTTGGATAATTGATTCCAGCTATCAAAACTTAGATCCCCTTCACGGGAAAACCATTCATTTGCGACAAGGAGTGGAGGATTGCAGAATTGGAGAAGTGGGAAGAAAAAACCGAAATTTTCTCCAAATGTGGTTATCAGCAGAAACACAAGTTAGAAATCAGGTTGACAAAACTTTGATGGGAATGGAAGAGATATCAGAAGTAAAATTAGCCTGGTTCCTTTCCCAAAATTTACCACCAGCAACACCAATATTCATTGCCAATAGCATGGCTGTAAGGGATGTAGAATTTTTTTGGAAACCCAATAATTTGCAGATCAGACCCTATTTTAATCGAGGTGCTAATGGGATTGATGGGACATTATCCACCGCCTTGGGAGTTGCCCATCGTCAACAAAGTAGTGTAATGTTGACAGGAGATTTAGCTTTACTGCACGATACCAATGGCTTTTTGACCCGCAATAAGTTTGTTGGTCATTTAACCATTATTCTAATTAATAATAATGGTGGTGGTATTTTTGAAATGTTACCCATTGCAGAATTTAATCCACCCTTTGAGGAATTTTTTGCGACTCCCCAAGATATTGATTTTACCCAATTATGTGCTACCTATGGGGTAGAATATGAATTAATAACTTCTTGGCAGCAGTTAAAAAATAAGTTAACAATCCTACCTTCTCAAGGAATTAGACTGCTAGAATTACAGACAAATCGTCAACTAGATGCAAGTTGGCGGCAGAAAAATTTAAGTGAATTTGCACAAGTAATAAGTAATAAGTAATAAATTTACTGATAATAACTCTAATCGCTTGTTGCTATAGTCATTAAGAGCAATTTATAAATTAAATTTATTGAAATCACGCAAAAATCTCTGAGCTTCTTCACTAATATAATAGTGATTCAAGGCTGAATTAATATCTTTTTGTTGGTGGACTTGAGAGTCAAGCCCAGATATTTTCTGATTACCTTTGATATAATTTACCCCCCGATATTTAAGAATATGTACAGAGTGCAAATATGTCTTTAATGGCTGTTGGATATGATAAATAAAACCACGAAATTTAGCAGTAATTTCAGACGTTACAGATGTCATGGGATGAGGATTAGATTCGTAAGATATGCCGCGGTATTGAAGTTTCATAGTTGTACTTCTTGGAAATCAATTTGGTTGTGGAATTAATTACAGCTTCATACATTTATTCGGTTGTAACTGTTCCTATTATGCAAAATGATGAAATCTGTAAAAAATGTTTACAATGTAATTGACACAAGCCATCTTGATTGTTGTTTTTGAAGAGTGACAAAACACCGAAAAGCATTCTGTTGTAGTAGTTATATTGCTTCCTTCCGCTCCGCGACCCTCGCAATGAAATGCGGACTATCTTTGAAAGCAACTTGGTATGAACTCAGAAACGAGAAGCGATCGCTTTTGGTTGTAATATTATAGAACCAACATTAAAACCCCCTCTCAAAATAAAATCGAGAGGGGAAATGCTTGATTGAAAAATTGTACTCTATTGTGTTGTTAATCCTATACTCAAAGAACCTTGGTTGGACATGCAGACTATTAACTACTGAATAATCACCTCTTACACTAGTTTTATTCTGGATTCGTATCGTTATAAGGATTACGGATGCGTTCAGCGTCGGGACATTCTTCGGTTAAGAGTGGTTCTACATTACCCCGTGGTACCGCAGCTAATTTTTGAGTGACAGCACCTATACTTTCTAGTCTAACCATTTCTTCCCAAGAGCAGATTTCGTCTTCTTCCTCGGTTTCATAGCGCAAGGTGACTAAGTCTCCTTCGATGTCGATGATGCGGGCGCGTTCTATCCAGCGTTGCTGGTCCCGCAAGAAAACACATACATCCCGCCCATCACAACACAGTTGATAAATCTTGCGGTGTAGCATCTACTACTTCTGCCTTTTCTAACGTTAAATCGGTCAATATTTGGATATACTCCCAGTATATGGTACTTTTCGGAAGTTCTGTACGTCAAACTTTGAAAGTACTGGGATTTACTCCAAACTTAAAACTATTAATTGCTATGTTAGCGAAAATCATGGATGTTGAATAATTTTTGGGGATGCTCTAGAGGAACATCCTGAGGGCGCTCGTACCAGCGTAATTCAATTTCATCTCACAGCTTGATTTTAAAGAATATATTTTATTCATAATTAGTTCTGAGCAATGTTATCGCTGTTGGTGAATCATTATTACTATTATGTAGCAATAAATACTTTAACACAAGAGATAATTGCGATTGATTGACTTGCCTCATAGTATTTATGAACATGAATGAGGAATATGAGAACTTAGGTTTTAAGTTTAACCCCTATTTTTATATGATCTTAACTCATTCTCTTGGGTTTTATACTTTTTATTAAGAAAGGCAGAAGTATTCCCTTTGGGAACGCTGGGCGAAAGAGGGCAGAAGGCTGTCAGGTAGACGCGCTAAGCGCGGCTTTTCGTAGAAATAAAAAAATTCACAAAATAGAATTAATCATGTTCATATTTTACTGGCAAGTCCATAGTCAAATGGGAGGATGCTTCTCGTTTTACTTTACCTGTTCGCACTGCTTCCCATAAATCTGTAAGGATTGCTAAATCCTCGGAATGGTAAATTTTCGTCGCTAGCACCTGATGAATAAGACCTTCAGATGCCACACTTAGATATCCAGTTTGAAAAGCTGAGTCAACCAGAGTACGAATCATATCATTGGGATAAAAAAATGGTCATGGCATAGGTTATTTATAGTGTGGAGCCTTTTAGTTATTTTTTGATTGATCTGGAATAACAATTACTAGTGATTATAATTACGCGCTTTTTGTGAGGTGAATCACTATGTTGGTATTCATAAGTTTTTTAGTAGTTAATAATACTTGAGCTAAAGGTAACAAAAAATACATTTCATCGGATTCAGTCAGATAATTGAGGATAAAACTGACGAAAATCTTCGTCTTTCTGGCTTAACTGTACCCAGTCAACTGACAAAGCTTGCAACTTTTTCACTAGGCGATCGCAAGCTGGACGCTCGGTGGCATAATGTCCTGCATCGACGATAATTAAACCTGCATCACGGCTTTCTTGGAATTGATGGAATTTACAGTCAGAAGTTAGATATAACTGAGCCCCAGTTTTGACCACTGTTGGAATAAAACCGGCTCCCGACCCTCCTAAAACAGCGACTCTAGAAATTTGCTGTTGTAAATTCACTGTAGGGGAGAAAAGCAACTGGGAAGGATTCAGGCTGGTGTGGATAATTTTCAGCAATTCTTGTAAAGTCAAGGAATTTGGTAAGTCTCCTACTCTGCCATATCCTAAACCTGGTTGGGTGGGTACTATGGGTGTACTTGCTTGTAGGGATAAAATTTGTCCCAGGACATCAGCAGTGCCATCTTCTACCTGATCAAAGTTTGTGTGTGCTGTATAAATACCGATATTATGGGTAAAAGCTAATCGCGCCATTTCTGCGATCGCATCTCCACTACATAGGGATTTGGGAGGGTAAAAAATCAGGGGATGGTGGGCAAAAATGAGATTTACACCTATACCAGATTCCCGCAGAGCGATCGCTTCTTCCATGACAGCCAAAGTAGGTGTCAGACACACCAATACCCGTGCTGGGGATTGTAAAACCCCTGGTTCAATTTGCCAGCCACAGTTATCCCAGCTTTCTTGCCAAGCGGGATTTGCCCATGACTCAAACCAGGTAATTAAATCGACAATTTTCATATTTTTGCTCACAGATACAGCAAATTCTAGGTAAATAAGGTACATTTTCTCCTAGCTAGAAAGTGAGGAGTGAGGAGCTAGGAGTTAGGAGTTAGTAGAGGAAAATAACTTTCATTCTTGATGGTGAATTTTTTCATCGGGACTGCCTCCTGCCCCCTGCCTTCTTCAAGAGGTGCGATTATCAATCTGTGCCCGTTGTAAACTACTGGAGAAATCAACATATACAGTCTTCCATTCCGTAAACACATCTAACACAGCCGTTCCTGCTTCCCGGTGTCCGTTACCAGTACTTTTTACACCCCCAAAAGGTAAATGTACTTCCGCCCCAATTGTGGGTCCATTAATGTAGGTAATTCCGGCTTCAATATCCCGCATAGCTGCAAAAGCCCGGTTCACGTCCTGAGTATATATGGAAGAAGAAAGACCATAGTTCGTACTATTGAGAACAGCGATCGCTGATGCAAAATTATCCACTTCTATTAAGCTTACCACTGGCCCAAATATTTCTTCCTTTGCCACTCGCATCTGGGGATTCACCTCGTCGAGAATGGTGGGTTGGAAAAAGTAACCGTGTTGTAATTCTCCTGCGGTAGCAACTTCCCCACCAATTAACACCTTTGCCCCTTCTGACCTGGCAATATCTAAATATGTCTTTACCCGTTGCAATTGTTTCTGATTAATAATGGGGCCAATCTCAGTCTGGGGTTCATAACCTGCACCTAAGCGTAACTGACTAGTACGCTCTTGCAACATAGTAGTAAATTTATCCTTAATATCTCTATGGAGAATCAGGCGACTAGTAGCAGTACAACGTTGTCCAGTAGTGCCGAATGCACCCCACACAGCCCCTTCTAATGCCAAATCCAGATCGGCATCTTCCATGACTACTTGAGCATTTTTCCCACCCATTTCCAAACATACCCGTTTATGGGTACGTCCGCAGATTTCTCCTACCTGGGAGCCTGTTTCCGAAGAACCGGTAAAAGATACCAAATTTATATCTGGATGTTCTACCAAAGCTTTTCCCACTTCTTCTCCTACCCCATGCACCAAATTGATTACCCCCGGTGGTAAACCAGCAGCTTGGAAAATTTCCACTAATTTTGTGGCACAAGCCGGGGTATCTTCTGCTGGTTTGAGAATGACAGTATTACCACAGATTAAAGCGGGCATAGCTTTCCAACAAGGGATAGCCACAGGAAAATTCCAGGGAGTAATTAAAGCACATACACCAACAGGCATCCGCATTGTCATGGCAAACTTATTCGGCATTTCTGAAGGTGTGGTTTGCCCAAACAATCTGCGTCCTTCCCCTGCACTGTAAAAAGCCCAATCAATCCCTTCTTGGACATCTCCTCTGGCTTCTGGCAAGCATTTACCCATTTCTCGACTCATCAACAAGGCAATTGTTTCTTTTTGTTGGGATAGAAGTTCCCCCACCTTAAAAATGTATTCTGCCCTAGCTGGAGCCGGAATTAGTCGCCAACTGTGGTAAGCTTGACGGGCTGAAGATACAGCATTATCCACATCAATATTACCGGAATGGGGGAAAGTTGCTACAACCTCCCGGCGATCGCTCGGATTACGACTTTCTAGCACATCTCCTGTTGTGGCTTTTACCCATTCACCATTGATAAAGTTACGACAAACCAGAGGAGTAGTCATTTGAGAACCTCTAACAGGTGTGGACTTTTGCAAGTAATAAGTTTAACCTCTGTCTCCAGCCAGAGGATTCAAAGAATGATGAATCTTAATTATTTGTCTTCATATCTAGCATCGGTTGTACGGGTGATGTATGCATTTTTAGTTGAGTAGTTCTTTCCAAGATTTCTTCAATTTCCTCCTCAGATAAACGTTGTACATAATTGATCTTGACTTCCTCGAGAAAATCTATGAACAAGCTTTGAATTTCTGAGAGTACGTGTTTTTTTTGCATTTCTGCTCCCAGTGCGGTGGTGAAGCGTTCCATCAGTTGGCTGGAAAGTTCGGCTGAAATTGGATCTTCTACACCACGAACTACAGCACTATAGACGTTGGTAGCGATTTGGGTGGCAAGTTCCTCACTCAACTGAGTCTGCATTTTTCCTACCCCTGGAAAGTTTTGCAGATTTTGATAAATGGGAACTTGATTGAATGCTTTGTCTATGTTGTGTTGCAGAATTGCAACTAGCTCCGGCTGAATTTTGGGAATTACTTGATAAATTAAAGTTTGAACAAAAATTCCGGCGATCGCTTCTATTTCATTGACATTATTAATATCTAAATAAGGACGCAAGTTATTACCTTTTAACAACCACTGGGTTAATTCTCCCCGGCGAATGGAAATCTGGAGTTGGTTAATTACCCTAACTACCACCATTTCCGTTATTTCCTCAGCAAAATTAGCTACAATCAACTGCTGGGTTTGTCGCCGTAATTGATACATATTCCAGAGGTTAGCTTTTTCCAAGCGAAATAAAACTGGTACAAAGCGTGTCCACCTCCACAATGGCAATATTAACCATAGGTCATACCAATGCCATAAAATCACATTCAAGTAACTAAAACTGGGATGACGACTTTTGAGCCAGAAACTACGAACTAAAAACTCTAAAGCAAATAAAAATATAAAAGGTAAATCTAAAATCCAAAATCTATCTCTAAAATCACCATTTTCTCCAATGTGACGGAAATAGTTACTGGCAATTAAAGGTCGGATTGTTTGGTCAAAAAAATCCTTTTCTTCCTCCCATCCTTGGGATAAAAAATAATCTTGAGACCAAAAGGTCTTAAAAGCTTCTTTAGAAGAATCATTATTCAGGCGCAGGCGCATAATTCTTTTAATTTTTTCCAAGCTGCCACTTTTACCAGCCCTAGCAAATGGATTGTCATCAATCATTTCTACGCTGAGGCTCCGTAATTCAGCTAGCTTTTTTTGCACAGCTTGAGACTTGAACCCAGAAGGTATTACAGCTTGTAATTCATCTACTGTTGTTAAATATTTTTGCGTATCTCTATGAGGCTCAATACCTTTAAATTTGTCATATTCACGGGTAATTACGGGAACATTATGAAAGTAAAAATTACGCCAAGGAATATAACTGAAGTCAAACATAACTAAGCCAAAATTGGCTATAGCAATAATTGCCATTATTCTCTCAAAACATAGACTGATTTTGTTAGTTTTATTCTTAGATTTACCGTTATTCATTATGATTGCCGATGTTACAGATAATTCAATCCAGTTTTTCCAATTACTGAGGATAAAATCTGGGAATCAATTTTTACTATTTTGAAATATACCTCTTTAGAGTGATGGCACAAATAGTTAGTCTTTTATTTATACAAAGTAAACATCTCAAACTAAAATTAACCAAAAATAGTGAACTATCTCACAAAAAAGTTTTAAAAAACTTACAATGTGTAACTATTCATCATAATTAGATACTAAACCTACGGCTAAACCATAAATAGAGAAAATGGGGCGATATTCTCATCACCTCATCCCCTGACTAAATTCGTTGCCAAATTTTAATTGTGTCATCATCGCTACCACTAACCAAAGTTAACCCATCTGGGCTAAAAGCGATCGCTCTGACATAGTTAGTATGACCACTAAGGCTAGCAAGTTGTTTACCAGTTTTCACCTGCCAAATTTTGATGTTTCGATCCCAACTAGCACTAGCAAGTAATTCTCCATCGGGACTAAAAGCAACTGACCAAACCGAATCAGCATGTCCTGTAAGGGTACGAATCTCTTGACCAGTTTTTACCTGCCACAGTTTAATGGTATAGTCGCCACTACCGCTGGCCATAAGCTCTCCATCAGGACTCAAAGCAATAGTATTCACAAAAAATGAATGTCCTGTAAGGGTGAGAATCTCTTGACCAGTTTTCACCTGCCACAATTTAATAGTGTAATCACTACTACCACTAGCCAAAAGTTCTCCGTTTGGAGTCAATGCAACTGACCAAACCGAGTCAGAATGTCCTGTAAAGGTGCGTAAAGTTCTACCAGAACTAACTAACCATAATTTGATTGTACAGTCCCCACTGCTACTGGCAAGTAGTTGTCCGTCTTGGCTAAAAGTCACAGAATTTATACCATTACTGTGACCAACAAGAGTACGAATTTCTTTCCCAGAATTTACTAACCACAGTTTAATAGTCTCATCCCAACTGGCACTAGCAAGGATTTTTCCATTAGGACTAAAGGCTAAACTATGAATCATGCTGGAGTGACCAGCAAACCAACCACCTAGTTTACGTAGTAATTTTCTATTCTTTAGCTGCCACAACTTCACAGTATTATCACTACTACCACTAGCAAAAATTTCTCCATTTGGACTAATAGCAACAGTGTGTACCATACTTGCATGACCCTTTAAGGTATGTACACATTGCCAATAGTGGGTTTTTGCAATAACTGTTAGGTTGGGGCTAACTATTTGTTGAGCAGGTGGTTGACTAATTTGTGTGGGAGGAACGGAAATATAATCTTCCTCAACATCAGACAACAATAAATTTAACCACTCTTTCACCGACTGGGGACGATTTTCTGGTTGTAGAGCCATACCGCCCATAATTGCCCGATTAACATTGTGACTGATATGAGGGTTAAGTTGTTTTGGTTCTTGTAGGAGAATATCATGTCGTCTGTCTTCCGCAGTAGTCGGGACAGCTCCAGTTACTAAACTATACAAAGTTGCAGCTAAACCATATACATCAATATATTCTCCCCTTGCAGCCTCCATTTCATACTGTTCTGGGGGTGCAAAACCAGGTGTGCGATATACAGTATGTTTTTGGACTACATTCGGGATAAACTCTCTAGCAATGCCAAAATCAATCAGTACTGCTTCTTGCTGACCACTACGGAGCATAATATTACGAGGTTTAATATCCCTATGCAATAAACCTTTTTGGTGAATTACTATAACTGCTTCAGCAATTTGTTTGATGTACAATAACGCCTCATTTTCTGGCAATTTATTTTTTCGTAGCAGATAATGACCCAAGTCTTCACCTTCGATATATTCCATGACGATACAAGGTATACTATGCTCATCAAAGATATTTTCTATCTGTACTATATGAGGATGACGACATACCGCTAGTCTGACGGCTTCATCCCGAAAGTCTTGCCTTAATTTATTTTGCTGAGCTCTCCAAATTGGGTGATTGAGGATTGCTTCTTTGAGAGTTTTAATCACCCGCATTTGTCCCTGTTGGTTTTTGGCGAGATAAGTAATACCAATTCCGCCTTCACCAAGTTTTCTTTCAATAGTGTAACGCCCCCCAAATAGCGTCTTTCCTCGATTCCAAAGCATTATTGATAATTGCCAAGTGTTGTTATTTATTGTGACATAGCCCCAATCTACATTTTATGCAGAGAAGCTTTTATTTACACGTATTTAGAACAAAAAGAAAATCAGGCAATCCCTACAATTAGCCATTAATAATAAAACAAGGTGATTAAAGATTGTGATCTACTTTATTTTCGCGATCGCTCGGATTTTTATTAAATCCCGTCCATGTTGAAACCTGGAGTTTCTAATTATTTGCATGTGTCATTGCGACACCCAGAAGTAATCTCAAATTTATGGAGGGAAAACTACGGTTCTCAAGGTCGATGAGGTTTAAAAATCTACTCTGTAAAATTATCTCAATTATTTTGATTCCCAAGTTAAGTAATTTCATAAACATTTATATAGAATATATAGCACATCAAGATTAGAATTAAAGATAGGTAAAACCTTGTTTCCTGTCTGAAATTTTACTAGTTTACTTGAACATTATGTGTATTTTTGTAACAAACAAATAAGTATTATAACTATTCTCAAAAATTCATCCTTATTATCAAAAAAACATCAATTTTTTCTCCTAAATCAAGATATGTTAAAAAATTTAAATCTGAAGCAAAAGTTTACAATAGTGTTACTTTTAATTCTAGTATTTGCTCTAAGCTTAAGTGGATGGGTTCTCTCTTCGATTTTGATCAAAAATGCTGAGGAAGAAATTGCAGCTAAAACTTTGACTTTGATGGATACAATTAGTTCTGTCAGAGTTTACAGTGTGGCTCAAGTTACTCCAGAATTATCAGAGAAACTGAAAACTAAATTTTTACCACAAAGTGTTTCTGCTTATGCGGCAAGAGAAGTGTTTGATATTTTACGTAAACAGCCTCAATATAGTGACTATTTTTATAAAGAAGCGGCTTTAAACCCGACAAATATTCGGGATAAAGCTGATAATTTTGAGACAGAAATTATTGAAAAATTTCGCAGAAATGAAGGTTTAAAACAGATGAGTGGATTCCGTTCTCTTACAGGTGAAGATCTGTTTTATATTGCTCGTCCCTTAGTTGTATCCCAACCTGGTTGCCTTGAATGCCATAGTACATTTGATGTTGCTCCTAAAACTATGATTGATATTTATGGTAAAAACAATGGATTTGGATGGAAATTGAATGAAATAATCGGAGCGCAAGTAATTTCAATTCCAGCCAATAAAGTTATTAATCAAGCAAGACAATCTGCTGTATTTATTTTATTAATTGTTTTTATTGTTTTTATTGCAATTATTATCTTAATCAATTTATTTTTAACAAAACAAATTGTATCTCCTTTAAAACGCCTGACTCGTATAGCAGAAGAAGTCAGTACAGGACATTTAGATTTAGAATTTGCACCGCCATCTAATGATGAAATCGGGAATCTTGCTAAAGCTTTTAAACGGATGCAACGAAGTTTAGCGATCGCCATGAAAAAGCTCAAAAATAACCCTGATAATCAGTGAGGCTACTTCTCAGTTTTAAGAAACTAAGAAACATTTAAAAGTTAAGTTAATTGATTGCGATCGGACTCAAAGTTTTATTATAAAATTTTTTGGATATTGCTAATGATGTTGAAATTAAAAAACTTAAAGTTAAGACAAAAAGTTACAATCCTCCTACTCATAATCCTGGTAGCAGGTTTAGGTTTAAGCGGATTAACTCTTTCTGCTGTACTTACACAAAACGCCAAGGAAGAAATATCTTCTACAGCTCTTGTATTAATGGAAACTATGAAGTCTGTGCGTGAGTACACCACCAAACAGGTAAATCCAGAATTACAAGACAAATTGGAAACTACGTTTTTACCCCAAAGTATACCAGCTTATTCAGCACGGGAAGTATTTGAAATATTACGCAAAAAAAGAGATTATAAAGACTTCTTTTACAAAGAAGCCACTCTCAATCCTACCAATCTGCGAGATAAAGCCGATGACTTTGAGAAAAAAATTGTTGAACGCTTTCGTAATGAATCTAGCTTGACAGAATTAAAGGACTTTCGCTCCCTTCCTGGAGGAGATATTTTCTATATTGCTCGTCCTCTTGCAATTACAGATCCCAAATGTTTAGATTGCCATAGCACTCCAGAAAAAGCACCACAGAGTATGATTGATCGTTATGGTGCTACTAATGGATTTGGTTGGCAACTAAATGAAATTGTCGGTGCTCAAATTATTTCTGTACCAGCCAGTAAAGTTATTCAGAAAGCGAATCAATCTTCCTTGCTCGTTATTGGTATTGTCTCCATAGTATTTTTTACTGTTATTTTGTTAATTAATATCTTTTTAAATCGGCAAGTGGTTATACCCTTAAAAAGAATTACCCAGGTAGCGGAAGAAGTAAGTATGGGTCATACGGAAGTCGATTTTGACCAATTATCTAATGATGAAATTGGTCATCTAGCAAAGGCATTTAAACGTATGAAGTTTAGTTTAGATAAAGCAATGGAAAGGTTAAAAAGTACCGGACGTACTAGGGGTCATACTAAAGGAAATAGAAATGAAGAAAATCCTGGTGGCTAATGTCTATTTACTACCTCATCAATTTACGTATAAACTCAATAGCAGATTGAGACTCAGGAATTTCTCTGGCAAGAATTTCTACAAATTCATAAGGCAAAGCTTGAGGATTATCAGTTAAAGTATCTTCTACAATCATACTTGCCATCGGGCCTATGTAGTAGGCTAATTCGTCTTGACAACGCTCAATAAAAAATGGATCTAGAGAAGTAGATTGTTGATTTTGAGGTAAATTAGATTGATAATTCCCTGGCTTGACAGGGGAACTAAACACTGTCTCTGAAGATTTGGGAAAAGATGAGGGTGGTTTTGTAAACTCTGGGGTAGAATCAGGAATAAGTGGATTAATGGAAATATCAATTGTTTCTGATTCTACTAATTTTTGAGGTTCAACTTTTACCATATCTTCGTTATTGGCAAATGTTGCTGGTAATTCCTGGAAATTCTCAAAGCTTGTAGTTGATAATTGAGATTGGTTTGTCGCTTCAAAACTGCTCACAGAAACTTGAGTTTCTGACACATCCTCAACATTGTTAACAATTGTGGGAAATTCTGCTAAATTCTGCAACTTTGTAGGTAATTCGAGAGATACTTCCTTGTTTTCAGTATTAGGTGTAACTGTGAGACTTTCTAAAGCTGTGAGAACTTCCTGGGATGTTTGGTATCTATGTTTGGGAATATCTGCCAGCATTTTATCTAGAATTTGGGCAAAATTGGAGCTGACATCAGCATACAAATGCCATTTCCACTCTAAGGTATATTGATCCATGAGAAATGATGGATCTTTACCTGTGAGTAAGACAATTGTTGTTACTCCTAATGCATAAATGTCACTGCTAGGAGAACATAAGCCTAAACTAATTTGCTCTCTAGGTGCATATCCTACCTTACCAACGAGAGACATTTTAAGTAAGTCGGCAC
>NZ_FYBH01000320.1 GCF_900185595.1 Calothrix rhizosoleniae SC01
AAAACTTATATCAATTTGTTGTTCAATTTAAACAAGATATTTAAGAGATTTACCGCATTAAAATTACTACGGATGCTAATAATTTATACCATTTTCAATTTTATATTTTATTTTGATAAATCACGTTAAGAGACGTGAAAGTATCACGTCTCTTTAGAAAAAATCCATAGCATGTGGATTAGAGGTTTAGATTTTGGTATCTATTTATTCCATAGAAGCCAGACATACTACTAAATGCCGATTAGGTTCTTTCCCTCGACTGAAGGTTTTTAGATCAGTAAAGTCCTGTAATAAACTATGGACTTGTCGGCGTTCAGATGAACTTAGGGATTTAATGATCACTTCTTGACCGGTAGCCCGCACTTCCTGAATGGCTGATTGTGCCATAGCTTGGATTTCTCCTTGCCTCTTGACACGATAGCCATCTAATTCAATGGTGTACGAACCTTGCTCCTCTGGTGACTGATTTAAGTTGAGAATAGAATTAGCTAAATACTGAATAGCATCCAAGACTGAGCCTCTATCACCAATCAATACCTGGATTTGCTCTGGGGTCAAATTGGTTTTATCGATTGTCAACCAATAGGTTTTTTGTTCTGGCAGCTCATGATTTGTATCTAATTCTACCTGAATATCAACATCATCAGTAATTCCAGATTTTTTCAGCAGTGTTTTTAACCACTGCTGACCTCGTTGTCTGGGACTATCAGTCATTATTAACCTGTAGCCTTTTTCTTAGAACTTTTTGGTTCAAAAGGTAAAGCTTGTTGGCCTTTCCCTTCTGCATCTTTTTCCTGGGCATCTACAATTTTTTGTAATTCTTCTGGTAATGGTTCCCGAGACAGAATATAAGTTTGTAGGGTTTGGAAAATGTTACCAATTACCATGTACATTAATACACCTGCTGGCAGGGGAAAGAACAAAAACATTCCGGAAAAAAGAACTGGAGTGATTTTGTTAATTGTTTCCTGCTGGGGATTTCCACTGGTGGAATTTTGTCCAGAAAGAACTTGGCTAATGTATAGGGTAACGCCAAACATCAGCACCATGGCAACAATATCCCAATGAATAGTACCATCTGGCTCAGTTGCACCAATTCGACCCAAGGCTTGAATAAAGAGGAATCCTTTTTCTGCTGCCAATCCCGGTATTTTACCTTGGATAGTAACATCTCCAGGTTGCAAAGCCTCGATATTACCATCGGCATCAATATTTACCCTTTCTGCTCCTTTGGTAACTGTCCATTCCGGTGTGAGCTGATTTTCCGGATGTTCCGTCATCAGCTCGGAAAAAGGTTTGCCTTCCTCAGACTGATATTGAATCTTTGTATTTTCTCCCACTGCTAACTTATTCCCACCAGGTAGAATGGCAGCTACCTTCATATGTTCACCATCAGTTATATATATATTTTGTGGGGCAGTGGCAAAGGCTTGTGGTTGAATTCTCTCAATTTGTTCGGCGGGTAAGATTTGCAAGTTGACAGTGTAATTTACACCGGCAAAAGGCGAACCTCGCAAGGTAGCAAATAGAGCTAATAAAACTGGCATTTGGAACAGTAAGGGTAAACACCCTCCCAAAGGATTGCCAAATTCCTTTTGGACGTTAACCATTTCCTCTTGCTGTTTTTGCGGATTGTCCTTATGACGTTCCTTGATTTCTTGCATCCGCTTTTGCATCAAGGGATTGACGATTCGCATTCGCCGCATATTACGGATGGAACCAGCACTCAAAGGATAGAGTGCAAAGCGAATGATCAGTGTCAAAGCTACGATCGCCAACCCATAGCTAGGTACAATCCCATAGAACAAGTCTATGATTGGCAACATCACGTTGTTCGAGAGAAAGCTGATACCAAAATCCATTATTCTGAATTCAACCTGAGGTACTATAAATTAACTGAATCTAATTTATCTAAATCATGATTTAGATGGGAATCTTGTTAGATTTCGGATAGCCGCACATTATCCATGAAAGTTTGTATATTTTAGCTGCCAGTACTTTACTGGAATTTAGCTAATTATCAAAACGAAATCACTAAATTTTAGCAGCCGAAATTGACTCACTTTTTAATCGCACCAATTTTGTTGGGATTTTTTGCAGCAACTCTTTCATCGATGTAATCATAAATTTCCCTAAATCTGGGAACAGCTCGCATTTCTAAACGACTACCATCTCTGAGAGTTAGTGCCATATCACCCCATAAGCCAATGCCACGGGGAACCTTAGCTATTTTGACAATTTCTGAGTAAATTATATCAGTGCGATCGCGTCCCATCCAGCCGCCGATGACTGAAATCCGCCGATCAGTGATGCGGAAGCGCAACCACAATGCCCTGACAATTGCCCCCACTGTCAATGGTAAACCCACAATTGTGAACCCAATCAAGATACTGAGAATTAAATCTCCTATATGGGGGCCACCTTCATAATAAACTTCTTCACGAATGCCCATTTAACACCTCAGTTTTTACCAGCAACTGCTTTAATTCTTGCAGAAATTGTTGGCTTATGCACTCCCATTCTGCTGCTGTTGGTTTTACAACCACTACTAATCGCCATCCTGGGGATAATTTGGGCAATAATTTATATAGAGCTGCGGCAATTTGACGTTTGATTTTATTGCGTACTACTGCCCGCTTACTAACTTTGGTACTAATAGAGATGGCAATGCGTGTGGGAGAAGGGACGCAATTCAGCTTAGCAGCATTCTGAGAAGGATTTTTTGATAATGATGGCCGTAAGGCTCTTAATGTTAAATAAGAACCATGACAGCGAAATCCTCCCCGGAAGACTGCTTGAAAATCTTGGCGGGACTTTAATCGATTTGCTTTGGGCAAAGCCACTGCTGGTATTCGCTGGAGAACTTTAAACGCTAAGACGATGCCGTCCTTTCTTTCTCCTAGCCCTAATAACATTTCTACCATCTGGTGTCCGCATCCGAGCCCGAAAACCGGAGGTTCTTTTTCTCTTGCGACAAGTGCCGCCCAAGGTTCTCTGCATATTGTTGTCCTCTAAGGTGATTTTTTATAAAAAGTCACAATCTATTATTATATCACTTATGATGTGCTTTCTCAGGAAAAACTAATTGCTCAGATATGGATCAGTTATTAGCAAACGAGAGTGTCAAGTTTTTATCTCTTTCCCATATACTGCTGCCGTTTCCAGTCCTGGGATTGGGGACTTCCCAAAAAAAATTAATCGCTTGGAATGCAATGGAGCAAGGAGCAGGAGGAGTGAAGCAAGTAGTTCTAGTCCAGAAATTGGTTAATTTATTTTTTGGTGTTCCATTGGTTAATCAACACCCAAAATCCATGTTCCGACGTAGCGGGATAGTGGCACATCTCCAGGAGATCTCATCAGACATTGGAAATAAAACATGCCGCTAGAATTTGGATTGCGAACATTAGATAATACCAACTCTACCCTAGATCCTGCTGGTACTGGCTCTTCGGGATAGATTTCAATTATACGATTGTCCTTGTCCCATTTTTTCTTAGATAATTTCACTTTTTTGCCTCCAACCTTGACCGCAATCTTCTTGGGATCAAAGCTTCCTTTATAGTTTTTGGGATAGGCGACAATAAATCGGGCAGCTGCAAATTTCATTTTTTTACTGGGAATTCTTAGCCGGTATCGATCCCAGGCTCCCCGACGACCAGAAAAATCTAAATGGAAGGGCAATTGATATCCACGCTTGACACCGCTAAATAGGGTCAAACCACCAGCCAAAGAAGTATTGGGCAAGGTGAAACTTGTTAACAAACAGCTGGTTATGGCTAAACTGGAAAGTAAACGTCGCATAGTTAAGCTCCTAGAGTAAGAACAAATATGTTATCGCACTCAATTGGTCAAACGTTCGTAACTAAACTTTACTACTAGCTTGAGTCAAATGGACAGAGTTTGAATACTAAAAGTGCCTGTATATGATGACAAGGAGCAGGGAGCAGGGAGTAGGGAGTAGGGAGTAGGGATTAAGAGGCAGGGAGCAGAGGGAATAATTCCAGGAAGAGGACAAGGGGCTTGAACTAAGGAGCCATTATTCCTTGCATTTAACTGTTTCGATTGGTTTTATTACCCAGTTTTATTAATGTTAACTGTTAAAAGATTCTGCTATGTAATTGGATCAGTTTTATTTCATGAAGAGAATAAGGAAATATGGTGGCTGGGAAAATCTTTATATTAATTTAAATGTTTTCCCACCTCATTTAAGTAAATATATAGAATCACTCTGAATCGACTTAATGTAAATTGAGATTGCGAATAACTTCACTGCTAAAAAACATCGGTTATGATTAGTTTATATATAACTTTGCCTGATTGATTAGTATTGCAAATTGTAACGAGGGGATAAGAAAAATGTTTAATCCCTAAAACAATTTGGAAAAAGAGATACTCAAACTGGGGATCAACATAGGATTTGCAATATGCAAACGAATGCAAGTATCTAGAAATTCTGATATCCATAAGGGGCATAGTCTAGGTTTTGCCTGGAGCAATTAAGATGAAACAAAGAGGAGTCACATCATCTGAATTGCAACAACTCAAACAACTCAGTATTGATAGCCATTTAGACAAATAAACTGTGCCTATTGTCGGCTGAACAACAAAATTTCACCACTTGCATCGCAATAAGTATTTATCTCAAGGAGATTTCATGAAGATAGCAGTAGCTAAGGAAATTGAAGTTTGCGAACGTCGTGTTGCCCTAATTCCCGATATCGTCGCCAAATTGGTAAAGAAAGGCTTAGAGGTATGGGTGGAATCTGGTGCGGGTGAGAGAGCTTTTTTTACTGATGCTGATTATGAAGCAGCAGGAGCAACAGTTATCACCGATCCCCACAAGTTATGGAGCGAGGCTGATATCCTCCTCAAAGTTAGTCCTCCTCAAGATCGGGAAGATGGGCATTCGGAAATTGATTTACTCAAACCAGGAGCTATATTAATTGGATTTTTAAATCCCCTAGGAAATCCAAAATTAGCTAGTCATTTGGCTGAACGCCAAGTAAGTGCCTTGAGTATGGAGATGATCCCCCGTACCACTAGGGCACAAAGTATGGATGCTTTGTCTTCTCAGGCATCGATCGCGGGATATAAGGCAGCATTGATTGCAGCAGCAGCTTTACCAAAGTATTTCCCCATGCTGACAACTGCTGCTGGTACAATTGCCCCGGCGAAGGTGTTTATTATGGGAGCTGGGGTCGCAGGATTACAAGCGATCGCTACTGCTCGGCGATTGGGAGCAATTGTGGAGGCTTTTGATATTCGCCCTGCTGTCAAGGAAGAAGTACAAAGTTTAGGGGCAAAGTTTGTTGAAGTTAAATTAGATGAAGATACAGCAACTGCTGGGGGCTACGCCAAAGAAATTTCTGAAGACAGCAAGCAAAAAACTCAAGAACTTGTCACATCCCACGTCAAGAATGCTGATGTAGTCATTACCACGGCTCAAGTTCCTGGGAAGAAAGCTCCTTTGTTGGTGACAGAGGAGATGGTATCGCAAATGAAACCAGGAGCAACAATCGTGGATTTAGCAGCAGAGCAGGGTGGTAACTGTGCTTGTACAGCTCCTGGCAAAGATATTGTCGTCAATGGTGTGACTATCATTGGCCCAATAAATTTACCATCATCCCTACCAGTTCATGCTAGCCAGTTGTATGCCAAGAACCTGACATCATTAATCCAACTACTGATTAATAAAGATGGGCAATTAGAGGTAAATTTTGCCGATGACATCATTGATGCGGCTTGCATTACCCACGCCGGAGAAATTCGTAACTCACGGGTACAAGATGCCCTAAAAGCCGAACAGTCAGCAATTAGTTAGGAGAGAAGGAGTTAGGGGGAAAGAGGGGAAGAGAGAAAGAAGGAAGGAGGGAAGGAATGAAAGATAAAAAATCTTAACTCCCAACCATTAACCATCAACCTTCACTCTCTCACTCTCCCACTCTCTCACTCCCCGTACTTCCCACACTCCCCATTTATCAATTACAGGAGTTTGAATATCAATGACAGAAGCATTAATTGCAGCTTTATTTGTGTTTGCTTTGGCAGCATTTGTTGGGTTTGAGGTGATTAATAAAGTCCCTCCTACCTTGCATACTCCCCTGATGTCGGGATCGAATGCGATTTCCGGTATTTCCGTACTGGGAGCAATCGTGGCTTCCGGTGCTCAGGAGTGGAAAATATCCGTAATTCTAGGTTTAATTGCGGTGGTTCTGGCAACGATTAACGTAGTCGGTGGTTTCCTGGTGACAGATCGGATGTTGCAAATGTTTAAGAAGAAGGAGATTAAGGCATGAGCGATTTAATACCAACTGGGATTCAGCTGACATACTTGCTTGCAGCCTCCCTCTTTATTCTCGGTTTGAAAAAGTTAGGTTCACCAGCTACAGCCAGAAACGGTAATGTGATGGCTGCTGTGGGTATGTTATTGGCGGTAGTGGTGACATTGCTGGATCAGCAGGTGTTGAACTACCAAATGATTTTGTTGGGCTTGGCAATCGGATCGGCTATTGGTGCGATCGCAGCCTATAAAGTAGAAATGACCCAAATGCCCCAAATGGTGGGTTTGTTGAATGGTTTGGGTGGTTCTGCCTCGGCTCTGGTGGCTGTGGCTGAATTTTGGCGTTTATTAGGTGCATCTCAGTCTGTCCCCTTAGATGCCAGTATTTCCATGCTGCTGGATGTGCTAATTGGTGGTGTTACCTTTACAGGTAGTGCGATCGCTTTTGCAAAACTACAGGGAATCATGAGTGGTTCGCCAATAACATTTCCTTTGCAGCAACCCATAAATGCTTTACTGCTGGGTTCTTATTTAGTCGGTGGTGCTTTTTTATTAATCGATCCCACTAATCTACCCATATTCTTAGGAGTGGTAGGAGTCTCTTTAGTATTAGGTGTGATGTTCGTCATTCCCATTGGTGGGGGTGATATGCCGGTGGTGATTTCTTTATTGAACTCATTTTCTGGTTTAGCGGCTGCTGCGGCTGGTTTTGTGGTAATGAACAATATGTTAATTATCGCCGGTGCATTGGTGGGAGCATCAGGTTTAATCCTGACGGAGATTATGTGTAAGGCTATGAACCGTTCCCTATTCAGTGTGCTGTTCAGTGCTTTTGGTACTGGTGCAGGTGCAGTCGCTGGTGCAGCTGGGGCTGGGGGAGCAACAGATAAAGTTGTCCACAGCATCGATCCCGAAGAAGGGGCTATGATGTTGGGTTATGCCCGTTCTGTGGTCATTGTTCCTGGTTACGGGATGGCTGTAGCTCAAGCGCAACACAGTGTAAGAGAATTAGCAGATCAGCTGGAAAAGTTGAGTGTAGATGTTAAATATGCAATTCACCCTGTAGCTGGAAGGATGCCGGGGCATATGAATGTATTACTGGCAGAGGCGAATGTGCCCTATGAGCAACTGCACGACATGGATGATATCAATCCCCAGTTGGAGCAAACTGATGTCGCCTTGGTAATCGGTGCTAATGATGTAGTCAATCCTTCTGCTCGTACCGATGACAAGAGTCCAATTTATGGTATGCCTATTTTAGAGGTAGACAAGGCCAAGCATACTATTGTTATTAAGCGGGGTATGAGTGTTGGTTTTGCTGGTGTAGATAATGATTTGTTCTACAAGGATAAAACTACCATGTTGTTTGGTAGTGCTAAGGATATGGTAGCGAAGTTAGTTTCTGAAGTGAAGCAACTGTAAGCAATTTTTCCCACGTTATTTATTTAACCCTCTTCGGTGACGAGGAGGGTATTTTTATGTTGAGTCCTTTTATTACTTGTTATACCAATTGGAAAAATTATTGGGACAGATGGAAAGAAAGAAAAGCTTAATATCAATTAAAAAAAAGAATGCGACATATGGGTAAGGGCACGGCACCAGTAAGATAATTTTATATACCAAAAGATTGTGGATGCCGTGCCCCTACGAAAAATGTATGTGTCGCAAACATTGTAAAGAAAACTAAGTTATTAATTTTGGACAAAGTCGAGCTGAGAGTAATCTTGGAAAGGTATTATATTTAATATCAAAATTATAAAAACCTAACCCTCTTCATGATCAAGGAGGGTATTTTTGTGTTTATCCCAATACCTGAAGCGTTCATGGGATAACTTACTAACTATGCTGTACCGCCACTTTCTGTTTTAACTGGTCTACCTAGGGTTTTTGGAGGTGTTCTACGACTGGTGAATCTGGCCAATTTTCTCTGAGCATATTTATATTTTAACAAGCTATAAGCTGCTTCAATTTTTCTTGGTTTACCAATGGTAAAAATACCAGCTCTGATTCTCATTTTAGTTACCCCCGAAAAATTAGCTATATATTTATATACATGATGTCACCGCAAATTCCAGATACTTAGGAAAATATAATACTACACAATTAGGTTAGCCCTGAGCGAAGTCGAACCGTTAGGACATTGTTGAAGCACCAAACCTATGAGCAGTAAAATTTTTATTCCTTCGGAGTGCGCTGCAGGATCACTTTTGGCTTTTGATTTGCGCGTAGTGCTATATATTAAAAATGTCTATTGTTAAGTATATCCAGTTCTAAAGACACAGGCGCAAATCGTTACTCCATGCTGAATTTCCAACCTCCTGGTTTTAAACAGTGCGTTCTAGACACCAATTTAGGACAGATGGTTTACTCCATCCCAGATTTAAACTTTTGGCAAGCATCATTAACCGAAGGATATTCATTAGGAGTCAAATCATCACCTCTTGTATTTCTACATAGTTTGGGAGGAGGCTCATCCGCCTATGAATGGTCAAAGATTTATCCTGGTTTTGCTGCTATCCATCAAGTAATTGCTCCCGATTTAATTGGTTGGGGAGATTCTGACCATCCTGCGAGAGAATATCATCCTCAAGACTATCTCAACCTAATTCAAACTCTACTTGTAGAAGTAGCTGTAGAACCTGCTTGGGTTGTTGCTTCTTCCCTCACTGCTGGGTTGACTATTCGTTTAGCCATTCAACAGCCACAATTATTCCGAGGATTGTTTTTAGTTTGTCCTTCTGGATATCGGGATTTTGGAGCTGATTATGGCAAAGAATTGGTATCTCAGCTAGTAGGGATTCCAGGGTTAGATCGGATTATTTATGGGCTTGGAGCGGCTAATGAATTAGCCGTGCGTAACTTTCTAGAACAATTTTTATTTGCCGAGCGATCGCGTATTAATGATGAAATTGTCGCAGCTTATCTAGCCTCAGCAGTTAAACCAAATGCAGAATATGCTGCCTTGTCTTCTTTAAAAGGCGATTTATGCTTTGATTTGTCCGAGTATATGCAAGAGCTAAAAGTACCGACAATTTTTGTTTGGGGAGAGCAATCTCGTTTTAGTAATACCGAGCAAGGACGGCGACTTTCCCGCCTTAATCCTGAGATAATTCAAGGGTTTCATAGTATTCCTGGGGCTGGAGTTTTACCTCATTTAGAAATACCAGCAATTATTACTGGGCTACTCTACCGTTATTTGACATCCTCTCATCGCTAACCTATAAGGGCTAACTGCTATGTAGGGCTTGCTGTTCGCAGAGCGTGCCGTTAGGCATAAAAGTCCTGTGGTGGAGGTAGGGAACTCTTAACCAGTAACTCTTAACAGTTTTACCCCTATTTTTCCCATATTCTGTTAAGGTGTTCTAGGATATGGATATTTGAAAATATTTTCCTCCGATCCAATCACAACTAAACTTACCTTGACTTCCTGGTTTTTTAACTCATCTCAACAAGAACCAATTGCTAACACTCCCACTCAAGCTTCATGCCTATTTCAAGTGCGGGTGGCGACATCCTCTGATTTGACTGGTGTTGCCCAAATTATTGCTGAAAGCTTTCACTCCCGACATGGTGTGTGGGGATGGGCTTTCCCTCTCCTACGTTTGGGTATTTATGAAGACTTAAGACATCGTTTAACATTACCTGCTCCCCACCACATTTGTTTAGTGGCTGTAGATTCCATCGCCGGAATTAATCATATTGTGGGGACTGTAGAAATGGCTGTACGTTTCAGCGAATCCTGGAATAATTTAAATAGAAGTAATAGAAGTTTTCCTTACCTATCGAATTTAGCTGTTAATCCTCAATATCGTCGTCAGGGAGCTGCTTCTAGTTTATTGAAGGCTTGCGATCAAATGGCTCTAAATTGGGGTTTTCAGGATCTATACCTTCATGTATTGGAAAATAACTATCAAGCACAGCATCTGTATTTCAAGCTGGGATATCGGGTAAATAAAATTGAATCCCCTTGGAACAAATTTATGTTCCAAAGATCGCGCCAAATGTTACTACACAAAAATCTACACAGCACCGTAGAATAAGGCAAAAAGGGAACAAAGAAAAACAATATTATTATTCTTCACTCCTTCACTCCCTCACTCCTTCACTCCCTCACTCTTCCACTCTTCCACTCTTCCATTCCTTCACTCCAAATTCTCAAGTTGGTACTAATTCACCGGGACGCAACTTAGACCACTTACCCTTTTCTTCTTTAAAGCTCAGACAACCAACAACATCCCATTCCATTTCAATCACATCTGCCTGGGAACGAATATTAACATTAATGGAAGGCTCATTAGGCTCAAAATCTGGAGTTTCTGTCAAATGCAGTTGTTGATGTTGGGTTTCCACTGCGTGGTAAGTCAGACAGCGATCTACATATTGGCAGTTAATGCAAATACACATAACCAGAGCGATTGTAAGGGACTTTATTGTTAATCTAACTTAAGTAGAAATTTTATTCACTATCTATTGGGTTTATTTTTATTACAATGCAAGGCTCCGTTGTTTCTCCCTTCTCTCCTGAAACTTGGCCATTTGACCTGGAATTACTGCCACAACCAGTTTACATGGTTGGTGGTGCAGTGCGAGATGGGATTTTAGGCAGAAGTAGTGAATATTTGGATCTAGATTTTGTTTTACCATCAGATGCGATCCAAACAGCGCGACATATTGCTAAATATTATCAAGCTGGTTTTGTCATCCTCGATCCAGCCAGAAAAATTGCTCGGGTGGTATTTCCCCATGCTACCGTTGATTTTGCTCAACAAGAAGGAAATAGTTTAGCAACTGATCTACGTCGGCGAGATTTTACGGTGAATGCGATCGCTTATAATCCTCATACCCAAGAAATGATTGATCCTCTACAAGGTTGTGTAGATTTAGACGCTAAGCTGTTAAGAATGGTATCCCCTGATAATTTGTCAGATGATCCTTTACGATTGTTACGCGCTTATCGTCAAGCCTCTCAATTGGGTTTTGCCATTGAAACCAATACCCAAGGAATTATTCGCAATCTAGCATCAAATATTACTCAAGTAGCGTTAGAAAGGGTGAGGGTAGAACTAGGTTATCTTTTGGCTAGTGCGACTGGTACTCCTTGGTTGCAAACTGCTTGGCAAGATGGTTTAATTCAGCCCTTTTTTCCCTATGCTAATTCTGAGAGCTTCTCTCAATTAGCAGCAGTGGACGCAGCAGTGGTGGAATTGGCAAAAACTTGGCAACCCTTAGGATTAAAAATACAAGGATTTATCAAGGATACAGTCAAAACTACTTGGTTGGGGATAGCGAAACTGGCTTGTCTTGTTCATCCCGAGCCAGATGTAGCAGCAGCAGAGCTAAATTCCTTGACCTATAGCCGTGTAGAAATTAGAGCTGTGACTACAATTTTGAAGCTTGCGCCACAGTTAAAAACTAATCAGATGTCATTACGAGAGCAGTATTTTTTCTTTCAGGAAGTGGGTGCTGTATTTCCAGCATTGGCTGTGTTTGCCTTAGCTTATAATTGCTCAGTAGAAGCGATCGCACCCTTAATCAGCCGCTACCTTAACCCTGATGATCTGGTTGCTTATCCTACCCCTCTGGTGAGTGGGCAGGACATCATGATATCACTAAAAATTCCACCATCACCATTTATTGGAGAACTGCTGACGGAGATTGCTTTAGCTCAAGTAGAGGGTAGGGTTTCTACTCGCAATGAGGCAATTGAATTGGCTGCTAGTTTGGAAGAGGGAAGGAGGGAAGGTGTGAAGGAGTGAGGGAGGGAAGGAGTGAAAGAGGAAAGGAGGGAAGGTGTGAAAGAGGCAAGGAGGGAAGGTGTGAAGGAGTGAGGGAGGGAAGGTGTGGGGAGTGTGGGGGAGTATGGGAAGTGTGGGGAGATGAAATAACTATCAACTACCAATTACCAACTACCAACTACCAACTATCAACTCCTATCGTGGTCTTAAGTCGTCTGATACTTCAACTATTCCCCTAGAACCATCAACCCTTACCCATTGCTCATCCTGGAGTAGCAATGTTGCATTATGAACATTCATGACTGCGGGAATCCCGTATTCCCGAGCAACGATCGCACCATGTGATAACCTACCACCAGCTTCTGCAATCAATCCCCCAGCTTGGGCCAATAATAGAGTCCATCCAGAATCAGTATAAGGTACTACCAAAATTATTTCCTTATTAACTTCCGGTAGGGAGTCAAAGTTGCGTAACACCTTGACTCTTCCTTCTACTTGTCCATGACTTGCAGGAATGCCTTGTAAAGTTTGACCAGAATAAAATGAGGAGGGAGTTAGGGGTGGTGGTGGTGAATTACCATATACCAAAAGGGGTACAGCCTGAATTTGCCTATCTTTTTCTCGTTGCGATCGCCTAATTTGTATTTTATTTTGTAATTCGTAAATAAAATCTACATCAGCACGTTCGATTAAAAATCGTATTTCTTCAAATTCTAAAAAAAAGATATCTCCAGATTCTAATAATATCCCTGACTCTAACCAAAGTTGTTCTAAGGCAATAAATGACCAACGTAATTCAGCCAAAAATCGGGAATAAGTTTCTGTGACTTTTCCTTTCAAGTCTACTCGTCTTTGGACGAATCCTCCGGTTTTTTTACTGGGAGTTGTTTGATTTTGGGAAGCTGGGTTTCCCTGCATTAGCTGTATAAATAATTGCTTGACTAAATGAGGTTCTTCCTTCCACGTAGAAACGGCAATATCTGTACCAACTTCGCTCAAATAGCCATATTTCTGTAACCATTGTTCAAATTCTGTCAGAATTTCCTTTCCTTTGACAGAAAGTGCTAAATCCTCAAACAAGGTTTCTGGATCGAATTCAGGAAATATTTCTTTGGCAGATGCAGCTAATCGATCCAAGCTCTGTAAAGCTGAGACTTCTGGTGTCAAACTATTATCAATTTTATTATCTTTTACCCGCAATAATGCTTGCCGTAATGAGGCACTTAAGGGAGCAAAAATACTGTAATAAGTGGCACGGCGCAAAAGTTCTAATATGGAGTCAATTCTTGCCAATATTTCCTGTATGTCCAGGATATCAACAGATTCTTGAGCTAATTGAGATAAACCAGGAGCAAAGTACTTTTTATCGTCTCGTTGAAAATCCCTAACTAAAGTTAATTCCCTACCCAACAACCTGAATAAACCGGACAAATTTTGTAATGTCGAGCTGAGAGGAGGCTTACTTAATTTTGCTCCCCTAGTTAAAAACTCGAGACTTTCCGGTGGTAAACCCATGCGCCGAAAAATCGTTCCTAAAAGGGACGCATTAAAATAAGCTCTAGAGTAATGGAGTGTTGCTGTTTCATTAAAATCTAGCCCAAAAGCACGACTACCCAAGGCAATGGTAAAAATTCCTCCCCAAACTCCACAGGTTAAGGGGCGATTGATTGACCAAGTGAGGGGGTGAATAATACCGGGAATCACCTCCGCAGCAATTTTCCTCGTCCAAATTGGTAGCAGGGTTGTAATTGGACGTGCTTGCAATACCCATAGGGTTTGACCATCATAACTCCATTCAATATCTTGGGGAACTCCATGATATCTATCTTCTAAGTGCCGAGCTAGGTAGGCGACTTGTTTAATTAAAACTGCTGGAACTCTACCTTCTCCCTCTAATTGCACAAAGGAGAAATTTTCTGTATCTACCACAAAAGCACAGTACTGTTCTGGGGTAATTTTGCCAGCAACTAATTCATTGGGATTGCCTGGTAAGGCTTCAATCACCACCGCATCCCCTTGCTGAGTCATGGGATCACGGCTAAATGCCACCCCAGAAAATACCCCCCGGATTTGCTGCTGAATTAATACTGCCATAGCAGTTTCTTGCAAACCCAAAGAATTACGGTATTGGACGGCATTGGGATTTTGATAAGATTCCTGCACTCTAGCGATCGCAGATTTTAGTCCCTCTTTAGTGGTAACATTGAGAATGGTTTCATACTGTCCCGCACCGGAAGCTTGTTCTGAATCTTCACCGATAGCAGTTGATCTGACTACCAATGGTGATAATTCGGAGGGGTGGAGAATTTCAATTAATACTTCTGGGTCATCATAGGGAGGCAATACCCAACCTTTAGGCACTGGATAACCCCAGCGCCTAATTTCGGATAATCTCGCTGCTTTATGGCCTACCATCCCCTGATTCAATTCATCATCCAGGGATAGTATTTTTCGATCGCCACGAAAAAATTGTAATGCAGCTTGGGATTCTGGTTGGGCTTCTTCA
This sequence comes from Calothrix rhizosoleniae SC01, assembly GCF_900185595.1. Lineage (GTDB taxonomy): Bacteria > Cyanobacteriota > Cyanobacteriia > Cyanobacteriales > Nostocaceae > Calothrix_A > Calothrix_A rhizosoleniae. The sequence continues at coordinate 14,522 of NZ_FYBH01000320.1, forward strand.
ACGGGAAGTTCTAGATCATCAGGAATTTGCCGATAAATCCAAGCTAGTAAGCCCGCAAGGACTACCGCAGCCATGATTCTCGGCACATCCTCAATGTGTAAAAGAGCTTCTATGATGGGGAATAACAGCAATACCCCATACTTTGCCATCTGGCGATCGCGGACTATGGTAAAACTAATGCTTGCGAGTAAAAAGACGAATGCTGCTACCAAGGGATCATGAACTGTAAATCCCCATACCACATTGGTAGTACCAGCTCCTCTACCTACCGCATACCTACCTACGACTAAGGTAATTAATGCAATCAATTCCCAAGATGTACCCTGAGGAAAAAATGCGCGGGCAATAAAAACAGCCGCAACACCTTTGAATGCTTCTGACAAAACTGCCAGAATTCCCGTTAATGTACCACCATGATAAAAAGCTGCTGATACGCTAATGTTGCCAGTACCAACCTGTGCTAATTGTCTGCCTGTAAAAGCTTGGACAATCCAAGCAATCAAAGGTAGTGAACCCAGGATTGGGCAGACAGTTAAAATAATTAGGGCACCCCAAAGTTCTATCATGTTTGATTAGGGATTCTAGATTGACAATCTAAAAATCTAAAATCTAACATTTTCTGTTGACTATTGGTACATTTTAGATTGTTAGTGCCCCTACTAACACTGCTGACGAATCCAGCAGGAAAATAATGAATAGGAAAAAAGTACAACAAATAATATACCTGCTTAGCTAACTGCGTAGGCTGATTGCAATGCCCAAATAATTAGAACAGCAATCGAACCTAACAGCAGTAAAGTCGAGAATGTGACTAGGGTGGGAGAGTCTGCATCCTTAAATTTCATGATTCCTCGGTTGAGGTCGGACATAGCTTTGTAATCCTCCTTATGTTACTTTGCTAATTTAGTCCGATTCGATTGTAATCCTTTAAGTAGGTT
>NZ_FYBH01000322.1 GCF_900185595.1 Calothrix rhizosoleniae SC01
AAGAGCTGGAAATTTGAGTTTGGTTAAATGAAGCAGCAATACTGCTCATGGGTACGAGTAAGGATGCAGCTAATATGGTGGATGCGGAAATTGTGCGCCAGTTCATAATGTATCTCCTGTAAATATTTGAGTTAGTAAAGTCTTGAATAAGCTTAGTTATGCTTGGGAACAATTTAATCCTAAGCAATTTACTAGCCATTTACATGAACCCATAATCCCAAATCCTAAGAGCCTCAAGTACTATAGCCATATAGTACTTTTGGTCTATATACAATTCATGCAGATAGTACCTGGGCAACTTTGAGCTACTGATTACTTTGACTTACTATGAAAAATAGTAAAAATATTGACAGCAAATGGCTGTTGTGGTTATGCAACGGTTGATTTGGAAAAAACACCCTTTTCCTCTTTTATTCTATTTAGAGCTAACTCTATTAGTAATTGGCTTATTGGCGGCATTTTCTCCCTTACGTCCTCACAGGCATTTTTTCCCGAATGCACAGGATATACCCGATATTCTTAAATCCATTACTTTGCCAAATTTGGGATTCAGGTTCCGCCCGATTATCATTCCCATTATCGCTGTGTTGGCTACCTTGGGTTTACGATTACCCTTTGGTTCTCGCTTTGCCCAAATTATGTATACAAACCTGGGATTTGCCTTGAGTTGGTTAGCTGTACTCTTGGGAGGAAGGGGAGAAAGGGTGTTTCCTTCCCTGTTGCTGGTGGTAGTAATCCGTGCTTGTTTGATGTTCCCTTGGAACGGGCGTATTCTAGTAGCGATCGCTGCTTATGTTTCTTTCCTAATGATGCTATTTATGTCATTTATAGGTATGACTCCTTTTGGCATTCCTGTAGGTAGAAGATTACCTCCTCCTTTACGCAAATTACCAGATGAGGTGGTACAACCTTTTTTTCTTAATTTAAAGCTGAACTCGGCATTATTGTTTGGTTTAGTTTTAATATTTGTATTCCTTTTAATAGGTACTTTACTGGCTGAAAAACAAAGCCGTCAAGAACTATCTCTTGCCAATCGTCGTTTGCGTGAATATGCATTGTTAATTGAAAACCAAGCTACCCTACAGGAAAGAAACCGTATTGCTAGGGAAATTCATGATTCTGTGGGACATTCCCTCACAGCACAAAGCATTCAACTAGAAAATGTGGCAATGCGATTAGATGATCAAGATGTGCCACAGGCTAATCAACATCTGCAAAAAGCTCGACAATTAGGTAAAGAAGCCTTACAAAATGTGCGTCAGTCAGTTGCGACTCTCCGCAATCATCCTTTAAAAGGAAAATCTCTCACGGTTGTTTTAACCAAATTGATACAAGAATATGAGAAAACAACTGGCATTCAAATTCATTCTCAGATAAACTTAACTTCTCCCCTAGCAACGGAAATATCTACAGCCATCTACCGAGTCATTCAAGAAGCGTTAACTAATATTTCTAAACATAGTCATGCAGATAAAATCAGTCTTGTTCTCAAGGAAAGAACCACTGGTATTTTAGTGGTAATAAAAGATAATGGTCGAGGTTTCCATCCCCAAGAAAATACCACAGGATTTGGAATTCAGGGGATGCGAGAAAGAATAGAAGTATTGGGTGGTCATCTGAATCTCACCAGTCAACCTGGTCAAGGTTGTAAAATTAATTTTATAATACCACTGTCGGCAGATGAAAATCCGAGTTTTACTGGTTGACGATCAAAGCATTATCCGGGAAGGTCTTGGTAGCTTATTACGCAGTAAGCCTGATATAGAAATTGTGGGTGAAGCGGAAAACGGTCAAGTTGCCGTAGAATTAGCGATCGCTCTTAAACCTGATATTGTACTCATGGATGTACGAATGCCAGTTATGGATGGAGTTGCAGCAATTCGTTCCCTACACCAAAAAGTTCCTGACATCAAAGTTCTGGTACTGACAACTTTTGATGATGATGAATATATTACTAAAGCGATGGGCTTTGGTGCTAAAGGATACTTACTTAAAGATACCCCCTCAGAAGAACTAGCGGAAGCTATCCGTGCAATCCATAAAGGCTATACCCAAATGGGGCCAGGACTCTTTGACAAGGTAATGCTAGCTCATGGTACCGTGGAGCCAGAACCATCTCCTGAGTTTGACTTATTAACCCCTAGGGAAAAGGAAGTATTAGAATTAATTGCCCAAGGATTGAATAACCGGGAAATTGCTAAGGCTCTGTATATCTCCGAACGCACCGTTAAGAATCATGTTAACAGTATACTAAGTCGGCTGAATCTACGCGATCGCACCCAAGCAGCTATTTTTGCCAGCCGTCTGAAGGGATGAGGGAAGGAGTGAGAGAGTGAGGGAGTGAGGGAGTGAGGGAGTGAGAGAGTGAGAGAGTGAGAGAGTGAGGGAGTGAGAGAGTGAGGGAATAATATCTGTATGTAATTAATGTGCAGATGAGTTTATTGAGTATGAGTCGAGAGTTTATCAAAAGTCATAAGGACTTGAAAGTGTATAAAATGGCATTCGATTCAGCAATGGAGATTTTTTATTTATCAAAAAAGTTTCCTGTCGAAGAGAGATATTCTCTTACGGATCAAAGTCGTCGTTCTTCCCGTTCTGTATGTGCTAATTTAGCAGAAGCATGGAGTAAGCGAAGGTATAGAGATGCATTCATTGCCAAATTGAGTGATGCTCAGGCAGAAGCAGCAGAAACTCAAACTTGGTTAGAATTTTCTGTTAAATGTAATTATTTAGAAACTGAAACTGGGCGCGACCTTTACAGAACCTATAATTCAATTCTAGCCATATTAGTAAGCATGATTCATAACCCAGATAAATGGATTATCCACACCAAAAAATAAGCATCACTCCCTCACTCCTTCCCTCCTTCCCTCTTTCCCTCCTTCCCTCCTTCCCTCCTTCCCTCCTTCCCTCTCTCACTCTCCCTCACTCCTCTTACCACCTGTAAACTTCCCCCTGCATACAAACGGGGTTCATCCACTTGAAAACCAGTCTTCCTCAACAATCCCCCTAAATCTGTCCGCAGTAAATTCCAAGCAGTCTCTGTCTCAAATAACCAGAAAAACAACCACACACCAGGTACAAACAGCAAGTTTGTGGGTTGATGGAAATCTACCAAGGTAAATACCCCACCGGGTCGTAAAACACGATATACTTCTTTGAGAATCTTTTGCAATTGGTCTGGTTGCATTTCATGTAATGCTGCACTTGTATGTACCAAATCAAATTCTCCATCTGCAAAAGGCATATTCTCGGCAAATGCTTCCACATAATCAGCCTGTGGTACATTTTCCTTTGCCCTTTGCAAAGATAAAGGTGAGGCATCTAAACCAGTGACATTTTGTGAATACTTGACTAAAAATTGTGTCGTTTGTCCACTACCACAACACAAATCTAAAACTTTGGTATCTGAATTAATGATTAAGTTTTGTAAGGCAAGTTGGCGAAAACGCTTCTCACCCCCCACGCTCAAAGCTGCTAAACGGGATATGCCGTCGTAGAACCATTGATAGCGGTAGCTCAAGTCCCTGAAAATTGTTGCCATTGCGTCATTCCTTCACATTAACTTATATATTTAATAAAGACAGATTGTGAATATTAGTAAAAAACTGAAAAGCTAGGGGGATTATAACTGCTATGGGTCGTGTAGGTGTCTTATTACTTAATCTTGGTGGTCCAGATAAATTAGAAGATGTAGGGCCATTTTTATATAATTTGTTTTCCGATCCGGAAATTATCCGCTTGCCATTTACCTGGTTGCAGAAACCTCTAGCTTGGTTTATTGCTACTAGACGCACCCAGAAATCACAGGATAATTACCGTAAAATTGGTGGTGGGTCACCCCTGAAAAGTATTACTGAAGCTCAAGGTGAAGCACTGAAAACAAAACTGGAAACCTTAGGACAAGATGCCAAAATATACATCGGTATGCGTTACTGGCATCCATTCACAGAAGAAGCGATCGCCAAAATTACCAAAGATGATATAGAACATCTAGTTATTTTACCCCTATACCCCCAGTTTTCTATTAGTACTAGTGGTTCTAGCTTCCGACTTCTAGAGAAATTTTGGCAACAAGACTCTAAGCTAAAACAACTTCCATATAATGCTATTCCTTCTTGGTATAAACAACCATGCTACCTCCAGGCAATGGCAGAACTGATTGCTCAAGAATTAGATCAGTTAGAGAATCCCGATGAGGCGCATATTTTCTTTAGTGCCCACGGCGTACCTAAAAGCTACGTTGAAGAAGCAGGAGATCCTTACCAGCAGGAAATCGAGGAATGTACGGAATTAATTATGGGTACCCTCAATCGACCTAATCCCCATTCCTTAGCTTACCAAAGCCGGGTTGGTCCAGTGGAATGGCTCCAACCCTACACGGAAGATGCAATTGAGGAGTTAGGCAAGAAGGGAGTCAAAAATTTAGTGGTAGTGCCTATTAGCTTTGTCTCTGAGCATATTGAAACCCTGGAAGAAATAGATATTGAATACCGGGAAATTGCTGAGGAAGCAGGTATCCATAATTTCCATCGTGTACCGGCTCTAAATACCCATCCCCTGTTTATTCAAGCATTAGCTGATTTAGTTGTTGAGAGTTTAGAGCCATCTCCTCTCACATTTGCTCAAATCAATCAAATGAAGAAGAAAGTGAAGATTTACCCCCCAGAACGTTGGGAATGGGGAATTACCACTTCTGCAGAAGTTTGGAATGGAAGGATAGCCATGTTAGGTTTTATTGCATTAATTGTAGAAATGATTACAGGTCATGGTTTTCTACATATGGTGGGTATTTTGCAGTGACGTACCCTCACTTCCGCTTTGCGGTAAGTGTGGGCTTCTCACCGACTCGTCTATGACGACATTGACTGAGCTTTAAGACCGTGCGCCCCACGGTTTTTTATATTTATAGCCGCATTCCAATCCCTGCAAATGCTGGTATGACATACCGGGCAGTTATGCATTCTTTGGGATAACGGCTTTTTTACTACATGACCGCAATTAGAACATGATTGACTTGTACCGTTAGGAGATACAGGTATTACTCGCAAACCAGCATTTTCGGCTTTGAATGTGAGTATATTGATAAACCCACATTCCGCATCATGAATCGACTTAGCCAATCGTGTTCTAGCAAGTCCTTTGACATTCAACTTTTCAACAGCAATTACATCATATTTAGATAGCAATTTTTTAGCTGTTTTGAAATGGAAATCTTTTCTGGTATCAGCTACTTTTTTATGCCTGATACCTAATTTTTTAATTGCTTTCTTTCTACGTTTAGAACCTTTGTTATTTATGGTTCGGGTTCCTACCTTGTCTACTTTCCCACCTTGTTCTTCAAGTCTTGCCAGCATACCCCTGTGAGAGGGTGGGCATTGCCCACCCTAGTATTATTTAGGCTTCATCCAAAGCAGCAATACCAGGAAGTACTTTACCTTCTAGTAATTCCAAGCTAGCACCACCACCAGTAGAGATATGGCTCATTTGCTCGGCTAAACCAACTTTTTCCACAGCAGCGACAGAATCACCACCACCAATAATAGTGGTAGCACCACCTTTACCAATTTCTGCTAAGGTATGAGCGATCGCTTCTGTACCCACAGCAAACTTATCAAACTCAAATACACCCATAGGGCCATTCCAAATTACACCCTTACAATCTGCAAGAGCATCTTGGAATACTTTGACGGAATCAGGACCAATGTCCAAACCCATCCAACCATCAGGGATATTATTGACGTTAACAGTTTGGGAATTAGCATCGGGAGCAAAATTATCTGCTACCACCACATCGGTAGGTAACAAGAAACTTACACCTTTTGCCTTTGCTTTCGCTTCCAATGACTTAGCTAACTCTAACTTGTCTTCTTCCACCAGGGACTTGCCGACATTCAAACCACGAGCCTTGTAGAAGGTGAAAATCATCCCCCCACCAATGATTAACTTGTCGCACTTCTCCAACAGGGTTTCAATCACGCCAATTTTACTGGAAACTTTAGAGCCACCAATAATTGCTGCTAAGGGGCGCTGGGGATTTTCGATTGCGGCTTGCAGATATTGCAATTCCTTCTCAATTAAATATCCAGCTACAGAAGGGCTCAAATATTTAGTTACACCTTCAGTGGAAGCATGGGCGCGGTGGGCAGTACCAAAAGCATCATTGACATAGAAATCAGCATTAGCTGCCAATTTTTTGGCAAATTCCGGGTCGTTTTTCTCCTCTTCGCCATAGAAACGGACATTTTCCAGTAACATTACTTGCCCGTTTTGCATTGCTGCTACTCTTGTAGCCACATCATCACCAATACAGTCATCGCACTTAATGACTTCCTGCTTTAACAACTCAGACAAGCGTTGAGCCACTGGAGTTAGGCGCATTTTTTCGTTGACTTTACCCTTTGGACGACCAAAGTGACTGCTTAAAATTACCTTAGCTCCCTTCTGGATTAAATCTTGGATAGTTGGTAGAGCCGCACGGATACGAGTATCATCGGTTATTTGACCTGCATCATCAAGAGGTACATTAAAATCAGCCCGAACTAAAGCACGCTTACCAGATACATCACTGGCAGATAATTTTGCTAAAGTTTTTTTTCCCACAGCACAAACCTCCTGATTGCCTTTTTGTTATTGTTTTGTAAGTAGAACCATCCAGATTTTACCGGACTCAGGGGGACGGAGGTAAATGTAATGTTCAAAACTATTTTATTTCCCATCGATCAAAGCCGAGAAGCAAGGGAAGCGGTTGATGTGGTGATCAATCTTGTCAACACTTATGGCAGTCGCTTAATTTTGTTAAGTGTGGTGGAAGAAGCAGAATCCTCAACTGGGGAAATTATGTCTTCACCTGAGACAGTTGCTAAATTGTTGGAGAATGCCAAATCTTTGTTTACTCAACAAGGTATTGACGCTAAAGTCATTGAGCAGCAAGGAAAACCAGCTTTTACCATTTGTGATGTGGCGGATGAGGAAAATGCCAATCTGATTGTTATGGGTTGTCGGGGATTGGGATTAACCGAGGAAGGGGCAACAGATAGTGTGACTAACCGCGTGATTAATCTTGCGCCTTGTCCGGTGCTAATTGTGCCTTGATTAAGGGAGTGAGGGAGTGAGAGAATGAAGGAGGGAAGGAGTGAGAGAGTGAGAGAGTGAGGGAGGGGATGGGGTGATGATGTATTGCAATCCAAAATCTAAAATCCAAAATCCAAAATTGTATTAGTTGGGTCATATCGCTTTACACTGAATAATCACCCCCACACATCCCACAACCTAGGAGTTTGTCTATGGACTTCTTGAGAACTACTGACAAAGATTTCAATGCTAAATTCACAGCCTTAGTAAATGACCGCCGAGAAGCTACAGTGGATGTCAGTGGAACGGTACGAGAAATTCTGGCTGATGTCAAGGTACGTGGTGATGAGGCGATTCGGGAATACACCAATCGTTTTGACCATTATAATCCTACCTCTTTGGCTCTGAGTAGTGACGCGATCGCTCACTATGCACAACAATGTCCTGCTGATGTCAAAACCGCTTTGGAGGTAGCTGGGGAGCGAATTACTGCTTTTCATCAACAACAACTACCCCAAAATATTGCCTATGCCGATGCTGTAGGTGTTAATTTGGGATTAAGTTGGGTGGCTTTATCTACTGTGGGTATTTACGTACCCGGAGGTAGAGCTAGTTATCCGAGTTCTGTATTGATGAATGCTTTACCTGCCAAAATTGCTGGTGTAGACAGGATTGTGATGACAGTACCCACCCCTGGTGGTGAAATCAATCCCATAGTATTGGCGGCTGCACAAATTGCTGGGGTAACAGAAATATACAGTATTGGAGGAGCCCAAGCAATCGGCGCTTTAGCTTATGGTACCAAAAGCATCGCCCCCGTTGATAAAATTGTAGGGCCAGGTAATGCCTATGTTGCTGAAGCCAAACGTCAGGTATATGGAATAGTAGGTATTGATAGCATTGCTGGACCATCGGAAATTCTGGTAGTGGCAGATAATAAAAATAATCCTCAGTGGATTGCCTGGGATTTATTGTCTCAAGCAGAACATGACCCCAGTGCCCAATCTATTCTAGTTACAGATTCGGAAGATTTTGCTCACCAAGTTGTTGATGCGATCGCAGATATTCTTCAAGATTTACCCACTCAAAAAGTAGCAGGTGCCAGTTGGGAAAAATATGGGGCAGTAATTGTAGTGGAAGACTTGGCAGCTAGTATGGATTTAGTGAATAAATTAGCACCAGAACATCTGGAATTATGCGTAGACGAGCCGCGAAAACTAGCCCAACAGATTCGCTGTGCTGGTAGTATTTTCCTTGGCAGAAATACCCCAGAAGCCATTGGTGATTACGTTGGTGGACCAAATCATGTTTTACCCACTTCTAGATCTGCCCGTTTCTCCTCTGGTCTAAGTGTGTATGATTTTATGAAACGGATTACTTATTTAGAATGTGATGACCAATCATTACAAGAAATTGGCAAAGCCGCAGTTACCCTAGCACAAGCAGAAGGTTTACCCGCCCATGCAGGTAGTGTCAATATACGATTGCAGCAGAATTAAAGTAATAAGTAATAAGTAATAAGTAATAAGTAAGAGTTCAAGGTTCGCTGATTTGTTTGGAGTTCGAGAAATTGCCTAAAAACATAGAATCTAACTTTAGGAATACAGGTATCTGAAATCTGCTGTATTACTTATGACTTACACTGCACCCGTTGCTCCCAAGCCAAACTAATCGCAATAAACAACACAGTTAACCCCTGAATCGCATAAACCACCGTCACAGGTACACCAGCACTACGCTGCATCACATTCGCACCACTTCTCAATGCTGCAAAAAATAAAGAAGTCAACACCACCCCTAATACACTACCACGACTGAGAAAAGCGATCGCAATTCCATCAAAACCATAACCAGGAGAAACCTGTTCAAACAAGCGATATTTGGCTCCCATCACTTCACAACTACCTGCTAACCCAGCTAAACCACCAGCTATAACCATTACCCAAATGATAGTACGCTCTACAGACATCCCCGCATAACGGGAAGCAATGGGGTTAAAACCGACAGCAGTGATTTGATAGCCAAAAGGCGATCGCGCCAGCAATATCCACAACATTCCTGCTACAATTAACCCTAGGAAAATCCCCCCGTGTGCCAAGCTTCCCGGTAAAATTATTGGTAGCTGGGCAGATTTAGCAATTAATGGTGAATAGGGACTAGGAGCATTCGGTGCTTGCAGGGGATTCTGTACCAAGTAGCTAATTATATTGATGGCAATGTAATTTAACAACAAGGTGGTAATGACTTCATTCACTCCCCTAAATGCTTTGAGATAACCAGCTAACCCACCCCAAATTGCACCACAAACAAATCCTGCTAACAATGCTAAGGGTATGTGTAACCAGGGTGGTAAGCCTTGCACATACAACCCCACTAATGTACTTCCCAAAGCACCAAAATAGATTTGTCCTTCTCCACCAATATTAAATTGTCCGGCACGTAATGCAACTAATATCCCTAAACTAGTAAGTAGTAAGGGTGTCATTTTATTGAGGGTATTGCCAAAACCAAAGTAAGTAAAAATTGATTCCTTGATTAAGGCACTATAGGCAGATATAGGATTTGCTCCAGCCAACAAAATTAAAATAGCTCCTAACAATAATGCTAGTGCGATCGCAATTATCGGTGAGATAATTATTAGTAGGGGTTGAGTTGATTTAGTTGCAGTCAAAATAATTTTGGATTTTGGATTTTGGATTGCCGAGAACCCCGAATGTTCCCAAAATTCGAGGTTCTATTATTTTTATATCAAGTATTACTCACCAAAATAGGGAGTAGGGAGTAGGGAGTAGGGAGTAGAGAGTAGGGAGTAGGGAGTAGGGGAAGAGGAAAAATACCCTACTCCAGGATGGTTTGTTAGCGTTAGCGTTAGCGAAGCGTCTCCTGAAAGGAGATAGCGTGTCCGGTAGGAAATAGCCCCCGGATTTATCCGTGGAAAGTTAAGAAAATTTGGGTGGAGGGGCGCGCTTGCGGTGACAGACAAAACGTCAACATTAAATCCCCTACTTTTAAGTATGGGGCATCCCTACTCCCACGCCCCTACTCCCTACTCCCTCGTTAAAACTCTTTTTTGATATTCTTGTTCCGTAATAATATCAAAGTTACTGACTAAACGATCCAAAAATGATATTCCATGTAAATGGTCAATTTCATGTTGAAATATACGCGCCACAAAATCTGTAAAACTTTGTTTCTTCAACAGACCATTCCTATCAGTATATGTAACTTCAATCTCTTGATATCGAGGTACTAAACCCCGAATTCCAGGAATACTCAAACAGCCTTCCCATCCCTTGACCATTTCCTCAGAATGGTTGATGATTTGAGGATTAATTATTGCCGTCGGTTCCATATCTGGAGCATCTGGATATCTAGAACTAGGGTGAGAAGCCACAATAAATATTTGGTAAGACTGGGCAATTTGGGGAGCCGCAATGCCTACCCCATTAGCCTCAGCAGCCGTAGCTATTAAATCATCAATTAGTTGTTGAATCTGGCGATCGCTAATATTTTCAACTGGCTTTGCTGGTTGGCGTAATATCGGATTACCTAATTGTATAATTGTCATTAACTGAGACATTAACAAACCTCCTCAATGTAATTTTTAGGGAAGTAATATCAATATAACTAATGCTTTATTTTAGTCATTGATCTATTTGTGATCGCCTGACCGACAAATGAAAAGATACAAGCCCCTAAATTGATTTATAGACAAATAATCAATAATTGTGCCAGGATGCATAAGCATTCTTTCGCAATTATTTATGATTTCATAACTTTAGACATGGGAACAATCGAAAATCCAAAATCTAAAATTTTTATGACCTATTCCTATCCACTGGCAAAGGAGCAGGTTTAACAATTACTTGTTTCGTCTGCCCTCGACTTTGTATTTGGAGTTTTAAATCTTCTCCAATTTTACTTTTCTCGACTATTTTTTGTACCTGTTCAGTATTAGTAACAGACTGATTATTAATACTTTGAATCACATCTCCCGCCCTGAGTCCAGCACGAGAAGCAGGAGAACGGGGAACTACACGCACTAACAAAACACCCTTATCCGCATTTATATTGAAGTTATTTAATTCAGCCTGTAGCCTCTCCTTCAATTCTTGGTTTAAAGTTGTCATCACAATCCCCAAGTAGGGATGATCTACCCGTCCCTTGGTAATTAATTGTTGAGAGATTCGTTGTACGGTGTTAATCGGAATAGCAAAACCCAAACCTTGAGCGCCACGAATAATCGCCGTATTCATCCCAATTACTTGACCACGAATATTCAACAATGGTCCCCCAGAATTACCAGGATTAATTGCTGCATCAGTTTGCAGATAGTCTACTCGTTTATCACCACTAGCACCAATATCACGGCTAGAACGACCTGTAGCACTAATAATACCAGAAGTGACAGTATAATCTAAACCCAGAGGATTGCCGATGGCAATCACAGGTTCTCCAGATTGTAACTGCTGGGAATTACCCAAAGGGACAACAGGTAAACTCTTGGCATCTATTTTAATCACAGCCACATCTGTAACTTTATCTTCACCCAATACCTTACCGTCAAAACTACGTCCATCTTTCAGCGTTACCGTTACCACATCCGCACCATCCACGACGTGGGCATTTGTTAAAATTTCCCCGTTAGAATTGATAATAAATCCGGAACCATTACCCCTTTGTACCCTTTGTCTAGTTTGTGGTGGTAATTGATCCCCAAAAAAACGCCGGAAAATCGGATCATTAAATTCACTAGGTACTTGAGAACTAATGGTTCTAGATGTATCAATCCGAACTACAGCTGGACCAACTTTTTCTACAACTTTGACCACAAAATTAGGATCCCCAGAAGAAGCAATAATTGGGGGAGGGGCAATTGATGGTTTATTCTGAGTCGGCTGTGATACAGGAGTTTGCGCTGTCGAGTTTTGCTGTTGTAAAGGATTGTTGATAGCAGAACATCCTCCCGCAATCACCGCAGTTAACCCACTCAAGAGGAGTAATTTCGGTAAAACTCGAGTATAAATTTGTTGTGGTTCCTTGTTTTCCGTTTTCATAGGTCTTTACTTTTCTTTGTGATTCAGTGAGGTGGTAGGATGTTGCCTACCGGGGGTGTCCAAAAAAAGATTACAACTTAAAAGGCAATTTTCGAGATCAAACCCGTTTTGCTTAATTGGTACTTCCTTTATATTTTCTATTTTGACAAGTAACAGCCAAGGTGGTAGACAATGCAAATTTCTATAGATAATTTATGGAGTCAGGTACTAGAGCGGTTACAACTAGAACTGTCCCGTCCCACCTTTGAAACTTGGATTAAAACGGCTAGTGCTGAAAGTTTGGAAAATAATTGCTTAGTAATTCGCACCCCCAATCCATTTGCTCGTAATTGGTTGCATAAATATTACATAAATACCATTGCTCATGCTGTTAAAGATATTCTTGGTTATTCTGTAGAAATTTACATCACTGTTGCCCAAGGAGATGATTTATCCACCATTGGTGAACGAGATGCTAGTTGGGGGTTACCTGCTGCTAATCAAATTGTTGCCCAGTCTGTTCCCCAAAACCGGGTGAAAACTGCGGACTTAAACCCCAAATATATATTTTCTCGGTTTGTGGTTGGTGCTAACAATCGCATGGCTCATGCAGCTTCATTAGCAGTTGCAGAATCTCCAGGTAGAGAGTTTAATCCCCTATTTCTATGCGGTGGGGTGGGTTTAGGTAAAACCCATCTCATGCAAGCGATTGGTCATTATCGTTGGGAAATTTGCCCTGATTCCAAAGTATTTTACGTTTCTACAGAAAAATTTACCAATGATTTAATTACGGCTATCCGTCGGGATAGTATGCAGAGTTTTCGGGAACATTACCGGGATGCAGATGTTTTATTGGTGGATGATATTCAGTTTATTGAAGGTAAGGAATATACCCAAGAAGAATTTTTTCATACCTTTAATACCTTGCACGAAGCCGGAAAACAGGTAGTCATTGCCTCAGATCGACCCCCGAATCAAATACCTAGACTACAAGAACGTCTGTGCTCCCGGTTTTCTATGGGGTTAATTGCTGATATTCAACCACCAGATTTAGAAACCAGGATGGCAATTTTGCAGAAAAAGGCTGAATATGAAAATATTCGCTTACCCAAGGATATTATTGAATACATTGCCAGTAATTACACATCTAATATCCGCGAGTTGGAAGGAGCATTAATTCGGGCATTAGCTTATATTTCCATTTGGAGTTTGCCCATGACTGTAGAAAATATTGCTCCAGTATTAGAACCCCAAACAGAGAAAGTCGAAGCTACTCCAGAAGTTATTTTGAAAATTATCACTGATAATTTTAATCTATCCATTGAAGATATTAAAAGTAATTCTCGACGGCGGGAAATTAGTTGGGCACGTCAAATTGGTATGTATCTGATGCGGCAACACACTGATTTGAGTTTACCCAGAATTGGAGAAGAGTTTGGCGGTAAAGATCACACTACTGTCATCTACAGTTGTGAAAAAATTACCCAGTTACGAGAAACGGATCCAGCTCTAGCTGAGACTCTACGCCAACTTAGCGAACGCTTGACTATCACCAAAAGCCCTGGTAATTAACCATACTGAATCATCTTGCCTTTTGGAGCAATCACCACAATCCTAAATTGTAACTTTCCACTAAATTTCTCAATTATTAATTTAAATATAAAAAATGATTAAGCAATAATTAAATTGTGGAAAAAAAACAATTTTTTGTGGAAAACCAGATAAATACTTGTGGAAAACTTGATGAATTTTAGTTAATCTGTGGAAAAAAATCTATTTATCCACATATTTTCCACAGACACCTAGTGAGTTATACCATGTCCGGTTAAAGACTTATGGTTAAGACTGCAAAGGGGCAGGGAATAGGGTGCAGGGTGCAGGGGACAGGGGGCAGGAGGAGAAAAAGTTTTAAGATGCTTGCACCATGATCTGAATAATAAGTAATCTTCCTGACTTAGTATTACATACTATTTTGCTTACTAATGTCAAAAGTTTTCCACAGCCAGTCAGAGGCAGGGGAGCAGGGAGTAGGGAGTAGGGAGCAGGGAGCAGGGGGCAGGGAGCAGGGAGCAGGGAGCAGAGAGAGAAGCCCCGTACATGAATGTAGAGAGCAGCGCAGTCTTGGGATTTCCTGGTCAAATTGAAGTAGTACCCGTCATCACCGTCTTGCCAGTAGGTAATGATAATCCTTCCTTGGGTTCAATGGTAACAAAGACTTGGGTGGTCTTTCCCCATTCCTTCAAGGGAATTTGCAACATAACTTTGCCTTCAGCATCGGGTGTAAATTTAGCACACTTCACTTTCTGCTGATTTACAAATGCCCAGAGTCGATAAACTTTATCTTCCGCGATGGGAGGTAAATTTTGTAGAGTTAATACAGCTGCTTGAGAATTTGGTGCAATTACTAAACTTCCAGAAGCAGGTACATTTGTTGTTGTACCCTTGAGAGCCAGCAAACGATTGTTAGGCTGTTTTAATATGGCTACAGCCTGTTGATAGTGGGATAATTGATTCTGGGTGTGTGTGAGTTCTTTTTGTAACTCAGATAATGATATCTTTTGGCGATAACTGGATAAATCTGATTGAGCGATCGCTAACTGCTTTTGCAATTGATAATTGTATAATCCTAAACTGGCAATAAATGCTGCTGCCATACCACCCACTAACCAAAACCAAGGTTTGGTAATTCGCCGTGGTTGCAATCTAATTTGCTTATCCTTTTCCACCCCTGTTACTAGCTGATTCTCAGCCGCTTGGAGAATTTGCGATCGCAAATTTGCAGATGGTGAAGACTTAGGTAAAGATAGGGGAAATAGAGCTAAGGTTGCCTGCAAGCTGTTTACTTCATCTGCCAATTCCGGATATGATTGCAAATATTCCTGTACTTTGACCGCATCTTCTGGAGTTAAATCACCCAAGACGTACCCTGCCAATAGAGATTCCCAGTCTTGGGGTAGTTCAAGACGTTCCATAATTAATCTACTAAGTCCTTCAATAATTTTCTCAGCTTTAAAAGTCCTTGCCGTGTACGTGTTTTTACTGTGCCTAAAGGTATATTTAGTGCATTAGTAATTTGCGATTGGCTGAGTCCTTGATAGTAAGCCATAGTCAGAACTTGGCGCTGATTCTCTGGTAATTCTTGTAACGCTTCACCAACTATGTGGGAGATTTCCGTCACAGAAACCTTATCCATTAGATTGTTATCAGAATTAGTGGGAAGATTACGCTGACATCTTTGTAGGAGTTGTTGTTGCGATCGCTTTTGACGCAGACGGTTAATTGCCCTCGATCTAGTCATGGTCAACAAAAACACAATCATTGTTCCCCGACTTGGGTCGTATTTAGAATTGCGCCAAAAGGCGAGAAAAATCTCTTGGGTTAAATCTTCCGCTTCAGTTTGCTCGCCTAAGATTCGCAAAGCCAGACGGTACACAGCCTCACCATAGCGATCATATATAATGCCCAGTGCTGACAAGTCACCGAATTGCAAAGTTTGAAATAGTTCTACATCAGTCTGATTTGATATACTCATGTTTCAAACTGTTCACCGATTGCAAGTCCCATGATTTTACATAAACCAGCGAATGCCAGTAACTAAATAGTAGCCTCCTGCGAGAATCAGTAATGCACTTCCTAAGCGGATTACCCAATCAGATTGAGTTAATAATACCTGCCTTTGTTTTACCAGTCCGGTGAATAGACTGGCGAAGAAAATCACCGCAGTATAACCTATAGCGTAAGTAACCATAATTACAATACTAAATAGTTGAGAGCCCGTAGCTGCTGCTGCTGCCAATACAGAAAAGAGTACTGGACTAGCACAGGGAGAAGTCACCAAGGCAAAGGTTAAACCCACACCATAGGGGCCAGCTACTGGTATAGAAAATTGTTTTTTCGGTAAGGGTAGATGAATTAAGCCAGCAAAACTCAAACCCATTAACAAAATCACCACACCAACAGCTATATTCACATGTCCACGAAATTCTACCATTACTGCTGATGCTAAGGATGCAAATAACCCAAACAGACTAAATACAGTGATTGCTCCCAACACAAATAATCCTGCTTTGAAAAATGCATCCCGGCGAGAAGCAATTTTGAGGGTGCCAATGTAGCTGAGGTTAACTGGTAATAGGGATAAAATGCAGGGAGAAATACTGGCAATTAAGCCACCAACAAAAGCTACAGGAATTAAAATTAAAGGACTATTATTATTCTGATTTTCTAACCATTTATGGAAAGGGGTTTCGATGGCTGAGACGAAGTTTTCCATGCTGTCATACCAGCTTTGGAATTGATTGCCAAATACGATTAAAATAATAGTTCCAATAAATAATAAGCCAGGTAACAGGAATTTTTGCAATTTCAGTTTAGCTTTATTTGGTGTTTGTGGGTATTGCTGATTATGTGTAACAATATCCCGGTGATTGTAATCTGGTTCAGAAGTCAAAATATATCTCCCCGAAAATTAACTATAAGATGCGAGCTTATTATTTATACAGTTATGAGTCTAAAATGGATTTATCGAATTATATTTTTTGGTAAATATATAATCTTTTATTTTTCAGCAAAGGTAAGGTGGGCAATGCCCACCCTACAAATCCAAAATATGATAATTAAAATTAAAATCAATTAAAACTTATTGATTGATTTGGTCTATAGCTGTATTTAAAACTTCTACATAATCCTCCTTGTTAGAATTTTTACGAAACAATTTAAAAACTTTACCTGTTGCAGGATCAAGAATACCAACAGTAGCTGTTTTTGATTTGTGAGTTGCAAAAAAGTTTTCCAATCCTAATTTTTTAGCTTTTGCTTCAGCAGCTTGAGTAGTTCCTTTATCGGTGACATCTAAAACTACAAAATTTGCAGTGTCCGCATAATCTTTCTTGAGAGCTTCTAAAGTGGGCTTAATTTTGCGGCATCCCGAACACCAAGTTGCAAAAATATCCACAAGTACAGGCTTACCTTGTAATTCTTGTGCTAAG
>NZ_FYBH01000324.1 GCF_900185595.1 Calothrix rhizosoleniae SC01
GAAATTAAACCTGACTACCACGAAGCTTGGTACAACCGGGGTCTTGCTCTAGGTAATTTAGGAAAATATGAACAAGCGATCGTATCCTGGGATAAAGCCCTTGAAATTAAACCTGACTACCACAAAGCTTGGTACAACCGGGGTCTTGATCTAGGTAATTTAGGAAGATATGAACAAGCGATCGCATCCTGGGATAAAGCCCTTGAAATTAAACCTGACTACCACGAAGCTTGGTGCAACCGGGGTCTTGATCTAGGTAATTTAGGAAGATATGAACAAGCGATCGCATCCTTTGACAAAGCAGTTGCTATTAAACCTGACTTACACCTAGCTTGGTACAACCGGGGTAATGCTCTAGGTAATTTAGGAAAATATGAACCAGCGATCGCATCCTATGATAAAGCCCTTGCAATTAAACCTGACTTACACCTAGCTTGGATAGGAAGAGGTATTGCAGCAGGAAATTCATTTAGTTCTCCCCTGTGGTTTTCCTTTAGTTCTAATCCCGACCTTAACCAGCGTCGCTATAAAGGAAAATTAGCAAGTTATGAAGAAGGATTAAAATATTGTCCCCAAGAAACCCACCTAGAAGGAGGGGGACTATTACATCAAGCTATAGGTAACGCACACTATTACCAAGGACTTAGTGCTTCCCATCCCCGCAGTTATCGTAATAAAGCTGCAAAGAGCTATAACCAAGCATTAAAAACTCTCACTGCAGCAGATTACCCCGAAGCACACCTGGAAGTTTTACAAGACTTAATCCACGTTCATCTCGATTTACGAGAAACCGCCAAAGCAGAAGAACTCCAACGACAGGGTACAGATGTGTTGCGTCGCTTGCTGGATGAATGCAAAAGTCCCGGTAAAAAACGACAGCTAGGTTTAAAGTTCGTAAGCTTTCAGCAATTAACCGTTGATGTGGCGGTGCAATCAGGAAACTGGTGTGCAGCATTGGAATTAGCAGAAAAAGGCAAAAATACTTGCTTATCTTGGCTGCTAGATGACAGAGATGATGTTTCACCCACTTGGAAGGAAATCCAACAGTTACTCAATCCCACCACAGCTATAGTTTACTGGCATCTTAGCCCCGCAGCATTACACACATTCATTCTCCAACACAATTCCCCATCACCCATAGTCTTGGGAGAAACCCGCTTTCCTTCACACATATATAAGTTTGAAAACTGGCTAAATAAATGGAACGAACAATACGCCAATTATCGCAAAGGTAAGGATAAACCAGTCGAGGAAGAAAAGAACTGGCGGAAAAATTTACCCAACCTGCTAGATGAACTAGCCCATATTCTCAACATATCCACCATTATCCAATCAATCCAATCAATCCAAAATCCAAAATCTAAAATCGTTCGACTGAGCGCTCACGACGAAGTCCAAAATTTAATATTAGTTCCCCACCGGGACTTACACCGCTTACCCCTCCACGCCCTATTCCCTGACAACTTCACCATCACCTACCTACCCAGCGCCCAAATTGGCTTATCCCTAGCAGAATTATCCCGCCAACAACAAAATACAGGCTCCCCCACCAAATTACTCAGCGTAGAACATCCCAAAAGCACTGATTCTGACGATAAACCTTTTGACAAACTACCCTATGCGGAAATGGAATCTGCTACCATCACCAGGATGTTTAGCAATCCCCAACGCCTTGCAGATAATGATGTCACTAAAAAAAATCTGCAATCTGCCCTCCAATCTGGGCATGACATATTTCATTTTACAGGTCATGGAACCTATAATTTTCACAATCCCAAAGAATCAGCCCTAGCTTTGAGTGGAAAACATAGGCTTACCCTAGAAGATATTCTGCAATTAGAAGATATTCCCTTGAGAAACTACAAGATGGTTAGTCTTTCCGCTTGTGAAACTGGGGTGACGGGAAAGCAAACCATCACCACAGAATATGTAGGGTTGGTGAGTGGCTTTCTACGTCAGGGTGTGAGTCATGTGGTAAGTACCCTGTGGACAGCAGAATCAGTTTCGAGTGCTTTGTTCATGATTGAATTTTATCGCCAGCCAGATTGGGATATTGCACCAGCCATCGCACTGAAAAGAACCCAAATGTGGCTGCGTAATGTTACTTATAGGGAATTGATGAAATGGTATAGCGATCGCGCTGAGGAATTAGCAGAATATAATGATATCGATGCAGAAGAATTGAGTGATGAAGCGGACAAGATCCGCAATAATCCCGGTAAAATGGATAGTCAAATCCCTCCTTACGCCCATCCTTATTATTGGGCTAATTTCACAATTACTGGCAATATTAACTCCTAAACTGGAAAGTCATGGAAAAATATATCATCCGACGTGATGCCTTTATAAATGCGATCGTTAAATTTGATTTATCAACTCTTTCAGCAGAATTACAAGCAGAAATTACAAAATTACGTCAAACCTTACAGGATGAAGTCACGGAAGATAATATTAATCAGATTAACAACTTATTAGAACAGTGCCCTCGGCTCAAAAAGATTTATGATGCAGAACGTCTAGCTTTAAAAGATGTAAGACATGAACAAGAAAGGAATAAAGGGTTTCCTGTCACTGAAGACAACCCAGAACCCGATGATTTAGGTTTAGGTAATGTAAATCCTCCTACCACTCCTATTCCAGAAGAAGAAACACAAAATCCCCAAACGCCTAAAACAGAAAATAACACTCCGGGAAAATCTACCCAGCCAAAATAAATCGGATAATTTAGATGAACAAATTAATATTTCCTACTTTAGATTTATTTGTCTACCAACTAAGAAATGGCTTGGGAGATAATGATGAGCAAATAGCTACAAATCATACTCAATTTTGGCAAAATTTACCCGATAAAATTCATGTTGGTTTAGAACGAGAATTAGAAGCAGATAATCCGCAGTATACAAAATTATTAGAATTATTAGAAGAATCTATTAAAAAGCAGTCGAATATTTCAGACAATCACTATAACTTTAAATATGATATTGATAAATGTAACCCATATAACTTACAAGGTTATTATTATCCCGTTCGTTTAGATGACACCTACGGACTATTATTTGACTGTTCTGTTGATGATTTAGTGAATCCTCAGCCTATAAGTTGTTTCAGTAATTTGGCAAAACAAGGGACAGAGGAAAAGGGCAACATAGGTAAAAGCTGGATGATTTCTGGTGTCATACCTCCAGACAATCAAGCTAATTTAGAAACTTTAGCAAAAGTAGCATATAAAAGCTTAAACAATCGAGAATGTCAAAATTTAGAAATAGGTAAATTTCTCGGTGCTAAACTATTTGAAGCCTGGAAACCGCCCCAAAAATTGCAGCAAATAGAAACGGAAAATATCCATGTATTAGTTATACTCTATCCTGATCTCATGGTCATGAAGGAAGCAGCAAGCTTTTATGGATACTGGCTACGTTTATTATGTTCCCGCAACAAAATTATTTGGGAATATGCCTATAGTCAGCAAATCACGAGAGAATTACAATCAGAATTTAAGTCTATTTTAGATAAAGTCAAAACTGTTAAAAATATAAATTACCCCAACCCAAAAAAGAAATTATCGCCTAAACAGTTAAAAACATTACAGGAAATCCTGACTACAAGCATCGGAAGCCTTTCGGAATATGTGAAAAAACTCAGCTACTTAGAAATTCTGATATTGGCTATAAAAACTAATTTAAATAATTATCAAAAATACTTAGAAGATATTGAGAAAAAAGCCAAAGAAAAGCAACTGCAAGATAGTAAAATAGGTGATACTGATTTAAGTTGCTTAAAAGACTTCAGCGAAATTGTTCAACAAAAATATCAAGCACAGGTGACACAAGACTATGCTAGTCTCAATGCTAGCTTAAGGATAGTAGAAGACCTGATCAATACTGTCAGAGGCATAGTTGAGATCGAACAAACCAAAAGTGATCGCCAGCTTAATAATACCATTGCGATCGCCGGTGTGGGACTTGCCACCAGTTCCCTCGGTTCCGCCGTTATCCTGGCACAAAAACCCAATGATTATAAACAGCATATTGGATATATTGGCTTTCGAGCAGAAGTTTTTGTCTTGAGTTTGGGTATTGGTGCGATCGCAATTATCCTCACCATGATAATTATCAGTATTTATCGCTACTTCAGGAGTTAGACATATAACAAGTAACAAGTAATAAGTAATAAATAATAAGTAATAAGTAATAAGTGATAAAAAAATAAACAGGATACAAGCCCCTCGATTTATCTATGAAGTAGCTGATAACTGTTAGCGCAGCTCCTCTGCAAGAGGCTAACTGATAACTGATAACTGATAACTGAAATGACAGATACACAATTTGATACAACTACATACGTGAAACAAATGGCATTACTGTTAGACTTGCAATTGCCAGATGAATATATTGATGGGGTAGTGGAAAACTTTGACAGAATTAGGGTAATTGCTCAAATTGTCAACGAGTTTCCCTTAGCAGAAGAAGTGGAAGCCGCACCAGTTTTTGAGCCATGAACCCAGAATTAAACAACGCCGTATCCATTGCTACAGCAGTACGCGATCGCAAAATTACCGCCTTGGAGGTTACCCAAACAACTTTACAACGAATTGCCAGCAAAGATCAGGAGTTAAACTGTTTTACTAATATCCTTGCAGACATAGCTTTACAGGATGCAGCCAGAATTGACAGAGAAATCGCTGCTGGAAAAAATCCCGGTGTATTAGCTGGTGTCCCCTTCGCCGTCAAAAATTTGTTTGATATTGCTGGGATAACCACCCTCGTAGGTGCCAAAATTAACGCAGAAAACCCCCCTGCTTTCAGAGATGCTACAGCAATAGCCAAGTTAAAACAAGCAGGTGCAATCCTCGTAGGTGCCTTAAATATGGATGAATACGCCTATGGGTTTGTTACAGAAAACTTCCATTATGGTGCAACCCACAACCCCCATGACTTAAACCGCGTCGCTGGTGGTTCCTCTGGTGGTGCGGCTGCGGCTGTAGCTGGGGGTTTGGTTCCCTTAACCCTAGGTTCAGACACTAACGGTTCAATTCGGGTTCCTGCGGCTTTGTGCGGCGTATTTGGCTTTAAACCCACCTACGGAAGATTATCCCGTGCAGGTGTAGCTTTATTTTCCAGTAGTTTTGACCATATTGGGCCCTTTGCTCGTTCTGTGTCAGATATTGCTACAGCCTTTGATGTACTTCAAGGAGAAGACGAAACAGATCCAGTTTGTACGAAAAATCCACCAGAATATTGTGTATCACAAATTACTAAAGGTATTGAGGATATCAGAATTGCGATCGCTGATGATTATTTTACCCAGAAAGCAGAACCGGAGGCTTTAGAAGCTGTCAAAAAAGTTGCTCAAGTATTGAGTGTAAATAACTATGTAACCATACCAGAAGCCCATCGTGCTAGAGCCGCAGCGTTTGTAATTACTGCTTGTGAAGGGGCAAATCTGCATTTCGATAAATTACGCAACCGTCCCCAGGATTTCGATCCAGCTACCCGCGATCGCTTTTTGGCAGGTGCATTAATCCCCAATAGTTGGTATATCCAAGCACAGCGTTTTCGTCGATGGTATAGAGACAGAGTTAGGGAAGTATTTGAAAAAGTTGATATAATTCTTGCCCCTACGACTCCTATTCCTGCACCCTTGATTGGACAACAAACTATGATTCTGGATGGAGCGGAAATTCTGGTACGCCCACATTTAGGACTTTTTACCCAACCACTGTCATTTATTGGTTTACCCGTTTTATCTGTTCCTATATGGAGTTCCCATAGTTTACCTTTGGGGGTACAGTTAATTGCTGCCCCCTATAATGAATCATTAATTTTACGAGTGGCTAAGGTGTTAGAAGACACAGTGATTAAGTAATAAGTTTACTGTTCATAGGTTTGATGTTTCAATAATGACAGAAGATTATTAGGTTTTGCAAAATTGGGATGTTCCCGTAAGGGCACGGCACCAGTAAGATAATTTTATATACCAAAAGATTGTGGATGTTCCCTACAAAAAATGTATGTGTTGCAAACACATACATTTTTTGAATTGGTATCAGATGAGATGCGTCAATTAAATTTTCAATTAATAAACAACTAAAATCTCATCATATCCGGATGATTTTGAAAATAATTATCATATCAATCAATTTATTCATGATGTTGTTTTGTCTCATTTATTGGGAATAATACGATTATAAATGGATGATTTTGTGCTGATAGATTGAAGCTGGTTAAGCTCAATTTTTTTTGATTAGGTGTAAAACTTATTGATTGCTAGGTATGTGATTATCCTGGCATGGTGAATATATCTGTTGATTGTCTTTTAACCAAATCATTAATTACATATTGATGCTTTGGTTAAGGGTCTTGACTATTAATAATTAAACATTGATTATCTATTAGGTTTGGTTTAGCAATCACTTAAACCAATGAAAACTTGACTGGTAATTGCTCTTAATATAATCAGCTATTGCGAATTTGATTATCAATAGTAATTACCAAAATTATAATTAATCACAATCCTCAGAACAATTTGCTGAATCATTTTTAGAGTTGGATTACTTAGACTCTACAATTGCATTCTGGCGCATTTTTTTTGACTTACTATAATTTTTTTCTTATATATACGATTTTTAAGATAAATAATTAATCACCTATGAATAAACATTTATTTAATAAAAAAAAATATTTGATTATCGCTAATTTATTTTTTTTCTTTTTAGGGTGTAGTTGTATGTATCTACTTTCCCAATCACCCACCACCCAATCAAAAAATAATATGAAAGTAGCGATTCATATTAAACCTGTACCAAAAATTAATGTTTTACCTAAATCCAATTCACAAAAAAATTTAGAAAAATCATTTTCTAATTCTAATAAATATATATACTCATATACTACTAATAAAAGGTACGTAAAGCGCGATGTTCCCAAGAAAACCTCTTATAGGAAACGCACATTTATCAAAAGCTCAAATAAATTAGCTGCAAAAAATAGTAGTCCCAAACCTCAACCTGTATCACAATCTTCTCCCATAAAAAACCCTAGATCCCAACCAACTAGTAAACCCAAGCCATCACCAACTCCTATACCCCAACCAATCAGTAAACCCAAGCCATCACCAACCCCTACATCTCAACCAACTAGCAAACCAAAACCATCACCAACTCCTACACCCCAACCAATCAGTAAACCCAAACCTCAACCAACTCCTACACCACAACCAATCAGTAAACCCAAACCTCAACCAACTCCTACACCACAACCAACTAGTAAACCAAACCATTACCAACTCCTACACCACAACCAACTAG
>NZ_FYBH01000326.1 GCF_900185595.1 Calothrix rhizosoleniae SC01
AGTTGAGCAATACCATGACGAATTAAGTACAGTTTCACAGTTTTGTTACCTGAATCTTAAGTCCGAATTCTGAATTTTTGAGTTTTGCACGGCGAATTAGGTGAATTAATAACTAATTCTTAATTCTCCATGCATGGTTCTGATAGTCAGTTAAATTGGGTTATCTTTGGGATTTACCAATTTCAGCAGCTTTTGCTTAATCTGAGAGTCGAATACTTCCCACTTCATTTTTGCATAACTAGAATTTTCATTACTACCTGACAAAAAACCCATTGGTATTTCAAACCCACCTGCACTGCTGCGTCCACCACCAAAAAAGCGTCCGCTACTATCTTGTCCAAAGGCTTCTTTGATGAATTCATCGGGATCTAAGGTGAGTTTAGTAGTTCTCAAGGAGCCAATTACAACTTCTAGTTCGTCATCTTCATCATGGACAATACCATAAACTACTGCGGTGTGTACATTTTCTTCGGTAACGAGAAAATCGGCAGCTTGGGGAATTGCATCCCGGTCATCGTAACGTAAGTAACCTACACCAGCAATGGAAAAGTTATTTTGGACTATACGATTTTTTAGCGATCGCTCGATCACATCCATGACTCGTTTGGAGCGATTTGCTTGGAGGATGGCTTTGAGGATTTGAGCGTCATAGAATCGACTCAAATAAGCCGCCGCCATAAAATCTTCTTCTTTGGCTTGCATGAGTCGATTAGTATCTGAATGCAAGCCATGCATTAATGCTGTAGCACACTTAACATGTTGGCTACTACTGCTGTCTAAGGGTAATAATCCTGTCTGTAAATATTGGGTTAAAATTGTGGCTGTAGCTCTGATTGAAGGACGAATATCCACAAATTCGTAGTTCAAATCTTCTTGCAAGTTATGATGGTCTATAACTACTCGCAATGGGATTTTTGCCTGTTGTAACACTGGCATTAGTTGGCTGGTAGTTCCTTGATTATCAATCAGTACTAACCCTTGATATAGTGACAAGTCTTTGCTTTTTAATGTTTGTAAAGTCCAACGTTGAGCAGGTAGACTTGTGAGCCGGACTAGAGCAATGTTTTCTTGGTGACTCAGGGTTCCAGCATAAATAATTTCAGCCTTGATATCATACTGTTGAGCAATTAGTTGGTAAGTCCAAGCTGAAGATAAAGCATCAGGATCGGGAAAATCTTGGAGGATGATTAGCTGACGCTCGTGGGAATATTTTGAGAGTAGTTCACGTAATTCTTCGGCTTTCTGCTGTGCCTGTAAATTGCCCCGTATCAGAGTTGAACTACTTTCTGGGACTACAGATGCAGTGTGAGAGTTCTGGGTAAGCTTAGCTTCAACTGTTTTTTTTATATCTGTTTCCCCATTTTCCGAAGAAGACGAAGACATATCATTGGTTTTGGATGATATATTTTCAAGCTGATGAAAAGAAGGGTTTAATTGCATATGAATGTTTATTATTTAGTGTGAAGCCGTATTTCTTGTTTAAGTCAAGAATATAGCCTGCTCGTGGCTAGTTTTACCACGCACTAAGATCTTCGCAAAAATATTTGTATGTGGCATCACGGATACCCGTATATTTGCAATTTTTTCGTTCCTTGCTCAAACAAAATCTTAAATATAATTTAATCACGAAACAAAGATACTATCAAAACAATGCGGGAGGACTTCATCCCCTGCCTTTTAAGGCTACGGTGTACACAGAAGTCTTCAAATCCCACCTGTAAGCGGCTTTTGAGCTCAGACGAAAATCGCTCAAAGCCTGTCATTGCGAGCGAAGTGAAGCAATCCCAGCACCTTGCGATTGCTTCGTCGTTCCTCCTCGCAATGACGATTTAACGAGGTTTTAACCCCCGAAACCTATGCGGAGCCCACTTGTGTGTACACGTGAAGCCTTTTAAGGAGGGGATGAAGTCCGACTCGCAGGACTTTAGTCCGGCGTTTTCAGTGATACCATAGAAAAAGGTTATGCTAACCCAGGATGAAAAACTTCAAAAATAAAACGTGTTAGCAGAACTGGGAAACCCAAAAGTAGCCGTACAGCCTAGAAATAGGTCGAGGCGGGTAGGACTGTTTGAGCCAGTCAAAGCCCCTTTAGGGCAGAACAACGTTAGGTCGTGCGGCTTTAGTCCATGTAGTAACAACAGTTCGGAATCCTGGTTTTTCAAAGCCAGGAGAGTTCAAGGGAACTCCAAAATAAAAAATATACCCTAGTTATCCAGATGATATAATAGAGAATTTTTGCCCATAAAAATCAATTAGGGCCTGCTAAAAAAGTTTTTATGGGCTTTCATCGAGATTCGTTGTCATCACCAACAATTACATGCCAATCACATATTTTTGCCACTCTCCATGTAAGCCACTCTTCAGATGTTTACTCACTTCAAAGTATAGGCTGCTGTAAGGGCGACGAGGTTGATGACGTAACAGCATATGTGCCTCGTGTGGTGTCCTACTTCCTTTTTTGACATTGCAGCGAACGCAAGCAGTTACCATATTTTCCCAGCTATCTCCTCCTCCGCGCGATCGCGGTACTACATGGTCTAATGTCAATTCGTCCCCGGTGTAACCACAATATTGACAAGTGTGACCGTCACGGTGCAATATATTTCTTCTAGTCAAAGGAATTTCTTTGTAAGGCACTCGCACATAGTGACGTAGCCGGATTACCGTTGGCAGTGGAAAGTCTGTGTAAACCATTTTTCCATTATGCTCAATCCGCTCAGCTTTGCCTTTGATTAGGAGCACTGTAGCTCTGCGCCAGCTAGTGATGTTAAGCGGCTCATAAGAGGCGTTTAGTACTAAAACCTTCACCATTGATGAACTCTCAAGGTATTAGTTTTAAATAATCTTAACACGAATGGAAGTGGCTTTGGTTATGAGAATAATTTATACACAGATAATGGATCTGATGTTATTTTGCAGCAAAGTTTTATCTAGTAAGGTTTTAGGGGTTCTTGACTACTTCAATTCTCGGATTTCATCAGGGTGGTATTTATCAAAAAAATCTGATCGATATATTTTGCTAAATTTCTTGTCCTATTCCTGAATCAAGGGTAAACTTCCTGATTAATTCAAAAAGGTTCCAATGTAGGAAGTTTCTCTGTGGTGTGAGAGGAGTGGAAAAATGTTAAGTCATCAAGAAACTAAAAATTCAGCTTTCCAGAAGCATTATGATAACTATGCCTGGTGTTCCCAGAGAGCTTGGATTGAAATTGATATTGCAGCTTTATCCTACAATGTCAAGCAATTACGCCAGTTATTATCCCCCCATACTCAGTTAATGGCAGTGGTTAAGGCTGATGCTTACGGACATGGAGCTATAACAGTCGCCCAGACAGCTTTAGAAGCTGGTGCTAGCTGGTTAGGTGTAGCTACGGTTCCCGAGGGGATGCAGTTACGAGAATCTGGCATTGATGCCCCAATTTTAATTTTAGGTGCTACCCATACGTTAGAACAAATTCAAGCGATCGCAGAATGGCAACTTCAGCCTACTTTATCTAGTCCTCAACAGGCTCTCATATTTTCCACTGCTTTAGAAACTATTAAAGGTTCTTCTCCTATCCCTGTTCACATCAAACTGGATACGGGTATGTCGAGATTGGGGACTCACTGGGGACAAGCGTCTGAGTTTGTCCAGTTGGTACAAGGTTTACCTCAATTACAAATTGCCAGTATTTATTCTCATTTAGCTACAGCAGATAGTGAGGATACAACGGTAATGAAACAACAACATGCTAGATTTGAGTCCGCGATCGCTCAACTGAAAGCTTTGGGAATTGCAGCACCATGTCTACATCTAGCTAATTCAGCAGCAACGATGAGCGATCGCTCGTTACATTACGATATGGTTAGGATTGGTTTAGGAATTTATGGGTTATATCCAGCACCCCATTTAAATGATACTGTCAATCTGCGATCAGTATTACAAGTCAAGGCAAGGGTAACTCAAGTAAAAACGATTACTGCTGGTAGTGGTGTAAGTTACGGTCATACTTTTATCGCACCTAATAATATGCGGATTGCTGTAGTAGGTATTGGCTATGCAGATGGCGTACCTCGTAATCTTTCTAACAAAATGCAGGTAATAATTCGCGGGCAAAGAGTGGCACAAATTGGTAATATTACTATGGATCAAATGATGTTAGATGTCAGTAATATTCCAGGGATACAGGCAGGAGAAGTAGTGACTTTATTAGGTAAAGACGGAGAGGAAGAAATTTCTGCTAATGATTGGGCAGAAAAATTAAATACCATATCCTGGGAAATTCTCTGTGGATTTAAGCATCGCTTACCTCGTTTGGCTTTGACCTAGAAATTTAGCGATCGCTTATTGCCATTATCCAATAACTCGTTGGAAAATCATATTTTTGATTGCTTGTTCCAAACTACCATGCTATATTGATTTACTGATGCGGATGTGGCGGAATTGGCAGACGCGCTAGATTTAGGTTCTAGTGCCGTAAGGCGTGAAGGTTCAAGTCCTTTCATCCGCATTTATAAATAAATTCCAACTCCATTTGTCTCGAGCGATTAGTTTGTAGTGGCATATTATTTGTCACTATGAAAAATAAAATTGGTGCGAATGAAGAAAAATCTCGCACCATCCCATCAATACACGACACCTTTCCTAAACTTTCATCAGGAGAAATCCGCGTTAAAGAAGCCGAGAAATTAGTAAAGGTAATTAAAGTAATTAAAAAACAATAAATTATACAAGAAGCAATGGAAGTTTTGATGGCACATTTAGAACCATCTAAAGAATTGAAATTTTGGTCAGCTTGTAAATTAGGGGAAGGAGATTATCTCAAATTTAAAGATAAGCTGTTTGAAAAAGAAACCGTTGCTAGTCTTTATGAAAAAATAGAAGTATATCAAGATTTTCAATGAATACTTTTAATGATCATAATGAATTTTGAACGATGCCAACGTGTAGTTTAAAGATGCGATTTAACCGAACAGAAAGAAAAAATAATTTTGCAACATTGGTTGATTTTATCCCTACTTATTTATTCTGTTGCAAAACAGCCAAAACCTTAGCCAAATTGCCTGTTAACAAAGCTTGTTTATCTAAACATAAACCGGGGAAAACTTCACTACAAATCATGCCTTAATCATTAACTTTTAACTGAACATATTTACCTTCAACGAGGCGAAACCAATCTAAATCTTGCTCATAAACTCGCCACACAATATATTCTTGTACTTGCGTCGGTAAACCCCAACTTATCCCGTAAATCATAAGAAGCACTAGAAGCAGCAATCTCGGCAATTAACTCTGGCGCACCTTCCACATAGCCGTCTTCATTAATAGTTGATTGCCCATCTTCTCTTCTCAGTAGTGCATCAGGTTGAGGTTCATTTTCTGCATCAAGACGCACCGTGCAATTATCCCCTAATTCAATTCCAGATGTAGTAGACCAATAAGCTCCCAACCAAGTAATAATACGAGCATGAGGGTTGCCATGCTTTTTAATTCTTAGGGGTGATGCCATATAAACAATTCCTTCAATTAATTCTGCCTTTTTAAGGTTCGGCATTTTTTCGTAACGATATTCAAATTCAGCACGAGTTAATTGCTCTCCATTTTCCAGAGGTGGAATTGTAATTACTTCTGAAGTCATAATAATTTACCCAGGAAATAGTACTATTACTTATTGCTTATTACTTATTAATTCTTTCAAAACATTATCGGCGTGGGATTCATCATCTCTTCTGACAGCGCTGCCCACAAATAGCCCATTTTCACAGGTACATTATACAATCTTCCTGCCCCAAACCTCGAGCAAAGGTCAAACAGTAAGCAGCTTGATGCGAAGCTTCAGAAATATCTCTGACAGATTATCGACTCCCGATTGCAATCAAGACAGTCGCTACATCTGATTTAGGATTAACATAGGAATATTTGACTCCTTCTGGAAGGCTGGGAAAATTCTCGCCTTGTAGATATAAGTTGCCTAGGTTGAATACCTTGGTAGCGATCGCTCATAATCATATAACTCAGATCCTTCTATTTCTAATATCAATACTGTGACAGAACCTGGAAGCTACAAAGATACGGTAAATCTCCCCAAAACAAAGTTTGATATGCGAGCAAACGCCATCAAGCGGGAACCTGAAATCCAGAAATTTTGGGAAGATAATCAAATTTATGATCGCCTTTCCCAAGAAAACCCAGGGGAATTATTTATACTGCATGATGGACCACCATATGCTAATGGTACTCTCCATCTGGGTCACGCTTTAAATAAAATCCTTAAAGATATTATTAACCGCTACCAGCTATTAAAAGGACGTAAGGTTCGTTATATCCCCGGTTGGGACTGTCATGGTTTACCCATTGAACTCAAAGTTCTACAAAAAATGAAGTCTGCAGAACGGCAAAACCTTAGTCCTTTGGGATTGCGACAGAAAGCCCAAGAATTCGCTCGGAAGACTGTAGAGGAACAACGGGAGAGCTTTAAACGCTATGGGGTTTGGGGTAATTGGGAAAACCCTTATTTAACTCTGAAGCCGGAGTACGAAGCCGCACAAATCGGTGTTTTTGGTCAAATGGTGTTAAAAGGCTATATCTACCGAGGACTAAAGCCAGTTCACTGGAGTCCCAGTTCTAGAACTGCTTTGGCGGAAGCGGAGTTGGAATATCCAGAAGGACACACTTCCCGCAGTATCTATGCTGCTTTTCCGGTGATTAGTTTGGGGAATGGTGTATCACATTTGGCTGAGTATTTGCCGGATTTAGCTGTGGCTATCTGGACAACAACTCCCTGGACTATTCCCGGTAATTTGGCGGTGGCGGTGAATCAGGAGTTGAATTACGCGGTGGTGGAAGTCTCACAAGAAGGCGCGGAGACGCAGAAATTTAAATATTTGATTGTTGCTGCTGATTTGGTAGAGAGTCTGGCTGAGACTTTGGGATTACAGTTAACCGTAAAAACCACATTTAAGGGGCAAAATTTAGAACATTCAAGTTATAAGCATCCTTTGTTTGACCGAGAAAGTCCGGTGGTGATTGGTGGTGATTACATTACTACGGAGTCGGGTACGGGGTTGGTGCATACTGCTCCCGGTCACGGTCAAGAAGATTACATTGTTGGGCAGCGTTATGGTTTACCGATTCTCTCTCCTGTGGACGATGCTGGTAAATTTACAGAGTCAGCAGGACAATTTGTTGGCTTAAATGTGCTGGTGGATGGTAACCAGGGAATCATTGATGCTTTGACGGAAGAAGGTTCTTTATTAAAAGAGGAAGCCTATAGCCACAAGTATCCTTATGATTGGCGGACAAAAAAACCGACGATTTTTCGGGCTACGGAACAGTGGTTTGCTTCTGTGGCTGGTTTCCGAGAAGAGGCGCTCAAGGCTATTTCTTCAGTCCAATGGATTCCGGCTCAGGGTGAAAACCGGATCACGCCAATGGTGGCGGAGCGTTCTGATTGGTGTATTTCCCGTC
Organism: Calothrix rhizosoleniae SC01; assembly: GCF_900185595.1. GTDB lineage: Bacteria > Cyanobacteriota > Cyanobacteriia > Cyanobacteriales > Nostocaceae > Calothrix_A > Calothrix_A rhizosoleniae. The sequence goes on from NZ_FYBH01000326.1 coordinate 7,448, forward strand.
AGCGTAATTGGGGTGTACCCATTCCGGTATTTTATGACGAGGAAACCGGGGAACCCCTACTGAATGAGGAAAGTATTAGCCATGTGCAAGCTATTATTGCCGAGAAGGGTTCTGATGCTTGGTGGGAATTATCGGTAGAGGAATTGTTACCGGAAAGTTACCGAAATAATGGCAAATCCTACCGTAAAGGTACGGATACGATGGATGTGTGGTTTGATTCTGGTTCTTCCTGGGCATCAGTAGTTAAACAGCGTCCGGAATTGCGTTATCCAGCAGATATATATCTGGAAGGTTCGGATCAGCACCGTGGCTGGTTCCAGTCAAGTTTGCTTACCAGTGTAGCTGTAAATGGGATTGCACCTTACAAGACTGTGCTAACCCACGGTTTTACTTTGGATGAGCAAGGACGGAAGCAGAGTAAGTCTTTGGGGAATATAGTCGATCCTAGGGTTGTCATTAATGGTGGGAAAAATCAAAAGCAAGAACCTCCCTATGGTGCTGATGTATTGAGGCTGTGGGTGTCTTCGGTAGATTACACCTCGGATGTACCCTTGGGTATGAATATCCTCAAGCAAATGGCGGATGTGCGGCAAAAGATTCGCAATACAGCCCGGTTTTTGTTGGGTAATTTACATGATTTTGACCCGCAAAAGGATGCAGTTCCCTTTGAGGAGTTACCGGAATTGGATCGGTATATGTTGCATCGGATGACGGAAGTTTTCAGCGATGTGACCAAAGCTTTTGATAATTACCAATTCTTCCGCTTTTTCCAAACGGTACAGAATTTTTGTGTAGTCGATTTATCCAACTTTTACTTGGATGCGGCTAAGGATAGATTGTATATTAGCGCACCGGATGCTTCCCGTCGGCGCAGTTGTCAAACAGTGTTGCAGATTGCCTTAGAAAATATAGCACGAGCGATCGCACCTGTATTATGTCACATGGCAGAAGATATCTGGCAGTTTTTACCCTATGAAACCCCCTATAAATCGGTTTTTGAAGCTGGTTGGGTACAGATAGAGGATAAATGGCAGAATCCAGAATTAGCTGTTTTTTGGGAAAAAGTACGGCAAATTCGTACCGAAGTAAATAAGGAGTTAGAGCAGCGTCGAATTGAAAAGGTTATCGGCTCTTCTCTAGAAGCCAAGATAAAACTTTATGTTGGTGATGAGAAATTGCGTCAACGTTTACAAAATCTGAATCCCAATTCTCATAGTTCAGCTGCAAAAAGTAATGGAGTAGATGAATTACGTTATCTATTTATAGCTTCTCAAGTTGAACTACTGGAGTCTCCATTGACTGATTTGCTTGATGTTGATCCTGACAAAACAGAAATTGAAGTTGTCAAAGCAGAAGGGAAAAAATGCGATCGCTGTTGGAATTACTCCACCCATGTGGGAGAATCATCAGAGCATCCCCTACTGTGCGAACGTTGTGTTGATGCTTTAGCTGGGGAGTTTTAACCTTATATATACCATTTTGAAACAAGAATGGTAAAGATGGGTAGGGGCAGGGCATCGGTCAATCTTTAAATATATAAAAGTATCTTACTGGTGCCGTGCCTTTACGAATAATTTGTATGTTGCAACATTATTTGAATTGATATTATTACTTATTACTTGTGCGTAGTGCTATAAATTCCTCTGCCTAGAATTTCAATCTTTCTCTTAAACTAGCTGGAGCAAGATAAATAATTATTTTGCCACGTTAATCTTGTGGTGCAAAATGTGAATAAAGGTACTAATGACCAATAAAGATTGTTTTCTAATGTAGAATAACTCCAGAATCTAATACCAATTTGCAAAAAGACTGGGATAAATAGATTGTTAGAACACAAATACAGAAGGTGATTCTCAATCCGAAATCCAAAATCCAAAATCTAAAATGGTATGAGGAGTGCATTCATGATTAATCAGCAATTAAAAAGGTTCCTATTTTTCATTTTTGTCAGTTGTTGCTTTTCTGTGGGCATTGGCATCGGATTTTTTATCCGTTTTGGTCAATTGCAACCATCTCATGCAAGCACTAATAATAGTAAATTAGCTAAAGCTTCCAAATCATTCCCAGATTTCCATAAGTTACCCCCTTTCGTCCCCGAACCTAATTTTGAAAAAACTATCAATATCCAAGCAGTTGGAGATATAATTCCAGGAACTAATTTTCCTAATTACAGACTTCCTCGTAATAAAAATCGCTTGATTCGACCATCTGTTAGGAAATATTTAAAAAGAGCCGATTTATTATTTGGTAACTTTGAAAGTACTCTGACTACCCATCCCTATAGTCCTAAAAATATAAGCAGAAAAAAAGTATTTGCTTTTCGTTCTCCACCAGGCTATGCCAAATTATTTGCTGATGTGGGTTTTGATGTACTCAACATCGCTAACAATCATGCCTTCGATTTTGGTAAGGTAGGATTTCGGGATACAATGCGAAACTTTGCCAATTCTGGTATTCAAACAGTTGGTCATAAAAATCAAATTCTTTTTTTAGATAAGAAAAATATAACTGTTGCCATGATTGGTTTTGCTCCTTACAAAAGGTACAATTCCATCCACGATTTACAAGCTGCTTCAGCTTTGGTGAAAGAAGCAAAAAGTAGGGCAAATATTGTGGTTGTATCTATGCATGTAGGAGCAGAAGGAACCAAAGCACTGTATGTGAAGAATAAAACTGAGTATTTTTATGGAGAAAATCGGGGTAATAGCATTAAGTTTGCTAGAACTATGATTGATGCGGGAGCAGATTTAATCCTTGGACATGGGCCCCATGTACCCAGAGCAATGGAGATTTATCAGGACAAGCTCATTGCCTATTCTTTGGGGAATTTTTTAGGATACCGGACTTTATCTACAAGGGCACAAGCTGGTTATTCGATGATTTTAGAGGTTAAGCTGAATCAGTGGGGCAATTTAGTTGGCGGTAAAATTATACCTGTACGGATGACTCGTAGAGGCACACCTTATATCGACCAATATTTTCGGACTGTGGGATTATTGCGTTACTTGAATAGAAAGGCTTTTCCTCATAAGCAATTAAAAATTAATCGGTTAGGCGAAATTGTTGTTAACAAAGCTAGTACCGCAAAGGGAAAGTTATAGCGCTACCCGCAAGTAATAAGTCTTTTGGTGGGAGTAGGGAGTAGAGTAGTTCCAGCCTCTTTATTCCTATTCTTTTTGCCATCCAAAATAACAGATGCAAGGATTTTAAACCTAAAATCCTAATTTCTTTGCATGCCCTTCCCCAATGAAATAGCCTCAAAGCATTGATAAATCAATATTTTTCAGTTATTCAGCAGACCCTAAGTAACAAATGATAAGTGATTCACCGCAATAGCTTACTTATTACTTATTACTTAATTAAGCTCCTTTAGTTAACTGAACTTGTTGCTTACCTAAAACTTCTTCATAAAGCATTTCCAACTGAGTAATATTATTGCTGAGAGTATAGCGTTCAATTACCCTTTGTCTGGCTTTTTGTCCCAATAAGGTAGTAATTTCTGGATGATCCTGGAATAAAGGTAATAGGGTTCTGAGTTGCGATCGCGTGGTTCTAGTATCCAAAACTACACCAGCACCATGTTCTAATACTTCTCCATCAGCACCCACATTAGTGGCTAAACAGGCTATACCACAAGCCATTGCTTCTAATAGAGATAGGGATAATCCTTCCACGAGTGAAGGTAAAATAAATACATCTGTTCCCCGTAATATTTCGATGCGTCGATTCTCATCAGCAATAAATCCTAACCAAATTACCCCATGCTCTGAACCATAAAAAGTTTCTAAGGAAGGCTTTAAGGGGCCATTGCCAACTACCAGCAGTTTACTGCCTTCAGACATTTCTGCATGTTTCCAGGCACGTAGTAAAGACTCCACGTTTTTTTCTGGTGAAATTCTTCCTTGGTAAACAAACAAGCGTTCTGCTTGAAATTCTGCTTTAATATTGGAAATACCGGGAGAATATTTGATGGCATTCACACCATTGGGGATAACAGCAATTTTTGGTTCCGGTACGCTCAAACGGGCTAGCAGCTCTCTTTGAATTTGGGAAAAGACGATCACCCGATCATAATTACCTAAAAAGGGCGCGTAAAGTTGATAAGCTAAAAACTGGGTTCCTGATACTAGTTTTGCCCCTTTCGCAAATGGTGTGTGGAAAGTGGCAATTAAAGGAATATTCAGTTCTTCACAAATCTCTGGGAGTATAAAGTCTAGGGGAGACAGAGTCAAAGATGCGTGGACTATATCTGGCTTAAGATTACGTAGGGACTGGGTTAATACCTTAGTCGCTTTCAATGTGGGGATAGTGTATACCTGAGATTTATATATGAATGGTAGGGACACTTCCGGACAATTGGGCCAGTTATCTACTTGGGATTCTTCTTGGGCGAAGTGAAGAAAGCTAACTTGATGTCCTCTGTCGAGCAGAGAATTCGTAATTTCTCGACTGTAGGTGACATTGCCACAAAAAGGTGACTTTTTTCCAATCCAGGCTATATGCATTCTGAACTTTGTTTACTCGGAAAGTGGGATAATTTGAGTCGGCTTGCTATGCATGAGTGTTATATTTTAAACATAATCACATGTCATATACTGATGATTTATTGATCAATAAAAGCTGCTATAACCCACTTAAATATAAATTTATAAGTTAATTTAAACAGTAATTATCTTGATTATATTGTGGTTTGTTTCTTGATAACATTCAATATTTTTATTAATCTACTGAATTAAAATTCAATAGTATAGGATGGCAACATAGTTATTTAAATTTCTTTTCTCTCCTTAATTTAGAGAGATAATGGTTTATTGATAAATTAATCTTAGCATAAAGCGGAGCTAATTTTCTGCAAACGGTATTGCATACATTCGTAATTATTTGTATTTTAGTTGATAATTAACTATGGGAGTTATACCAAGTAAATAGTCTCCCTGACAATACTAAGAAGGCTAATGCTAAAAAAATAGCCTTTAATCCAATTAAACTTTCAACTATTCCTACTAATGCTAGAGGTAATGAAAGGGCAATATTAACTACATTGTTTTGCAATCCAAAAACTTTACCTCGCATTTCTGAAGGAGTTTCCATTTGAATAGTTGTTTGCATGGGAATTCCTACCAATGCTCCTCCTAATCCTAGTAAGGCGACTAACATAATAATGACCCAGACTTGTTGGCTTAATAATGATAGTCCCACTAGGGATAAGGTCATGGCAACACAGCCGAATAAGCTTAAGCGAGTATGGGAAAAGCGCTCACCAAATTGACCGAGAATGGCTGCTCCCAGGGCAATACCAACACCACCTGCTGCTAACAAAAAGCCAAATTGTTCTGCTTTTAAACTAGGAATTACTTCTGCTATGCGTACCGCTAATACGGTTAAAGCTGCGAAGACAGAAAAGAGGATGGTGAGTTGAATTAGGGCATTACGGATGCTGACATTAGTTTTGAGATAGCGCCAACCATCACGGAGATCGGCAAAAACATGTGGTTCTGTTTCGGTCTTAATTTTTACCTCTTCCTGGGTATTTAAAAGTAGTAAAACTAGTCCTGCGATCGCATAACTACCACCCACAATAATTTCTTTGCCTAACTCCCCACTACCACCAATTATTGACCACAGGTTATCGGCGGCAGCTAATACGGGTTCCCCAATGGCAAAACCAATGATTATGGATGCCATCATTGTGGTTGTATATAATGAGTTGGCTGATAGTAGGTGATGTTCTTCTACGATTAAAGGAATTGTCGCCTGTTCTGCGGGGGCAAAAAATTGAGTTAAGGTAGAAACTAAAAAAGTGACTGCCAAAATCATCACAAAACCCACTGGTAATAACCCGACAGGTTGCCAATCATGTGTTAACCACAACAATGAAGGAATTGCCAAAACCAAAATTCCTCGCCATATATTTGTTGCCACCAGTACTGCTTTTTTTGACCACCTATCCACAAATACCCCAGCCACTGAGCCAAAGAGAACAGCAGGTATTGTAAAGGCAATCATCAGTGCTGACACCCACCCACTAATAGTTTGTCCCCCTGATTGAAATTGATTGTTAATTAAGGCAATCATCAACACTAAATACACCTTATCTGCCAGCTGGCAAAAAACTTGTCCTCCCCAAAGTGCAAGGAAATTAGGATTTCTCAGAACTGGCAAAAATCCTTTTTCTGGCAAACTAGTTGATGTAATTTTCTCATTGCCGTTTTTAGCATTTATATCTGGTGTTTTTCCATGACTGGAGTTTGGTGTAATATCTCCGGGTACATCACCATTGCTATCTTCATTCGATGGGGATATTTCTTCTGTTTGATATTCTTCCTGGCTAGAAATATCTCCCAGCTCTTGGTTCTCTAATAAAGTATTAGTAAGATCGGGAGAAATCTCTTCAGGAGAAATATCTGGATTTTGGATGCTATTAGAGGTGTTTGTGGGAAATAAATGCAGGTAATTTGTAGTTTGAGAATTGGAACTGTCAATTTGATTTGAGTGTTTGCTGGGCAATCGCGGCAGGTTGTTGTTATTTAGCTCTGGGGGTTGGATCATAATTTAGGGGCAAAATAAGAATCTATTAAGACAGCAGAACGAATGGGACGACCAAAATGGTACTGAGCATATTGACGTAAAACTTTTTCTACAAATAACCAGCTATCATCTCTGGCTGTATTTTTTACTATTATCTCTGGTTGCCGCAATTGTTGGAGTTTGGCAAGTTGCTGGGCATTGAGATGATGGGAAAGTTTGGGTATTTCTGTCAGATGGAAAATGGTTTCATAGTCAAGGTGATTAGACTCATTTGCAGAGATAGGGCCATAATTTCCTCCTGATTCCATTGCCACTTTTGTCATTTGTTTTGAGGCCTGTTTCTTTAAATTTTCCCATGCTTGTAGACAAATAGTACCTCCAGAATTGATACTAAATCCTACTCGCCAGTAAGGATTCGTAAATTCTGGTATTAATGGACGCTGGGTAAGACAACAAGCTTGTACTTGGGGTGTAAGTCCGGCAAAGGCTAGTAATTGAAATATACCATGATCTAAATAAGCTAATACTCCTGAGGATTCATCATCAGATAGTCCTTGCAAACGGCTAAGATGAGCATTAATTAACTCATACAGTTCTATTTGAGGTTGTTCGCTTAATGCCTGTAACAAAACCATCTCGGCTAAATACTGACTGGCTGCTAATTTCCCTAAGTTCTTAGCTAAACCTGGATAAGATGTAATAGTTTGTGCTTGGGTAATTCTATCAAGCGATCGCCCTTTAGCAATTAGTAATTCATTCACCACAAACATACCGCTCCTACCCCCTAGCCTAGAAAGAGGCTTACGCGCTCCTGGAGCAATAACACGAATCAGACCTAATTCTGGGGTCAAAATTGTGACAATCCGATCTGACTCACCAAATACCTGAGTTTTAAGATTAATTCCAGTGACTTTATACGTTTTACCCATTCGTTATTTGTAATTGGTCATTGATCGCCAATTTTGTGTTGTTATTAACAACTTAAATGACTACTCTCCCTTTCCTAGGGTATCGCGTTGATGGAGCAAATCTACACTGCGAGATGTGCCTAATCTGGTAGCACCAGCCATAATCAAGTCGAAGGCTTGCTGGATAGTACGAATACCCCCAGAAGCTTTAATACCTATGGTGTCTTTGACCACAGTTTTGAGCAAGGTTACATCAGCAACCGTAGCGCCACCATACCAACCTGTACTAGTTTTGATAAATGCTGCTCCTGCATCCATACTTATTTCTGCTGCTAGCTTTTTTTCCCCATCAGTCAACAGACTAGTTTCCAAAATTACTTTGACTGTTTTCCCTGTTTCTTGGCAAATGTCTGCTATTTCCCGATGGATTTCGCTGGTTTTACCAGTTTTCAACCACCCCAAATTAATGACTACATCTAGCTCCGTAGCCCCATTTTCCACTGCTTCTTGTGCCTCATAGAGTTTGACGGTGGAAGTTGTAGCTCCACTGGGAAAACCAATTACTGTACAAACTTGAGGCTGTTTGCCATGAAGCAGCTCTGCTGCTTGTTTGACATGGATGGGATAAATACAAACTGCGGCAAAATTAAATCTGTCTGCTTCTGCACACCATTGTTTGACTTGCTCTGGTGTGGCTGTTGGGTTTAGCAGGGCATGATCTATAAGTGGTGTAATATCAATATCTGGATAGTCCCCTGCCATTATTTTTTATATATTGCGTTAATGAAATTTATGACTAAATTTTACGAAATTTTAAGTTGTTTTGGGTAGATTAAATTATATAAGTAGGTAGGCGTAAAAAATTATCGTTTGGATAAGACAGGGGGCAGGGGGCAGGGAGCAGGGGGAAAAAGGGTTTTAGCCTTATTTACTTTTCTCCACATAGTTTGGTTTTATTGTGCCGACTTACTTATTTTTAGTCTTTTTGTTTGAATATGATCTAAATTAAAATCTATTTTAGATGTGTAATGCTTACGCCCTTGTCATTTCAGTTATCAGTTATCAGTTATCAGTTATCAGTCACTAGTGATTTTCCAAGGTGTGGGAGAAATCCAAAAAATCAATTCTCCAATTACTGGACTTAAACATATTTCTTGTATTTCTCCCGATAAATTCCAACTATCCCACTGCATTTTCTACTGCTATTATTCCCTCCTCAGAGGCTTCTGGTAATAAACGCTTCACCCCTTGTTTAACAAAACTTTGCATAAATGCAACCTGCTGGTTTTGTTGGAATACATTTTGCAAAGTTTGTCGTAACTTATCAATATTTAAGCCTGCATCAGTATTTACAGCGACTTCTTGCTGTTGGAAATATTCCACTAAACTTAAACCTGCTAATCGGGTGAGATATGCTGCGCTTAATCCTTCTGCTAAACCACCTGCAACGAATGTAATGGCATTGGTTTTGAGTACGGTGGTAATCGCCTTAGTTGAAAGTTCTACTAAACCGAGTTTCAACATCAAACCTCCCATTTCCCCAGCTACGGTTTTCGCTTGTTCCAGGGAGAATTTCTGTTGATAAATACCACCCAAATCTACTACCATTTGACCACTGATGGCTGCTGTTGCCACAACATCAAGTATGGGAATGGGATTGGCAAAGGCAGCTGCGGCGGCTATCCACTGATATTGTTCTATGATGGGCTGGGCGCGATCGCATCTAATCCTATTCAAGCAATCTTTAGCTTCAGTTTGCAACAATATGGCTTTTCTCATGGTACTTGCCCATACCAGTTGCTGTCCTCTCTGGGCAATAATGTCCCCTAATTGCTGGGTTAATTGCTGAATCTCTGGTGCTGGTTGTTCCATCCATTCTTGCACAGAGCCATCATCATGGTGTTTGCGGACTTTGATTGGTAAGGGAGATGGTGCGGCTGCAACCACTGGACAAGGGATCCGTTGTTGTAGGGACTGTAATATGCTAGCCCGTTCCTCTGGCAAATATTGATCTTGTTTGTTAAAAACCAGCATCAGTCTTTGCTGTGGGGCTTTTAGCTGCTGTAGAGTTTGAAATTCTGTATCCGTTAAATCCCCATTTGCGAGAAATAGGACGAAATCAGCAGCATTAGCATTGGCTAAAATGGTTACATCTGATGTTGCTGATCCTTCTACAAATAAGGATTGTGTTTCTTGGTATATTACCTGTTTGCCATTTTCTTGCTGCCATTTGGATTCTAAAGCCTGAATTAAGGTGGTTTTTCCTACTGACTTACCACCTGTAACAGCTAAGTTAATGTGTTGTCGAGCTAACTCAGTGTGTAACTGAGGAATTTGTGCTTTTACAGATGTGAGGTAGGATTCCTCAACCATATTCTCGGCTTCTTGCTGCAAGCGATTAATAACAACTTCTGCTTTAAATATGGCATTTTCTACAGTTTGGCGATCGCTTGGTAAAGTCTCTGTGACATCATCAGTTTTGGGGTGTTTGCGTTTCCACAACCACAAACCACCACTAACTACCACAAGACTCAAAATGCTAAATTCGCCCACTTGCACAATGGAATCGTACCAGCTTTGTAATATCCACAAGGAAAATGAGAGTGCCAATCCTCCTACTAAGATTGGTCGTTGCAACTTCACAACCATAATTCACCGCGCTTTATTGGCTAGTTTACTCCAGAATATCTTAAAAACTTGGGAATTTTCGATTCGATAATTAATTACCTATTAAATAAAAAGCCAAGAGCATAAATACTCCTTGGCTTCTAAACTTTCACGAGCAGTAATTCCTTGATGGTACAAGTACCTGGATTTATCCGTGGAAGAAATCCAAAATTCAAAATCCAAAATTGCATGACAGCTAGATTTTATTTATGGCGAATATTCTCGTAAATCTCCATGTATTCCTTAGCCGGATTATTCCAAGAGTAGTCATATTGCATACCTTGTAAGGCTAATTTGCGGAATTCTTTCGGATATACATACCATAAACCAATAGCTCGATCCATTGCAGATTCTAAAGCATTGAAATCTGTTTGATAGAACACATAGCCATTGCGTTCTTCTGGTGGTTTTTCTTCGTTATAATCACGGTCAAATACGGTATTTACCAATCCACCAACTCCCCGGACAATCGGCACAGTTCCGTAATTCAAACTAATCATCTGGGTTAAACCGCAGGGTTCATAATTACTGGGTACTACCATCATATCTGCCCCAGCATATATCAGGTGGGATAGTTCTTCATTGAAGCCAATTTCTAAATGAACATCAGGATTATTGTTTAAGTGATGTTTTTCATGCCAAAAATGAGAATTAATTCCCGCTTCAGTGGCAGAACCTAGCAAGATAAACTGGGCTCCTCTACTGAGAGCATAATACATGGCATGGTGAACTAGGTGTACGCCCTTTTGATTATCTAATCTACCAATGTAGGCAATTATGGGTTTTTCGCTCTCTCCTAGTAACAGTTTTTCCCGTAAAGCCTTTTTGTTATATAGTTTCTGGTCGAAATCTGTTTTACTGTAGTGATAGGGAATATAGCGATCTGATTCAGGATTCCAAAACTCATAATCGATGCCATTAAGCACACCTTTAAACTTCTGTTGGTGTAAATGTATGGTATGTCCTAAACCACAACCTACATCAGTATAGTGAGCTTCCCAAGCATGATTGGGTGAAACGGTAGTAACTGCATTGGAGTAGGTAATGCCACCCTTCATAAAGTTTAAAGCAAAGGGATTGAAATTATCCTGTAGTTTATTGTATTGAAAGTAGTATGATTCGTTGTGTAGACCAGTACCCCACAGCACATCTACACCACCTATACCTTGATGCTTAAAGTTATGGATGGTGTAACAAATCCTTTGGTTCCCCATACCATGATACTGATACATTTCATATAGCATGACTGGTAATAAACCTGTTTGCCAATCATGACAATGGATTATATCTGGACGTTTATTACTTTGGAGTAAAAATTCCATCGCTGCTTTACTAAAGAAAGCAAAACGCATATTGTCATCATTACAACCGTAATAGCAACCCCGATTAAAGAAATTATCTCCAGAATGGGGCTCAATAAAGAAACATAATCTGCCATGAACCCAACCACAGTAAACAGAACAGTGAATTGTTCCACCATACCAGGGCACCCACAAATCACGGTAAGCATCATGTAATCCCCAAATATGGTCGTAGCGCATACAATCATACTTGGGTAGAATTATCTCAACACAATTTCCCTGTAGCTCCAATTGACGGCTGAGTCCATAAACTACATCGCCTAAGCCCCCAGCCTTGATTACAGGAGCGCACTCCGAAGCAATCTGTACGATGTACATCCCCTACTCCTCGCCTTCACAAAAGTTCATGTACTATATTTTGACTCATTGTATGCAAGATTTGCTCATTGACATGAAAATTATTTTGTGTAGTTTGGGGATTTATAGCGCTACGCGCAAGTAATAAGTTTGCTGTTCATAGGTTTGGACCTTCAACAATGTCCTAATGTAACTGCGTAGTGCTATATTTGCGATCGCACTTGGGAAGTTGACTGTATTGAGATATTATTTCACTTAAGTTCGAGTTTAAAAAGCGTCATTTAAGTCATATTAAACAATAGTCTCATGTGAGCAGGAATTAATCTCAAATATTAACCTGAAGTTAATACTTATTTAACCTTTGATCACTAAAGTAATTGACCGAAGAATAAAAGGATACAAGATCCTGGATTTATTCAGTGGGGTCAATCCAAAATTCAAAATTGTGATAATAAATATTGTCTACTTAGTAAAATGCCGTATTTAATTGTCAAAGGTACATTCCATATCGTTGGCAAAAGTCCTGATGGTGACACAGTTTCCTTCCGACCATTTGACCAAGGACACTGGTTAAAATTAACCGGCAAACGTGTTCCTCGAATTAACACCAATGGTGATGTCTCCATCCGTTTTGAAGCCATTGATGCATTAGAAACTCATTATCGTGGAAAACCTTGGCTACCTGAGTATCATCAACCACTCAATTTTGCTAATCAAGCCCGCGATTTGATGCTAAGTTCCATTGGAATTGACCCCACAGCAGTTGTGTGGAGAGGAAACAGAGTTGTGAGTGCCCCAGATGGGACATCAGGATATATTGCCACCAATGGAATAGATTCATTTAATCGGGTAATTGCATTCGTATTTGCTGGAGAATCAACCATTGAAGATGGTAAGGATGATTTTTTCCTAGATCAGCAACTCCTCAGAGCCAGTGTGAACTACATCTTAGCCCAAGCCGGACTGGTTTATCCTACCTTTTACGCACCACTTTATCCTGACTTGCGTGATGCAATCTCTAATACTTGTGTTGAGGCTAATTTAAGGGGAAAGGGTTTATGGTCTAATGATGCCACTACATCAGGAGTGACAATACCTGATCCAGATAACCTCAATATAATTACCGATAAATATTGTATTTATCCCAAGTTATTTAGGCGGCTCATTACACACCTCAGTCAAAATGGGCAAGTGAGAAACTTCAAAGGTTTTCTCTACGATCTTGCTGACCCAACCGTGAGGATTGACAATTGTGAAATGGCTAAGTTTAGCCGTTTTATCACTGTGGATAAAGATGAAGCCAAGGTTTACTTAAGAGTTTCCCCAGAAAATTTGCTATTTGTACCCAGTT